>JAPUDW010000324.1 GCA_027492915.1 Bacteroidota bacterium | reverse complement strand
TGCCTTATGGCGAATCCGCCGCCGCCGCCGCCATAAATCAAAACTTCGGAAACGGTACTAAAAATGATTGCGAATTTCCCGAATCAAAGATTATCAATAAGGATTTGACTAATAACCGTAAACTGGCAACTCTTCTCTAAATAAAAAGCGGTGAACTCACCATCCACCGCCTTACGAGTTCCCTCCCTGTTACTACGGGGAGGGTTAGGGTGGGGTATGACTTGCCACTTCTACGCTGGAGAAACCACCCGCAAACCCACATCAAACCAGCGCTGTTTAATCGGGTTCACAAACCGGTAGGCCGACTGTGCTGGATAGCTGTTAAACCCGAATGAACTGCCCTTAACCATCTCGTTCGTCCCGTAGCACGGCCCAACCGGATCATTCGTCACCAACTGCGCATCATAAGTCGCGTCAAAGCAGTCTGCTACCCACTCACCCGCATTACCCGCCATGTTGAACGCACCGACCCAATTCACGCCTTCGGGATACCGGCTTACCGGAACCGTCCCGCCCGCCGTCCCGTAAATGTTCGCTTGCCCGCTGAACACATCACCCCACGGGTATAACGGTGAGTTCGGCCCACGCGCTGCGTACTCCCACTCAGCCTCGGTTGGAATGCGCCCGCCTCGCCATTGGGCATAAGCCATCGCCTCCTCCAGTGTCATGCCCACTCGTGGCGTGTCCGGTTGGTTGGATGTCTGGTAACTTGGTAGATCAGCCAGTGGAGAACCGGTATCCAGTCGGAACTGCTCCCACTCCGCGTTGCTCACCTCGTACTTGTCGATCCAGTAACTTTGGGAGATACACACCATCCGTGCGCTGTGCCCCCGAATCTGGTTATTGATGTCCGCTAGTACATCGCTGCCCATCGTAAAGCACCCTGCCGGTACATAAACTTGCACGACGCCTCGCCAATCAGTTCGTTCGGTCACGTTACCATTCGCTGTCGGTGCGCTTCCCTGTTGAGCGGGTTGAGCCGACCAGACTTGCGCGATCACATTCGGGGTAATGACCCGCGCATCTTGCTCCGGCCCGTTCCCTTGGAAGGCCGCATTCGAGATGTAAACGCTCCCTTGCTGTCCGACGAAAATAATAGATGAATTCGCGAGGTTATTCAGGCTCACCACGCGGAAGCCGAACTGGTTTGTGCCGAACTCGAAACTCTTGGTGAACCGCCAGCCATCCAGCCCGCCGTTAATCGCCTCATACGCGAACGCCCGTACCTGCTCGAACGGTTTGAAGCCCGCCAGAATGCCCGTGTTCAGCGTCCCGCGCAGGAAAATCGTCTGCGTAATATCCGGTATCGTGATATACAAATCGTATTCAAACGGTGACATCAGGTGCATAAGCCAGCGCCCCGGTGTCAGGAACGCCCCCAGTGGTAACCCCGCCATGTACTTGGTAATCCCACCGTTGTCCACGTCAATCTGGCTGAACACGGCTGGTTGGAGCTGAGTTCCGTTCGGTGCATAAACTCGCACATCCTCGGCCTTAATCTCAACATCCGAGCAGATTGAGGGCAGCATCACGCGGAAATCCGGTATATCTTGTACATCTTGTGGCCCAAAATCGCTAAACAGGCTTCCCCCCTGCACTTCCACCGCGCAGTTCAAAAACTGGCGCTGACCGCCTGTCCCAATCCCGACTGCTGCCACCAAGTCCGGTGAAAAATCATCACCGAGGTCAATTTCCAGCGTGTCGTTCAGGTTAGTCGGTGTTGCCGTCCGTGTAGGGAACGGGGCGCGTGTCGCCGTACCGTTTGGTGTCAGCGTCACGGTAGGTGTGGGGGAAACGGTCGGTGTCGCGGTTTGCGCCGATGCTTGAAACGCCCCACCAACCGCCGCGAGAAGGAGTAAGCTAATGGTACCTAATGCTCGTTTGTTCATCTTGATCTCCTTCAACGGGCGATTTTATAGCTGTGGTGTGGTTTCGGCTGTTATCTCTAATGTCGCCTCTGCCGTCGCGCTCGACAACTCGGTCGGTACAACCGTTGGTACGGGTGCAGTCGCGGTTGGTTCCAGCGTGTCGCTGTCTGTCGGTGGGATGGGTGTTGGGGTCGCCGTACCGTAAGTGTCCGCCCGCTTTAGCCGCTCCTCATAAGAAGTGATTGAGCCGCTTACGTCCAAATCTCGCGCCATCGTCAGCGCTTGGTAATAGGCATTCGACGCTTCCTTATAATTGCCGAGCTGAAACTGCGCGTCACCCTGTAACCCGTAAACCGTCATTGCCCGTTCTGGCGCGAGTAATCGTGTCTGGATGCTGGCATCTTTGCTCACATCATCATAAACACCCAGCGCTGCGCGGTAATCATCCAGTGCGTCACGGAACTGTCCCCGTGCGTACCGTGCCTGCCCACGGAAGATATAGGCTTCCATCACGGGGTTCGCCCATGTGCTGTCGCTGTTGCTCGAATACCGCTGGATGATTTTGTTAACTGCCGTATTCATCGCCACATATTCAGGATTGGTGTCATCCAGCCGCGTCGTTCTGTCCTGTGCAGCCCACAGCAAGAAGTGAACCTGCACCTCGGTGAGCAGCATCTTACGCCAGATACCCAAATCCTGCTCCGGTGCTTCCCCCGCTAATGTCTCATACTGTGTCAAGTAACTGGATGCTTCTTGTAACGCGCCGATGTTCAGCTTCCGGCTCGCGCATCCGTCGTTATCCTCCGGCAGCCAGAGCGCCCGTACCGCATACACGTTCGCTAAGCCCGCGAATGCCCGTGCGTACTGGCTGTCAATCGCCTTGCTCTCGTTATAGGCTGTCTCCGCCGCATCTGTTTGAGTCAGCACCGTTGTCCGGTCACACTGTCGTGCGGCTTCTTCCGCCAGCTTCATCGTGCTGTTGCCGATCAGCATGTACAGGATTTCTTTACCGTCTGCCTCCGTCCAATTCGATGTGTCCAAAGCTGCTTGGTACGACTCTAAGGCGCTGTCGTACTGCCGCGTCATATGCTCGAATAACCCTGTCATGATGTACGACAAAGCCGTGACCCGCGCACCCAACTTCCCACGCTCGTCCAACGAGTCGGCTGGAATCGCTTGCCCGAACTTATAGCTTCCAGTCAGATCTTGGGCATCATTGAAGTAGCGGTCAGCCGAGACATAAAACTCCGGTTGCATCACCATCTGTCTTGCCGCTTCGTCGTAGCTAATCACCCCGTATATCGCAACCTTCGCCTGCCGTGCATCGAGTAGGGCAATCGCCGCTTGTTGTCGTGCCTGTGCATCCCTGCCGGTAATGCGAGGAATATCCGTTGGCCCATCCAACTTGTAACTCAGGTTCAGTGTACTGCTGCCGATCTCAGATGCCAGTTGTTGGTCAAGCGCCTTACTAAACCGTTCGATCAGCGCATCGGCATCCGCTTGTGTAACCGTCTCCGGCGCATCCACCACGAAGTAACTCATCACAACACTGACATCAAAATTTTGTAGGGCTACCGTAGCGGTCGGAGGAATTGAGGTCATCGTCGGTTGAATACTGCTGATCCCACCCCGTACCGCCAGCATCACGCCGATAAACGCCAGCGCGATAACCGCGAGTATACCTACCGCGATACCCGCTCGCCGCGTGATATTTCGTAAGGGTGCTTGTGGAGGGGGGAGCGCAACCAGCAGCTTTCGCAGGCCATCCTCGTAATTGATGGTCAGGTCGGCATATTGCAGGTGGTCAATCTTGAATTCTGCCAGCGATTGTTTGGCATCCAGCCGTCGCACAATCGCTTGGAAAATACGTTTGTTTTCCCGCTGCGCTTGCTCAATTTCGGCGCGGCAGTGTGGCGATTCTAGGAAATCGGGTGACACGCAAGCAATCACGCACTCTGCTAGTGACATCTGCTTCGCCAGTTCGTTGCGCCAATCCTCACCCGGTTCGATGCCGCGTTCGTCAATATCGACCCACAGCGTATACCCGCGCTGGCGCAAATCCGCTACCAGTTTGTCGACCGCGATCCGGTCACTGCGGCTGTAACTAACGAAGAAGTGTGAGCGTGCGTTTGATTTTGCCATGAGACTCATTATAGGTCTGTGGTTATACACTCGCAAGTAACCCTGAGTCCCGCCATATCAATATCGCACTATGATGAGAAAACGTTTTTTGATCTGCGAATTTTGAAGCTAATCCTGATGAATTGCATCGCTTAAAGGTATACTGTGCTCAATTGCACCATAAGTTGGCGGACGACACCACGCTGCTTACGCTCATACTCAATAAAGCGGGTAGTTACCGTCTAAAATTGTAAGGGTGTGCTCTTGATGGAACGCTGGTTGCGTAATCTGTTTGCCAAACCTGCTGAGCCTTTCCCATTGATTCCGCATGGCGATGTCACGCTGCCTGCACCTATCACCCGCAAAGTTTTGGCGATTACTCATAACCCCGTGCTGCGGTCGCAGGGCAACCGTACCCTCAAAGAGTATTTCCGCTGGCAAGATCCTGAGAAGCTCGCCCGTGCCTATATCGACGATATTCGTGAAATCAGTTTCGGTTATGCCAACTACGAAGTCGTCGAGCATCAGGTTGTTGAAACTTATCCTCTCAAGCGCGATGGTTTTCGCTACACAGAAGAATCCTATCTTGAAGCATGGCGTACCCGCAGCTTTCATGATCCTGATGGTGTCGATTATCTCGAACTCGTGCGCGAATTTAACATGATCGAGCGTGTCAATAGTGGCGAAATTGATGAGGTCTGGTTGTTTGGTCACCCTTATGGTGGCTATTGGGAGTCAATCATGTGCGGCCCCGGCGCGTTCTGGTGTAACGCGCCTCCCTTAGTGGGTACGGAACACGCTAACCGTCGCTTCGTTATAATGGGTTTTAACTTCGAGCGCGGCGTAGGTGAAATGTTGGAAGATTTAGGCCATCGTGCCGAGTCGATTTTGTATAAAATGTTAGAAAAAGCCCGTGGTGAGGCCAACCAATTCGAAAAGTAAACCCCCTAATACAAAAAAGATAGTGGCAGGGCAGAATACCGTAACGTTCACTTCGCCCCCAACAGCCAGCGTGATTATGACTGGGGTAATCATACGCCTGTTCCCAGCCGCTGCGACACATGGCTGAACTTCCCCGATTTGACCGGAGAATCACGTATCGTCACCTGTGTTGATTGGGGCAATGGCGAAATTCGCGCCCATCATAAATGGTGGCTCACTCGTTTTCCGCACATTGTCGGCGAAAGTAACGGCATCTCGTGGAATTGGTGGCAGTATGTCATCGACCCTAATACAGTTCCCTAATGCCCCTTATTCCAAACCCTCTGGTATCCGCCTCAATGCGCGTACCCGCGTCCATCGCCAGATAAGATAGGAAACCACTGCAACCCCTAGGATAATCCCGGCTGGAATAAGGATCGGCGCGAACTGCTGCAAGAGGTCTAAGATCGACGACCAATTTTCACCAAGCAGATAACCTGCGCTAATCCAAATAAGGATCGCTAGGCCAGTAC
The DNA here is from genome assembly GCA_027492915.1 of Bacteroidota bacterium. Lineage (GTDB taxonomy): Bacteria > Chloroflexota > Anaerolineae > Aggregatilineales > Phototrophicaceae > CFX2. The sequence goes on along the minus strand of JAPUDW010000324.1, from coordinate 2,750 downwards.
TACAAGCCGTAAACGGGATAAATATCCGCAGCGGCAGGTGGCTCATCCCTGCCACCAGCGACAGGGTAGGTCGTACCACTGGTAAAAATCGCCCGAAAAAGATCATCCAACCGCCGTATCGGTTGAATAGGACGATGGCACGGTTGAGTATGGGTTCGTTCATCCCCAAATAGGTTCCCCAACGCCGGATAAGCATCCTCACGGCAGGTTCACCCGCCCGCTTGCCAATTTGATACAGAATAAATGACCCTGTGGTGCTGCCAGCCACGGCTGCTGCCCAAATGCCAACGAAGTTCAGCTTGCCCTGCGCCACCAATATTCCCGCCATTGGCAAAATCGGTTCAGTCGGGATAGGCGTCAATACATTTTCCAAAACTTGTACCGCGAACATACCGGGGTAGCCAAATGCCAACACGATTTGCTCAAGGAATGTTACGATTTGTGTGATAAGTTCTGCCATCTATGCTTTCATCGGGTTGTTATCGGTCACATTTCTCTACTACATGACCGACTACGCAAACAGGTTGTAAGTAGTCGCTCCTCTTAACTAAACCGCTTATGACCTAACTACAGCATAAATGAGTGGAGCGAATGTGTACGCTCCACTCATTTGATCTTTCAATGTCTTTTTGTATGCTTCTCTGGAAAACGTTGAGAGAAGCCCTAAGCATAGCGGTTTCTCTATCCTTTCGCGACTTGGCTTTCCTGAATCGCCAGATCAATGAACACTGCCGATGTCCAGCCGAAGATCGGCGCGGCTTTCGGTGGGCGCTCACCTGTCAGCGGGTTATAGTATTCGTAAATATCCCGCTGCTGCATAATCGTCGCCAGCGTATCCCGCCGGAGCTTAGTTTCCAGTTCTGGCTTGCCAATTCGCTTGAGTGCTTCCACGAATAAATAGTTGATGTTCATCCACGACGGCCCACGCCACATTTGCATCGCGTCAAAAGATGGGTCATTGATTGAAACTGTCGCCAGCGGATACTGTGTCCAGAATAGATTTGGATCGATGAGATGGTTGAGCAGGCAGTTCTGGATCTTTTCCGGTAATTGCCCCGTCCACAACGGTAGCAGGCTGAACAGCGACACCACGGGAATAAACTCACCGTTGTGCTTCGCCATGAACATCTCGCGCTTCTCATCCCACAACGATTTCAGCATATTTTGCGCTGTTTGCTTCGCCAGATCGCGGAAGCGTACGGCATCCTCTGGTCGCCCGATTAAATCCGCCATTTGCGCCAGCGATTCCTGCTGGACACACATGTAAGTGTTCAAGTCGGGTGCGGTGACGGGCATTCCCGCATCCCACAGCGGGCTATCATCCAATCCTGATGAAAACGGATGATGATACTCGCATAACCCCTCGTTATCGCTGTTGTGGGTAATCCACCAGTCATGCCAGTGCGACAGCGGTTCATACACTTCTTCAAGGAAGTCGTGGTGCTGTGAAATCTCGAATACTTTCAACGCCGCCCAACTCGCCAATGGCGGTTTGGTCACATCGGCCTCCACTGGCAGCGTCAGATGCGTCACCAACCCTTCGTCGTGGATCGCATCCGGCAGCATTCCATCCGCCCGTTGATGGTCAAGCACAATGCGTAGTTGATCTTCCGCCAACCGTGTGTCCACATGCCGGAACGCTAGCGCATGGAAGAACTGATCCCACTGCCACACACCCACGTAATGAATCTTGGAAGGGGAGAGTGCCTCGCGCGTGAAGTAAAATCGCTGGCTCAGTAACCCCGCCCGCATCACCCACCACGCATAGTCATATTGAGTCCTGTATTCTTTTTTGACGCTCGGTACAACCTTGAACCACTGTTCCCATCGGTTATAGGCGGCATCAATCTCATGCTGCGGATCAGGGATCGAACGGTTAAATCCCAGCCGTGGTGTGATGTTGAGCAAGAACACATTTCCGCGTTCAACTTCCACACCCACCTTCACCTTGTACCATTCCTCCGGCAGCAAACTCATCTCGTTCGATGTTAGCTTGGCGTTGGTGGTATAGGCGATATTGCGGAACCCGTGTAAGTCACCCCCGCGCCTGCCAATTTGTCCACGTTCGCCTTGTGCCGTGAATTGAATAGTATGGCTGCCCGTTGGCATCCGCATCAGCATCGTTTCCGTATCCGTGAATACGAAGTCGAACGTTCCCTTCGCGGTATGAATTTGCGTCAGGTGCGGGTAACTTTCGACCTCAAACGGCATTGGCTGCCCCTCGTCATCAAGAAACGCGAACTCTTTGAGGATCGGCGGTCGCAAACGGTAATGTCCGGTTCGGCTTTGTATTTTCTCCCACCGTTCCGCCAGCCGGATAAACAGTTCGTTTTCGCGCCGGAACAACATCAGGCGTGTACCGCGATCCGTAAATGGGATGTGTGTCAGATCAATTCGGTTATGGAGAAGTTCGGAAAATGTCACGATCAGTCCTTTGTCGTGGGATTTAAATAATGAGTTCTAAATGCGCAGCCAACGTGTTTGATACGCGCCAAGCTGGACTTGCTGTACACAAGCTTCGTTGCTAAGTAAATCCGTCGTCGCTGCATATTGAACCTCGACCGTTTGCGGTTCGGGGCTGATGTTGAACAAGCACACCACATGCTCGGCGTGGTCGGGTGATGTGCGTTCTAGCACCAGCACCTTTCCGTCCGCTAGTATCCGCGCTCGCTGCCCACCGTTGGGGTGAAATGCTTTCGACTTCATGCGTGTTTGTATCAGATGCTTGTAGCCATTAAATACCTGTGCGC
>JAPUDW010000323.1 GCA_027492915.1 Bacteroidota bacterium | reverse complement strand
TCATGATTTAGTCGCGGTAGCCCGTGCGTTAGCGGAGTCGGGATGTGTTAAGTTTGGCAGCTTTACGCTCAAGTCTGGTAAAGTTTCACCGTTTTACCTCGATCTGCGCCGTTTGGTGTCATATCCAAAGCATCTGAATGTGGTCGGAGCGGCCTTAGCGCGTTTGCTTGATACCTTGCAGTTTGACCATATCGCGGCGCTCCCTGACGCGGCCTTCCCGATTGGTGTAGCAGCTTCCCTTCAATCCGGTCGTTCGCTCATTTACCCACGTCGTGAGGCCAAAGCCTATGGCACAGGTGTGAATATCGAAGGTGTGTTTGAGGCGGGTGATACGGCGCTCCTTTTGGATGATTTAGCGACGACCGGCGAGACCAAGATTGAAACCATCGAGCGCTTAAAATCGGCCGATTTGGTGGTGAAAGATATTGTGGTGGTTATCGACCGTGAACAGGGCGCAGCCGACATGTTAAGCAAGGCTGGTTATCGCTATCACGCACTGGTTACATTGAGCCAACTGCTGCCTGTGTGGGAACAGCTTGGCTTCCTGACGGCTGAACATCATGCTGAAATTCAGCGTTATGTGGCTGCTGACCATGTATGATGGTTTGTACCGACTATTTTTGTCACGCTTCGATCCTGAAACTATCCATCATGTGTCAATCGACTTACTCAGTGGGGCGGGGCAGTTCCCGCCCTCCCGCAAATTGCTATCGAGCGCTTTTTCGCCGCGCCCTACCTATGTACCCATTCAAGCGTTTGGTATGTCTTTTGCCCATCCCCTTGGTTTAGCAGGTGGTTTTGATAAAGAGGCACGCTGCTTACCGGCTTTGCAATCACTCGGTTTTAGTTTTATCGAGGTCGGGACGGTTACACCCCAACCACAGCCCGGTAATCCTTCACCGCGTTTGTTTCGCCTGACTGAAGACAAGGCACTTATTAACCGGATGGGCTTTCCCAGTACGGGTATGAACATATTGGTTAACCGACTGCAAAAGATTGGTAATCATGTTGACGTACCGATCTTCGTCAGCCTCGGTAAGAATAAGGCGACGGCTTTGCAGGACGCAGTTCAGGATTATACGGCCTCACTGAACTTACTTCATGCTTACGGCGATGCTTTTGTGGTCAACATTAGCTCACCGAACACGCCGGATCTACGCAAACTGCAAACACGGGATTATTTAGCCGAGTTGCTCGAACGGCTGATGAACGAAATGCGTGATTTAGCGCGTGGTGGTTCGCCTAAACCATTGCTTATCAAAATCGCGCCGGATCTAACGTGGCCGGAAATTGATGATATTCTCGACCTCGCTCTGGAATTTGTTATCGCAGGTATCATCGCGACCAATACGACACTCGAACGACCTCATCTCCACAGCTCGTATCAAAACGAGGCGGGTGGGTTAAGTGGGCAGCCTTTACGCCAACGTTCGACTGAAATTATCCGGCACATTCACCAGCATACCGATAACAAGCTGTTGATTATTGGCGTTGGTGGGGTATTTACGGGCGATGATGTTTGGGAGAAGTTGGAAGCGGGTGCATCGCTCGTACAGGCTTACACAGGCTTTATCTACAAAGGGCCAGCCTTTGTGAAAACGGCTTTGGCTCAACTTGAAAGCCGGATGCGCGATGCTGGAATAACACAGTACCAGTCGATTTTAAGTGGTTCGTGATTGGCTTTTAGCTTTATACAAAAGCCAATGATTGTTAGTCATCAGAGTCGTTCGTATCACTTTATCAGTTGGCAAATTTGGCGGTGAAGATAGCATTTTCGCCAATATCAACTTCGTTTTATAAAGCAATTCGGCGGATTGTTCGGTTGAAACCACGGCAATTATGGCGAAGGGTGTGCCGCCGCCAAGATTGCCAATCAACAGTTTCAAGTGACAATTTTCCAGAAAAAGGCAGCAGATTTGCAGCAAATTTAGTAGTAGGGGTGCTGCTGCAATGTTTGCTGCAAAATAGGTCTTTTGCCCCCTCTAGCTGCCTGTTTTAAGTCCAGTGCAAAACCGCAGAGATCACTATTACAGGGTAGTAATCTGGGCGTGTAAATTTAGTGGTCCGGACGCGATGATCAAGTTTTACAAATTAGGTCGGATAAACTCACCCCTCCATTCGCTAAGGTTGCTCATAACCCTTCCAATTGGCTGAGTACAGCTTGGAGAGAGGAGGCAAACGGAATGGTCTCAGACCATTCCCTACGAGAGATCAGGGTTTAACGCCGTGTTTAATCGTTAAAGATCATTATCGCGTTCCTACAAACACAGTTATGGTTGTGATCGAACTACCTTATTATAGAACAAAGGTTCAGGTGTGTCAACCGGATTAGGTTTGAGTTTTCAAACTTTGAAGGAATTAAACCTCTTCAGGTATTGATGTGGGTGCGTTACTCGCGCCGTAGCCTAATGTTGATTGTGAGCCGCAGTAGTTGCCCCAGCGCAAACACGTCTTAATCGGGTGATTTTGGAGATAGGCTGCTAAGAAGCCTGCATTGAAAACATCCCCTGCGCCGGTGGTATCAATCGGGGTGACTGTATAAGGGCGTGCGTAATAGTTCGTTGTTCCAAATTGGGCAATTGCCCCTTCAGCGCCATTTTTGACAACCACCCCGCCTACGATCTGCGAGAGCACATCAATTGCTTGTGTAAGCGTCTCGGATTGGGTTATACGCCGTGCTTCAATTGCGTTTGGCATAAAAATATCGACGTTCGACAAAATGGAGCGTACTAACGGCGTGTCGAGCGTGTCGTCGCGGTGCTGGCACTCCATTGACGTGCTAATCCCTTTTTGCTTACAGACTTTAAGCAGTTCGGGGAGTTCTTCGTGGATAACTAGACCCGAAAAGTGGAGATGTCGGAATCGGGCGTTTTCCAGCGCATATTTGGTCAGCTCGATAATTTCCGGCGGTTTTTCAGCATAGGTGATGAACGCGCGATCTGTTGGATAGGAAAGGGCAACTGTCACCCGCTGAAGCGGCACCTCTAGATGCTGCACCAAACCCGTGTTGAGCTTTTCACGTTGAATATAATTGCTCACGTACTGGCTAAAAAAATCGGTACCGAGTACGCCTGCCCAACCGGCTTTTATACTGAGCCGGTTGAGGCCGATGGCGGTATTTAACGCGCCGCCACCGGGAACGACTTGAACACCCTCGCTGTAAATCTCGCCCCCCAATATGGGGAAATCGTGCATATGGGTGAAGATCACATCACAGAAGTAGTGACCGGGAATGACAATATCGAAATCAGTAGTCATAGTTTACTGCTGCGATCACCTTACTCGTTATGCGAAAGCTAATTCCAGACCCCGAAGGTTTCATGATGGGCAACTAGAAAATCATCGAGCTAGACCCCCACCCTAACCCTCCCCCGCAAGCAAGGGAGGGAATCAATACAATTTCTAGCTCATTATGAGAGCTTACTTTAGTTCCAGACCCCAACGGTTTCATGATGGGCAACTAGAAAGTCATCCACGAGTTTGATTGCTAATGGATACGAACCAATTAACGGATGGGTTGCTAATGCTTCCACAGCAAGTGACTTTGAACGCTGGAGTATGGCTTGTGCAGCCAGTCGTTCATAGCGCTTGACCGTGCGAATGAGCACATACTGGTCTTCGGGGATCTCGCCAATTGGTAGGGGGTGCATTCCTGCACCGTCAATGCGACAGTTGACCTCAACCACATCGTCATCGGCTAATCCGGCAATCGTGCCGTTGTTGGGCACGTTGAGACCGGTGTAATGATCGGTGTTGTTGGCAATGGCTTCCACGCAGCCCAGCGCGACACCTGAATAACCTTCATCATCGTTCCCGATGGGTTCGGTTTTTATTCGTTCGGCACCACCGCGGGCGTGAGCCATATAGGTTGCGCTGCGTTTGCCCATCACCTCATGATAAGCCTCCAATGCTTCTTTCGGGTGCTGAGCGGGGTTAATTTCTTCGAGCCGGTCAAGGAGTTCGCCGGTCAAACGTACCACTTCTTCGCCGCGCGTTTCCGACTTTGCCAATAATGTCTTTAAGGCCTCGTCCCGGTGATAGAAGTAGTGGAGATATTCATTTAAGAACATCCCTTGCTGTTGAATGATAATCGGGTGGAACATCGACATATGGGTTCCGGCAATGAATTTCGGGTCGCCTAGCAAGGCAGGCAGCACTTCTTCGCCACCTTGACCGTTTGAATCTACATCAATTTTTACACTGCGAGTCCATGATAGATGGTTGAGGCCGAAAACCTCATGCCGCAGACGGTTCAGCGGTATGCCGAGGAAACGACTGGCCGCATGTTGAGCGCCGTTTGCGCTATCGCAGATGCCCACGATTTTGCGGATACCTGCATCGTGCAACCCTTGCGCGACCAAGCCAGCAGGATTAGTAAAGTTGTAAATCCACGCATTCGGCGCAATTTCCGCTGCTAATTGGCAGTACGCCAGAATACTTGGCAAACTGCGCATCGCCATCGCAAACCCACCTGCGCCAGTCGTTTCTTGACCCAAAACGCCGTGCTTAAAGGCGATGCGTTCATCCAAGACACGCCCTTGTTCCATGCCGGGGCGGATGGTTGTGATAATGTGGTCAGCGTCTTTGATGGCTTCACGGGCATTGGTGCTAAGAACTACTTTGAAGGGCGCTTGCTGCTGTTCTGCCATTTCGACGCACAAACTGCCCATGAGGTTCAGCTTGTGTTCGTCAATGTCCATCAGCCAGAGTTCATCCAGTCCAAGACGACCGGCACGGCGTATCAATGAGGGAATTAAACGGGGAGTGCGGACGCTTGCTCCACCGATAACTGTCAATTTCATTTCAACCTCCAAGTTGGGGTAATGATCATGATAAATATAGATCAACAACTCAGCTTTAGATCAAACTTGGATATATCCAAGCAGGGGTATATGAGTTGAAATTTTTTCTAACAGTGGTACCTTCAAACGCTGCACATGAAATGTTATTAGGAGGAATTAACAATGAAGTATGCATTGCGTCTCGCGCTGTTGACGCTGCTTCTGGCGCTGGCGGCTCCTGTTATGGCACAGGATGCGGCTAGTGCTACGGCGGCCTTCTTGGAGAATGAGCCTCAAACGCTTGACCCGCAGGCTGCACAGCAAGCTGATGAATTCCAAGTGTTGTATAACGTTTGTGAAGGTCTTGTGGCTTATGACCCCCAAACACTGGCACCCATTCCGGCGCTGGCTGAATCTTGGACGATTTCGGACGACGGAACTGTTTACACCTTTGTGCTGCGTTCCGGCGTGACCTTCTCTAATGGTCGTGAAGTGACTGCCGACGATGTGGTTTACTCGCTTAATCGTTTGGGCAACGGCGACACCGGTACTTCGTACACTTCGCTGCTGCTGAACAATGTGGTGGGTTTCGCTGAAATGCGCGCGGCAGAAAACCCCGCCGCCGAGTTGAGCGGTGTCAAGGCTGTGGATGCCAGCACGGTTGAAATTTCGCTGACTGCTCCTACCGCTTCTTTCCTGAACCAGCTTACGCTGCCCGGCGCTTTTGTTGTGGCGAAGGAAGCTGCCGAAGCTGAAGGGTTCAGCGAAAACCCTGTTTGCACTGGCCCGTATACCATTCAAGAATGGACTCGCCAGAGCCAATTGGTTTTAGCAGCCAATGAAAGCTATTGGGGCGGCGCACCGGCTATTAAGACCGCTACATTGAAGGTTATTCCCCAGCAGTCGCAACAGGTTATCGAGTTTGAAGCCGGCAGCCTAGATGTGGCGTGGGTTCCTGAACCGGATCTGGGTCGCCTCCGTGACGATGCTACCTTATCCACAGAGCTGCGGACTATTCCGCTGAACAGCATTTTCCATCTGCGTGTGAATTTGAATGATCCGATCCTCGGTAATGAAAAAGTGCGTCAAGCACTGGCAACCGCTATCGACCGTCAGACGATCATCGACACCGTTTTGCAGGGGCAGGGCGCACCGGCACAGGGTATCATTCCCCCCGGCTTGACCGCCTATGATCCTGAATATCAACCGTTTACCTATGACATTGAGAAGGCAAAGGCGCTCCTCGCTGAAGCCGGTTATCCAGATGGTGTCGAAATTTCTGTTAGCACGGGGCAAATCGAAACCGAAAACCGTGTGTTGGCAGCGATTCAACAGCAGGTCGCTGAAGCTGGCATCACCCTGAATATCAAGAGCACCGAAAAGTCGGTTTATGATCAAGATCGTGGTGCTTGCAATATGCAGTTGGGTACGATTGGTTGGGGGATGGACTATCCTGATCCCGATAACGTTGTGTTCTTGATCGGCCCCGTCAGCGCTGGTTCTCGCTTCAATTGCGGTTACGACAGCGAGCCGTTGGCTGCCCAATTGGGCGAGCTGCTGGCGAAAGGTTCGGCCATGCCGGTTGGTGCCGAGCGTGATGCCGTCTATCGTGAAGCCGAGAAGCTGGGTATGGACGCTGCACTGATTATCCCGATTTACCACGGTACGCGCACCGCTTTGGTGAGCAGCCGTTTGGGTGGTGTGGTTGTGGACGCAAACTCGATCATCCGGTTTGCGCTCATTCAGCCTGCTTCGTAACGTCGTGTCGTGATGAGGGGAGAGCCTTATCGGTTCTCCCCTTATAAACACACTCGTTTTCTACCGAACCGTCATACTTGCCTCAGGTTACTGCATGTTACGTTATGCACTGAATCGCCTTATTCAACTTATTCCTACCATCCTCGGAATTTATACACTCGCGTTCTTTCTCATGCGTGTCCTGCCGGGGGATACGGCAACAGTCCTGATTGGCTTTCGAGAGAACCAAGCTGCGCTGGATAATTTGCGTCGGGTTATGAAACTCGACGAACCGATTATTAATCAATACTTTGCTTTCCTCCAAAATGCGCTGCAAGGCGACCTTGGCCGGAGTTACCTCACCGGCATACCTGTCACCGATATGATTGCCGGTGCGATTAGCGGTACGATTATTTTGACTGTGGCGGCGATGGCAATTGCGGTCGTGTTTGGTGTTCCGTTGGGCGTGATTGCTGCGCTGCGACGTAACTCGGTCTGGGATAATCTGTCACGGCTCATTGCGCTGTTGGGGGTTTCGATCCCTGTGTTCTGGCTCGGCGTCCAACTGCAAATCTTATTCGGTCTCCAACTCAAATGGTTACCTGTGAGCGGTGATGGCCTCGATCTTCATTTGATATTGCCTGCGTTTACTGCTTCGCTCGGCACACTCGCGCTGCTAACCCGTATGACCCGTTCCAGTATGCTTGAAGAACTGAGCCAAGATTACGTGCGTACAGCCTATGGTAAGGGTTTGACCGGACGCATGGTCATTATGCGCCACGCGATGCGTAATGCGTTATTGCCGGTGGTTACGGTGTGGGGCGGCAGCCTCGCAAATTTGCTGAGTGGGACTTTGTTGGTCGAGGTTATTTTTAGTTGGCCGGGGATGGGACGGCTGCTCATCCAAGCCATCAACACGCGCGATTACCCACTGGTGCAGGCGCTCGTTATTATTTTCGCCCTTATTTACGCGGGTATTAATCTTCTTGTTGACCTTAGTTACCCTCTAATTGATCCCCGGATACGCATCAATGGCTGAAGTAACCAATCTCTCGATTCAACAACGCAGTTTGCTGGGCGATGCGCTGCGGCGGATGTTTAAAAACCCGCTCACCATTTTAGGCGCAGTCCTCGTGGTGATTGCGCTGGCGTGTGCGCTGTTCGCACCGTGGATCGCCCCTTATTCAGCGACGAAGGGTGATCTTAAAAACCTGTATATCAAACCGCCGTCTGTCGAGCATCCGCTGGGTACGGACGATTTAGGGCGCGATATTCTTAGCCGCGTGATTTACGGTTCCCAAATTTCGGTGAAGATTGCGGTTCTGGCAGAAGGTGCTGGCCTCATTGTTGGCACGTTTCTGGGGCTGCTGACTGGCTTTTACGGCGGTAGTTTGTTCGACAGCATCATCATGCGTCTGGTGGATATCCTGATGGCTTTTCCACTGCTTATTATTGCCATCGCGCTTATTTCGGTGTTGGGTGCGAGTGAGACTAATCTCATTATTGCGCTGGCCTTAGTGATTTGGCCGTTCGTCACGCGCCTTGTTCGCAGCCAAGCACTCGCTTTGCGCGAAGCCGAGTATGTGACGGCCGCCCGTACCATTGGGGCAGGTGACTTGGGCATTATGATTCGCCATATTTTGCCTAACAGCTTAACCCCGATTGTCGTCTATGGAACGCTGG
>JAPUDW010000322.1:2739-8238 GCA_027492915.1 Bacteroidota bacterium | reverse complement strand
ATGGGTTGCTGGATGAGGCCAACCGTTTTATTTCGATGGCTGATGACGACGACGATGACGAACGCTTTGACCCGAACGCAGTCGATGATTTGTTTTCGTCAGGGCCGTTCAGCGCTGACCTTTCGACCCAAACAATACCGAAGCCAGAGCCGATTAAGGCACAAAGCCCGCTGCGGCAGTCACCAGCAGCCGAGTCTTCGTCCAAAGGGGTGTCGGCACCGATGTCCTCACCAGTGAGTAAGCCATCTAAACCTGTCGAGAATAATTCTTTTGGGGTTTTGGTCGATGGTAATTTGCGCGGCGGGGCGCTGGTCGAAGATTTTGATGACGCGGTGATGGAAAAGTTGGAAGCCGATGAGTTTTTCCAGTATATTCCGCGTGAGATTAAGGCAACCCGTTTGCCGGGCACAAGTGAGCGGTATCCGGTGTTAGCGCTGGTCGGGCTGCTTGTCTTGATCGCAGCGAATATTGGAGCACTGGTGTTTTTTATCCAGAATATGACCACTTAATACGGTGGTGATCGGCTGAGAATCGAACTAGACAACTTAGGGTACATATGATAACATGCCCTTCTACTTAAACCGATGTATATAAACAGCAGTTATTGCTAGAGGCAGAATGGCTAACCACCGATCCGCAATTAAGCGTTTCCATCAAAGTGAGAAACGTCGCATCCACAACCGTATTTACCGTACTCGTGTTCGTACCTACATCAAGAAGGCACGTACCGAAATTAGCAGCGGCAGTGATTTGGAAGCGGCACGCGCTGCAACCAAGGTGGCTGTTCGTGACCTCGATATGGCAGCCAGCCGTGGCACCATTCATGCGAACAACGCTGCTCGCCGTAAGAGCCGCTTGATGAAGCAGTTGGCAGCGCTGGAAGCCAAGGCTAAATAAAGGCCTACTGTTTCGCTCATTGAGACTTAAAGAGCCGACTTTCACAGTCGGTTTTTTGTTGTTATTTTGCCGGTAAGAAGGCTAATTCGTCATCGGTAACAATATCGAGGCGGTAGCCAACGCCGCGTACCGTATGCAAGTATTCGGGGTGACTGGGGTCGGCTTCGATCATTTCGCGCACCCAACGAATATGGACATCAAGGGTACGGGTATCACCGATGTAGTCGGTCTGCCAGACTTTTTCCATTAAAGTGCGGCGGTCGAGCGTGGTGCAGGGGTTCGAAAAAAAGGTCTCGATCAGCAGGAGTTGTTTAGGCGTCAACGGGGTTTCTTGCCCACGGGCGAGCAGGGTGCGGCGGGTGCGGTTGATGACGAACGGCCCGCAAATTAGCAGATCATCTGATGCGTCTTGAAGCAGGGATGCGATGCTCGACAGCAGGCGGCGGGATGTGACCGGATGCAACAGCACCATATCAGCCTGACTTTGTGAGGCAAGCTTTGGCCCCGGATGCAGGTGGATTAGGGAGACTGTGGGCAGGGCGGCGCGGAGTTCATCGCAGATGCGATCACCGGGGGTACGCATGGAGATGGCATCTAGCACGACGATACGCACGCGATGTTCCTGCGCAAGCTTAATTCCGAGCTTGCCACTGGAGGCGGTAAACAAGGTGTAATGCTTGGTGAGCGTTGTCGCTACCGAAGAAGGGGCTGCCGGGTTGCGTCCAATCAGCAAAATACGAGCCGCTTCCACCCAGCACCTCCCAGAATACACGGTCAAAACACAGCCAAAAGGCTATTCCCTAAGGGGTTGTTATTATAGCTTTAAATGAGTTTGCATGAAACCCTTCCGGCGTTACAAGTCTCATATAGTAAATATCAAACCTGTCACTGATTTAGACATCGGTACTTGATTCACACTTCGTGCAATTTATGCACATTTTCTGCCGAAATGGCGTACGTGACGCTCCTGTGTATCCGCTGAATTGACATTTTGTGGCGGCGGGACGTTCGCCTATAACCGCTGAAATGGCGCAAACACGGCGAAATGCTCTCGTGTGTCCGCCGCCGCGCAAATGGCAGTGCCGCCGCAGCGATTGCGAGGGAGTGAGCCGCCGAACTGCGTAATTTGGCATCTAAAGAAATTCATACCGTTTTCCAACTATCTTTGGGTTTCACGGTACCCGAAGTACAGCTATTTTCGATTATTGCTTGTAACGAGTTGCCACTAATGACCTGTTCGTAGGTGATGGCGGTGAGCGGGATTTTGATGCGCTGCACCCAACTACCCGTGTCATATGCCCAACTGAGGTATAAGAAGCGGGCGCTCTTTTTACCCTGCACGTAGATGCCGCTGAAATCTAATTTTTCGTCGGTGATTTTCGCCTCAATGACGCAGCTAAACAGCCGAGTATTATCGGCTAGCGGCTGCCCTGCATCCAGCACGCCGTTTTTATCTTGCAAGCCGAACCTGCTGGCAGGCATACCCTTGAAATCGGTAGGCGGCAGATTATGACAGATAATTTGGAGTTGAAGCGGGTACTTTTTATCCGGCATGGCAACATTCCACAATAAACCGAATCTGTATTATAGCACAAAGTTTCTGATTTTCGGTTGGGAAATAGTTTGTAAAATGTTCGAGATCGTTAACCGCGGAGAATGCGAATCGCCAAGAGCGCCAAGGTCAATATAGAGAGATTTTTAACACAGAGGCGTAGAGATTAGAAAAGAGAAAGGGAAGAGGGCGCGTGGGATGCGCCCCTGCATTTCGATATTGGGTATCAGTCAACGAAGCTCTTGACGACGGGTTTGTTTTTGAGGATCTCCTCGATCTTGGCGTTGATTTCGGGGGTGATTTTCACATCGAGCGCCTTCAGGTTTTCATCAACCTGTGAGACTTTGGTTGCGCCGGTGATGGCACTGGCGACCAGTGGGTTATACAATGTCCACGCGATGGAGAGGGCGGCGGGGGTTGTCCCCATTTCCGCTGCTAGTTTGGCGATGCCGCGTGCTTTGACGAGTTTGTCCTCGGTGATATGGTCTTTAAACCACTCAATGTTCGTATAGCGGCTGCCGGCAGGGATGCCGTCATTGTACTTGCCGGTGAGGATACCCTGTGCCAAGGGACTCCAGACGACCAGGCTCATGCCGTGATTGCGGAGGGCAGATTCGAGGCCGGTTTCCACAAATTCACGGTCAAGCATGTTGTATTCGGGCTGTTCGACAATCGGGCGTGTGGCGTTGACCTGCTTGACGACCGAGTGACCGTCATTGAGGTTGGCGGCGTTCCACATGCTCGTTCCCCAATAAAGAATTTTGCCCTGCCGCACCAAGTCATCAATAGCACGAACGGTTTCATCCAGCGGGACATCAGCATCAAAACGGTGACAGAAGAAGATGTCGACATAATCCATATTAAAGCGTTTGAGCGATTTATTGACCGATTCGATAATGTGTTTACGCGAAAGGCCACGGTCGTTGACATCACTGCTCATCGGCCAGAAAGCTTTGGTGCTGATGACCAGATCGCTGCGTTTGTAGTCTTTGGCGACCTTACCAACGACTTCTTCGGCACGACCGAGCGAGTACATGTCTGCCACGTCAATAAAGTTGACACCGCTTTCGATGGCGCGGCGGATGCAATCCATCGAGGTTTGCTCTTGAACGACATCGCTGCCGAAGGTCAACCATGCACCTAATGATACGGCGCTGACTTTGAGGCCGGAGTTGCCTAGTTTACGGTATTCCATCAGGTATAATACTCCTTGTAAGGCTCAAATAATTATGGCATGAGTATAACGTGGAGATTGACACGCTACGAAGCCTATTTTGATTGCAAAAGGTAAACATTGAACACTGAAAGCCAAATTCCGATCTGGCACCCGCTGCCGGGAACCCGAACTATTAGTAAAGTGTTCATGCATCTTTTTAGTGATTATCATGTCTCTGGCCTCAAAAATATTCCAAAAGCGCCGTATTTGGTCACGAGCAACCATTTTGCTTTTTGGGATTCACCCGCGATAGGTAGCCAATTTGCAGATACGGTACCGACCTTTACGGCCCGTAAGTATAAGGGAACGGTGACGGGTATCTTCTTTTACTCCGGCTCGCCGATTTGGATAGAGCAAGCTTCCCCTGACCGGCAGGCGTTGACCACCGCTTTGAAGCTCATGCAGCAGGGACACCCGTTTGCGATTGCGCCTGAAGGTACTCGCAGCAAGACGGGCGGCCTTATTCCGGGGCATGAAGGTGTGGCGTTCATCGCGACACGGGCGAATGTGCCGATTGTGCCGGTGGCGGTGTGGGGGACGGACTTGATGTTCAAACAAGCTCGTCCACGGGTCGAAGTGGTGGTGGGAAAGCCCTATAAGCTTCCGGAAGGACGGGTGCGGGGTGAACTGCTGGCGGAATATACCGACCGGATTATGTGCGCAATTGCGGCGCTGATGCCGGAGCGTTACCACGGGCATTACGCGGGAAACCCGTTGATCGCCGAAATGGCTCAATTGGTGAAGTAGGATGGTGACTATCCGCCCCTATAGGCCAGTCGAAGATCGTGAGCGGGTAGCAAGCCTTGATACCACGTTTACGACTGACCGGATATATAGGCTGAAACGAGAGCATCTCGCATTCTCGTTGGAAGTTGAGACGATCAGCCCAGCGCTGCACAAAGATTATCATTTAGCCGATGATATGGATGAGCTAAGTGCTTGCCATTATGCGGTTGTGGCTGAACAGGACGGCCGGATTGTAGGGTTGGCTGCGGTTAAACACGAGGCATGGAATAATCGGTCGGTTATCTGGCATCTGTATGTTGCCCCCGCCTGTAGAGGACTTGGGATTGGTAGGGTGCTGGTGGATGCGTGTGAGGCTTATGCGCGCAGCGGCAAGATGCGGTGCTTATGGCTTGAAACCCAGACCATCAATTATCCGGCGATTCAGTTTTATCAGCAGTTAGGTTTTAAATGTTGCGGGTTCGATAGTGAGCTGTATGAACCGAGCATGGTTGGTAAAGATGAAATCGCGCTCTATTTTGCACGTCCAATTCGTTAATGTGATTGCTCGTTGGTTTTATGAAAAGGTGTTGTTATGGCGACTGATGTAAAAATTGCCGCGTCGATCTTGGCAGCAGATTTTGCGCGTATGGGTGAGCAGGTAAAAGAGGCCGAGCAAGGCGGGGCGGGGGTCATCCACATTGATGTGATGGATGGGCGCTTCGTGCCGAACCTGACGATGGGCGCGATGATGGTGGACGCGGCGCGGCGTTCGACGCAACTGCCGTTGGATGTGCATTTGATGATCGTCGAGCCGGATCATCTGCTGGCGGATTTCGCGAAAGCGGGGGCGACACGCATCACTGTTCATATTGAAGCCTGCCCGAATTTGCACCGCACCTTACAGGCGATCAAGGCGCTGGGCTGCGCGGCAGGTGTGGCGCTAAACCCCCATACACCAGCGGCGGCATTGAGCGAAGTGATGCATATGGTGGATGTGATTATTGTGATGAGCGTGAACCCCGGTTTTGGCGGACAGAGCTTCTTACCGGAAGTGCTGCCCAAGACACGCCAATTGCGGCAGATGATTGAGGACAGTGGGCGTAACATC
>JAPUDW010000322.1:0-2729 GCA_027492915.1 Bacteroidota bacterium | reverse complement strand
CGGCTGTTTGCGTGCAGGCCGGTGTGAACATACTGATTGCGGGGAGCGCGGTGTTTAACCCCAAGTTCACGGTTGAGGCGGGAATTAAGTCGTTGATGAGTGCAATTGGTGATCAGGCGTAACATCGTTAGTAGACAGGTGTTTAGATTTACAGAATGGGTTTACACTGTTGTAAAAACAATACGGGTTCAGGAAATTAAGGACTAGATTGTGACTGCTGCACCTAAATTATTGAGCTGCGATGGGTATTTGTTAAAGCAATTAGCCATTTCCGGCCTTGATTGGCTGGATACGAATCAAGAAAAAGTGAACCAGTTGAATGTGTTCCCCGTGCCGGATGGTGATACGGGTACCAACATGTTCCTGACGATGCGAAAAGCCTGCGAGCCGCTGGTTGGAATGCATGAAGCCCACGTTGGTAAAGTGTGCAAGACGATTGCAGCGGGGGCGCTGTTGGGCGCACGCGGTAATTCGGGCGTGATCTTGTCGCAGTGGTGGCGGGGGTTTGCAGAAGCGCTGGAACATCACGCCCAATTTGATGCGACGATATTCGCGCTGGCCTGTGAGAACGCGGTTGAACGCGCGTATAAGGCGGTGGTGAAGCCGGTTGAAGGTACGATTCTGACGGTGACACGGCAGGCGATGGAAGCGGTGGTTGAGAAGGCGCGGACGGAGACTGACCTGAATCGCTTGATCGATGTGAAGGTGGACGCGGCTTACAACGCGCTGAAGCACACGCCTGATCTGCTGCCGGTTTTGAAAGACGCAGGCGTGGTGGATTCGGGCGGGCAGGGGTGGACATACATTATTGAAGGTATGTTGAAGCAGGTGAAAGGTGAAGCACTGCAACTCTCGCCACTGGAAACGGTTTCGCCAGCCAAGGCTGCGGTCTGGCAGGACGCGCTCGTGCCGGAGGACGAAGAAGGTTACGGCTATGATGTGCAGTTCTTGATGCGCGGGCAGAGTATGGATGTGGACGCGGTACGGGCTGCGATTGACGCGATTGGCTGGTCAACGTTGGTGGTGGGTGACGATAACCTGATTAAAGTTCATGTGCATGTGCATGACCCCGGTGTGCCGATCAGCTATGCCATTAAGCTGGGCGCGGCGCTGGATGATGTGGTGGTCGAAAACATGCAAGCGCAGTATCAAGATTATGTGGTGGAACGCGCCAAGCGTGAAAGTGATGACGTGGTGAAAGTGGTTGAAGGGGTGGCGGTAATTACTGTTGCGCCGAGTGACGCGCTCAAGACGCTGTTTACGCGCGATTTGGGTGCGGCCTACGCGATTGGCGGCGGGCAGACGATGAACCCCAGCACCGAGGATTTCTTGCTGGCGATTAAGAAGCTGCCGAACAGTGAGATTATCCTGCTGCCGAATAACCCGAATATCCTGATGGCGGCGCGGCAGGCTGCGGGGTTGGTATCGGACAAGCAGGTGCGAGTCGTGGCGAGCCGGACGCTGCCGCAGGGTATCGCGGCGATGATTGAGTACGGCAACGAACGCTATGACAATGATTTGTCTGCATTGACGGACGTGATGCAAGCGTCCTTGTCGAACGTTGTGACTTGCGAGATCACGACAGCGACGCGCACGGTTTCGTTGGAAGGCGTAGCTGCGCGTGAGGGGCAGTATATCGGCTTGATCGACGACAAGCTGAGTGTGGCGGGGGACAGCCTCGAACAGGTGGCGCTGGAAGTGCTGAAGAAAGCAAAAGCCGACAAATCTGATCTGATTACGCTATACTATGGAGATGCTGTGACCGATGCAGAAGCACAGCAGTTTGCAGATACATTATCGGCACAATTTAAGAAGGCCGAATTCCAGATCGTTAATGGCGGCCAACCGCTTTATCCCTATATCATTAGCGTAGAATAAATGCCCAATATTCAGATCGTTACCGATAGCTGTGCCCATTTTGTAACGCCTCATTTTTTGCACCAGTATCCGATGGTGACGGTTGTCCCCAACAAGATCAGTGTGGCAGGGAAAAGCTACCGGGAAGGGGTTGACCTTTCGGCGGAGGATGGTTTGCGGCTGATTGGTTCGCAGCCCTATGCGCCGATTGTGACCTCGCCCAGCGTGACGGATTTTAGTGATGTGTACGGGCGGCTGTCGCGGCACTGCGACGGTATTATTTCGATCCATGCGTCGCGGGAAATTTACAGCAGCTATGCCAATGGGTTGGAAGCTGCAAGACCCTTCATCGGTAACTGCCCGATTGCGGTGATTGATTCGCAGAACTTGTGCGCGGGGCAGGGGATGCTGGTGAAGGCGGCGATTAAGGCTATCCAGCAGGAGCCGACACTCGATGATATGGTAAGGACGATACGCGGGGCGGTGGAGCGCATCTACTCGGTTTATTATGCTGAGTCGGTTAATTATTTGCAGCAGAATAAGATCATGAGCGCCTCGCACAGCGTTTTGAGCAGTATGCTGGGGGTGAAGCCCTTTTTAAGCGTGGAGCATGGGCGGATGCTGCTGGTGGAAAAGGTGCGGACACGCTCGCAAGCAGTCGAGCGGATGGTGGAATTTGTGACCGAGTTCGCTGACCTCGAAGATGTGGTCATCTTGCAGCACAAGAGTTACATGAGTGAACAGGCGCGGATGATCCAAGACCGGCTGTCAGTCGATTTCCCCGGTCAGTTCTTCCCCTACGCACTGTATGGTACGTCGTTGGCGGCGTTAATCGGCGCAGACGCGACCGGCGTAGTCATTTTTGAAAAAGA
>JAPUDW010000321.1 GCA_027492915.1 Bacteroidota bacterium | reverse complement strand
GCTTAACCTCCTCACCGGAGCAGAATGTGGCTATCGGCGAAGAATGGCGCATTGAAGTGTCGAAGGAACAACTGCCGCTGATGAACACCGATTATATTTTCCTCGTGACTTTTGCGACCAGCGCGGAAGAACAAGCAACCAATGACGAGATGATTGCGCGGTTGAATGAGGACCCGATCTGGAAAACGCTGTCAGCCGTTCAGAATAATCAAGTGTTTGTCGTCGGCTCGCAGTGGATTACCGGAACACTCGTCAGCGAGCATAAAGTTTTGGATGATGTGTTCAAGTTTGTTGCCGGGGTGGACGCGGCTGAAGTTGCGCCAAACCCGTTCTTACCCGCTGAATCATAATAACGACGACTAGGAGAAAACGATTCATGCATAAACGACTGCTATCTATACTCTTGTTGGTCTCACTATCGCTGATGGTGCTGGCACCCGCTGCCGCCCAAGAAGCCACGCCGGAAGCCACCGGGGAAGCCCCTGCCTACCCTGTCACCATCGAGCACAAGTTTGGCAGCACCACCTTGACCGAAAAGCCTGAACGGGTGGTCGCGTTAGGCTTTGTCGAACAGGATGCGCTGTTGGCGCTGGGTATAGTGCCGGTTGCTTCGCGCTATTGGTTTGGTGATGAAACTGATAATGTGTTCCCGTGGGCAGAAGATGAAGCTGATGGTGCACAGCCTGAAGTGCTCAATATGAATTATGGCGCATTGAACTACGAGGCTATTCTGGCGCTTAACCCCGATGTGATTACGGCCACCGACTCTGGCATCACTGAGGAAGAATACCAGCAGCTTTCGCAGATTGCGCCGACGATTGCTCAAGTCGATACCTACATCGACTTTGGGATGCCGTGGGACGAAACCACCCGTTTGCTGGCACAGGTCTTTGACAAAACCGAAGAGGCCGAAGAATTGATCACCCATGTCGAAGGCTTGTTCGAAGAAGCCCGTGAAGCGAACCCAGCGTTTGAAGGCAAAACGATTGCTGTGGCCTATAATTACGGTCAAGATCACACTTTCGGTTTCTACACCGATCAAGACATTCGCGGTCGATTTTTTAGCCAGCTCGGTTTTATTATTCCTGAAGAATTAGTCGAAATTGCCGGTGAAAGTTTCTATGCGGACATCAGTGCCGAACGGTTCGACTTGTTGAATCAGGATGTGCTGGTTTTTTCCGGTATTCAATTTACCGACGGTGGCAGAGAAACGATTGAGGAGGATGCACTACTCAACCAATTGGACGTGGTGAAGGATGGGCGTATTCTTTACGTCCCCGCTGAGTATGATGACGCGCTGAATTACAGTACCATTCTTAGCTTGGAATATGCCCTTGAAGGCATTGTTCCTGAACTGCAAAAGGTGCTAGGCACACCGGATTCGTAGTCTAACTACCGTCTGATATGGGGAGGGTCTATGATCCTCCCTTTTCACTTTCATCTCCGTATTTCCACTGCTTTTTTGGGGGTATTTCCTGACCAAACGAGTCCTATAGTTGAATCGCTATCAAACTTGTAAGGAGATTGATGATGCTTCGTCGACTGTGGCTTATTGGTGTTCTCACCCTCTCACTTACCGCTGTGCTGCCTGCCGCCGCGCAAACACCCACACCGGTTCCGATCCCCATCACCGACCAAACTGACCCCGCCTCGCTGATCGGCTCGTACTACAACGCCATCACCCTGCGCGACTACACCCGCGCCTACAGCTATTGGGAAGCGGCACCCGCTAACCAGACTGAAGCGCAGTTCGCCGCCGGTTTTTCGGATACGGCGAGTGTTCAGGCGCTCGTCCAACTGCCCATTTTTGAGGACGCAGGCGCAGGGAACGTTCATGCCTCGGTGCCAACCTTCCTCATCGCCAATCGCACTGATGGTACACAAGCATATTACGCAGGCTGCTTTACCACCCACAAAACCAACGTGCCGGTGGGGGATGCCGCTGAGCCTGACCCGAATTGGTATCTGCAAAAGGGCGAACTGCGCCAGCAAGATACAGTTAATCTTAATGTCTTGACGACCGCTTGTGCGCAGCCGGTATCACTGACGGATGATGTGGTATCACCGAGTCTGTTCACACCCATTCAAGCCGTACAAACCTACTTTATCGAAATTGCGAATGGGAACATGAACCCCGTTTCGCAAACAGGTGTGGATAACACCGGCAATATTTTTGCTCAAACCTTCGCGTCGCAGTTGACCGGCGCTGAAGATTTGCAGGTGTTCGTAAATCCAGAGTTGTTTACAGAAGGCGCAGCCGGAAGCATCTACGCCAACATTCCGGTGCTGGTTACATTTACTACCGTCGACCTAATACCCTACACACTCTCGACCTGTTTTGTCGCGCGTAAGTCGAACGTGCCAGTGGGAGATGCTGCCGAGCCTGACCCCGATTGGCATATTTCCAGCAGCAGCGGCACCAGCCAACCGGATTTGCTGAGCGCAATCACCGTCGTGGGGCAGGGCTGTATGCCGTAAGTGGGTTGTGGAAGATCGTTAGCGATGAGATGCCTCGTGGTTGAGTTTATACAGCCACGAGGCATTTGTTTTAGGTGGCGGCTGGGGTTCGCTTCGTTGCAATATCTTTAGCAATCCGTTGGGCTTCGATGCCGATTTCGCGCAGTAAGCCGGTCATGCTGTTGTTGAACCCGCAGAAATAGAGACCGTGTCGGGGTGAAAGCTGTTTATTTGGCGCAGGCTGTGCATCCGTCGGCAGCAGTGTATCAAGGTTGGTGTGATACCCCGTTGCGAGGACAACTGTGTCAAACGCTTGGTGTGTGCCATCGCTAAAAATAACCCCGTCAGCCGTGAAGCGTTCGATACCTTTGTAAACGGTTATCTCTCGCTGCTTGACCAACCGAATCACACCGGGGTCGATGACCGCTACTTTAGACTCTTTCGCCAGTTGTTCAGCCGCACCATAAGGCGGTTTGCCTAAGCCATACGGTTGGAGATTGCCGAACGTCAGCATCAGCACCGGCGCGGTCAGCAGGTCGATGATGCGTGGCGGCAGCGGGCTTAATAAGATCGTCAGCAGTTGCACCGGAATGCCAAGTTGTTGTTGAAAGATGACGTTGATTGGGCTGCGTACCGAGATACCAACCTTCGCCCCATACTCGTAGGCATCCAGCACGATCTCGGCGCCGGAGTTGCCAAACCCGACGACCAGCACCTTCTGGTTACGAAACGGCTCTCCATTCTTGTACTGCGAACTGTGTATGATGGTGCCTTTGAACAGGGCCTGATCCGGCCATATTGGTATATTCGGCACTTGGTTCAAGCCAGTTGCCATCACCACAAAATCCGATGTGTAGGCTTCGTTCTCGGTTTGTGTTTGCCAGCGCCCGTTTTGTTCAGATACCGATGTGACCGTTTGCCCGAATATTGGATGCAGCTTAAAGTGTGCCGCATAATCTTCGAGGTAATCGACAACCTGCTGCCGTGACGGATAGCGCGGGTAATCAATCGGGAAGGGGCGGTAGGGCAGGGCGGAAAAACCTTTAGCGGTATGCAGGTGCAAACGCTGGTAATGGTTGCGCCAGCTTGTCCCCGCTTGATTTTCCCGTTCTAAAATAACAAACTCGGTGCCTTGCTGCTTCAGGCACGCACCGACTGCCAAGCCTGCTGGCCCTGCGCCGATCACCACAACGCTTGTATCTTTTGTCATAAGTTTTCCACGCAATTTATAAAGGCTAAGTATAAAAAGGAAACTTTAACGCTAAGTAAACCTCTATTGTTGCTTTTATGCCAATGCCTCCGCTGATCTGCTCACCCGCCGCCAATTCTTATTGACTTGTAAATGTAGTCACCCTATTTTGCGCACAATGTAATGGGTTTCCCCGTATCAGTTGACAAAGTAAACGTTTTCTGTTAATTTTTCTGTAAATAGTAAACGTTTTCTATAAATACTGTGTCGGTAAACGGGTATACACGATGGAAGCCAGTGCGGGGTAATAAACCTCCCCTGCGAGGCAGTTTGTGGTAGTCTGTACCCACCCTATCCGATTTTATTGAGGTTAATTTTTTACGATGACGACTATTCGTGATGTTGCCGAGGCCGCTGGCGTTTCGATTGCTACGGTTTCGCGCGTGCTCAGCAAAAGCAGTTACCCCGTAAATATAGAGACGCGCGAACGTATTATCAGCGTCGCCAAGACGTTGGGCTATTCAGTCAACCGTGCCGCCCGCAGCCTACGTACCGACCGCTCGTTTATCATTGGTGTGATCGTCGAAAATTTCAGTTCGTACTTCGCGCCCACCATCATTCGCGGTATGCAGGACGTGCTTCACCACAGTGGTTACTTCTGCCTCGTGGTCAACATCCCGTGGGAAGAAAACTCGCAGTCGAAGGTTGTGCAAGATCTGCTGGGACATTCAGTCGACGGTTTCATTTTTGTCGAAACATGGAACTCTGTTAATGAAAATGACGGAATGCTCAACGGCAAGCCTTACGGTTTCGTTCATCGTTTGTTTCACAAGCCGCATCCGAACAGCGTTATTCCCGACGAACTCTACAACCAAACGCTGGTCATCAATCATCTCATTAACATGGGGCATAAGCGCATCGGTTATATCAGCGGTCCGCCCAACTTCTTCTCATCCGCCGACCGCCTCACTGCCTACCACGACGCCCTGACCGCCGCTGGTTTGCCGATTGAAGACGACATCATCCGGCGCGGCAACTGGAATGTGCCCGGTGGTTATAAAGCCATGCAAGACATTCTCGCGCTGCCAAATATCCCGCCTGCGGTTGTCGCCGCCAATGACCAGATGGCTTTTGGGGCAATTCGTGCGATACAGGATCACGGGCTGCGCGTACCGGAGGACATCGCCATTGTCGGTTACGATGATGACGAGTTTGCTAAAGTTTCAAATCCCACCATCACCACCGTCAACCTGCCGTTGTTCGAAATGGGGCAGGTGGCTGCCACCAATTTACTCAAGCAACTGAATGGCGAACCCGCCCCGACCGCAGAAGTGCGTATCAAGAGCCGCCTCATCGTTCGCCAGTCCTGCGGCTCGCCAGAAGGACGGCATGTGCTTGCATCCGACTATATGCGGCACGACCCTAATGCAGATCGACCCGCCGGAAAATTACCGGTTGACCCGCACGAAGTATCCTAATTGAAGGAGGTTAAACGGCAGAAAAACGCGAGATCAATCCATAAAGTTCACCTTTATTCGTTAAGTAGGAGCGGAAATGAACGTTAGAAGATTTGTCCTTTTTATGATGCTCTCAGCCGTACTGCTCGTTTCGATGCCCGTCGTGGCGCAGGACGGCCCCGTTACCATGTCGTTCTGGGTGCGCGATGCTAACTCGCTTATCCAAAAGTTGGTTGATGAATGGAATGCCACCCATGACAATCAGGTCGAACTGACCGAGATTCCGTCGGCTGAATTTGTCACCAAGTTTGCGGCAGCTATCGCTGGCGGCGAAGCGCCCGATATTGCTGGTATCGACCTGATCTACACGCCTGCTTTTGCGGCGGAAGGCCAGCTCGTCGACATTACCGACAAAGTGCAAGCACTGCCATATTTGGATGACCTTAGCCCTGCGCATATCGCCCTCGGTACCTACGAAGAACGTAACTACGCTGTGCCGTTCGCTGCCGAAGGCTCGTTCCTTATTTATAACAAAGACTTGTTCGAACAGGCTGGCCTCGACCCCGAAGCCCCGCCGACCAACTGGGAAGAACTGCTGACCGCCGCCCGTGCGATTACCGCGCTGGGTGACGACACCTATGGGTTCTATTTCCCCGGCAACTGCGCAGGTTGTAATGCATTCACCTATCTGCCGCTGATCTGGGCGAGCGGTGGTGATGTGCTGAGCGAAGATTACTCCGCCCCCACCTTGGACGATCCCGCAGTGAAGGAAGCCCTCCAACTCTACCGGACGATGTGGGAAGAAGGACTGATTCCCGAAGGCGCACAGGTGGATGACGGCGCGAACTTTGTTAACGCTTTCAGCACCGGCAAAATCGGTATGGCGGGTACGGGTGCGTTCGGTATCAACACCTATAAGACGAATTTCCCCGACCTCAACTTCGGTGTAACATTGCTCCCCGGTAAAGATGGCGGCACGGCTGCCTTCGGTGGTGGTGATGTCATCGGTATTCCCACCGGCTCAGAATATGTCGACGAAGCATGGGAATTCATTGAATGGCTGCTTTCGGATGAAGTGCAGTTGAACATCTATGCCGCCAATGACAACCTGCCGCTGCGCCTTTCACTCGCGGACAACGAATTCTTTGATGCCGATCCGCGCTTAAAGACGGCTGCCAGCACTTTGGCTGTTGGTCATACGCCTTATAGCTTGGTCTATAACGCCCTGTTTAACGACGGAAACGGCCCGTGGTTGTTCATGATCCAAACCGCGATTTTCGATGGCGACATCGACGGCGCGATTGCTGAAGCCCAGCAGTCGTTTACGGACATCATGGCCGGCTAACCTGTTTCTTGTAGAGAATGGTCTCAGGCCATTCCGCGTATTCGCACTCTCCCCCATAGTAAATGGGGGAGGGGCAAATACAACTGCCTCTTAGGGAGCATCACCCGATGTTCCCCATAGGTTTCATCCGCATTTGGATGTAAAGGATCACTATGGTTTCACGCACAGTTACATCCGTTTCACAAGAGAAGCATACAGCATGGCAGCGGCAGCGTTCCCGCACGGGTTTCTTCTTCGTGCTGCCGACGGTGTTGTTTGTCAGTGTTTTTTTCATCATCCCACTGCTGATGACCGCGTTTATGTCGCTGCATGATTGGCCTTTGTTTGGTCAAAGAACCTTTATTGGTTTGCAAAATTACTTAGACCTTTTTGGTGATCGTCAGTTTTTACGCAGTCTGGATTTCACCGCCCGTTATACGCTGGTCATCACGCCGCTGATCTTCATCGTGGCCTTTATCCTCGCCAGCCTCGTCAACCGTAAAATTCCGTTCATCGGCTTCTTCCGCACCATTTTCTTTTTGCCAGTCGTCATTGGCCTCGGCATTTCCAGCCTGTTATGGGTGTGGTTGCTGAACGATCAAGTCGGCATCATTAACAAAATCCTGCTGGACGTGGGTTTCATCGAAAAACCGCAGTTGTGGCTCGCGAAGCCGGATGTGGCAATGAATGTCGTCATCGTGTCGGTCGTCTGGAAAACCGTTGGCTTTACGATGGTGCTGCTCTTGGCGGGTATGCAAGCGATTCCCGGCGAGCTGTACGAGTCCGCCGATGTCGATGGGGCAGGGTACTGGCAAAAATTCCGCTATATCACCCTCCCGCTGCTGCGCCGGACAATTGCGCTGGCGCTGGTGCTGTCGGTCATCGGCTCGATTCTCTCATTTGACCAATTTTTTATCATTACCGGCGGTGGCCCCCGCAACAGCACGATCTCGATTGTCTACTGGATTTTCAATAACTCGTTTACCTATTTCAAAATGGGTTATGGCGCGGCGATGTCGATTGTGCTGCTCATTGTGCTTGTTTTGTTGAGCGCCGTGCAGTTGTTTGTCCTGCGCGATACTACCGAATCTTGATGCGGCGTGTAGCCGAAAAAGAGGATTTTTAACCGATGTCTGCCACTACTACCATTCGTACCTACCGCAATCGACAAGTCATCCAGAATGTCGTTATCTACGCCGTGTTGATCATCCTTGCCGCCGTATTCCTGTTTCCGTTGGTGTGGTCATTTTTGAACTCACTCAAAACCCCTCCGGAAGCCCTGTCAGTGCCACCGACCTATTTGCCTACACGCATCGTCTTAGATAACTATCTCGAACTGACGACTTATGGGCGAGGGGGTGTTGTCCGGCGTATTGCCAACAGCGCCTTTGTCGCCACCATTACCGTCGTGGGAACTATTGCCCTCAGCACGCTCGGCGGTTATGGTTTCGCGCGGTTCAATTTTCGCGGCAAAAATGTTTTATTCGTGCTGGTACTTTCGACCCTGATGATACCCTTCCAGTCGATCTTGATACCCTTGTTTGTTATGCTCTCGGCGGTCGATTTACATAACAATCTATTTGGCCTTGCGCTGGTTTATATTACGTTCCAACTGCCATTTGGCATCTTCCTCATGCGCAACAGCTTTATGACTGTGCCGTTGGAAATTGAAGAATCCGCCTTATTAGATGGCTGCACCTCTGTTAGCGTTCTCTACAAAATGCTGCTGCGGTTGGTGCTGCCGGGCATCATCACCGTCGCCATCTACGCCTTTATCAACTCGTGGAATGAATTCTTGGCGGCATTGATCTTTATGACCGATCAGGATAA
>JAPUDW010000320.1 GCA_027492915.1 Bacteroidota bacterium | reverse complement strand
ATCACGGGTCAAAATTGCCAGCGAGTAAGCCCCTTCAACCGCAGCCATCATCGCACGAATACGAACAATCCATTTATCGTCTGTATCGCTATCGACGTTTAGCCCAATCGCTCCCCATACTTCAGGCGGCGAGGCTAAAATCTGGGTCATTAATTCGGTATCACTGGTGGACGATAACCCCACACCACGTTCCAATAACTTCTGTCGTAGAGTGAGTGCATTCGTCAGGTTGCCGTTGTGGGCTAACCCCAATGAGCCGTACATGGTTTCGATCAAATACGGTTGCACATTACGGAGGTGCTGCCCGCCGGTGGTCGAATACCGCGTATGCCCGATGGCTAAATGTCCCTTTAATGGCGAAAGGTTGTTCTCGTTAAAGACTTGGGAAACCAACCCCATACCTTTGTGTGCATGGGTCCGTTGGCCGTCGCCGACAACAATACCAGCGGCTTCTTGACCACGGTGTTGTAGTGCGTATAGCGCGAAAAAGCTCAGCCGCGCCACATCGCGCCCCGGTGCATATACACCAAATACGCCACATTCTTCGTGCGGGCGATCTTCGTCCCAAAAGTCCACGTTCGAGTAATTGCTCACTATGCTTGTCTCTTGGCTCCATCTAGTGAATGTGATTGGTAGGTTTCGAGGTTACGTGCAATTCGTTCACCGTATGGCATTTCGCCCGGTTCAAACGCCGCGCCCGTCAATTTTTCATAGGCTGTGATATAACGAAGTGCCACCTGAGCGATAAACTCCGGCGGCATGGTGGGCGGTGTGCCTTCCCCTCTATAGCCTTGCTGGACGAACCAGCGGCGTAAGAATTCTTTGTCAAAACTTTCCGGCTCGCCGTCTGCGCCGTAAACATCGGCAATCCAATAGCGGCTGGAGTCGGGTGTGTGGATTTCATCAATGAGTGCCAGTTTGCCGTCAATTAGTCCAAACTCGTATTTGGTATCAACCAGCACGAGGCCAGCTTGCTTGGCGACTGCTTGCCCCTTTAGGAATACGGTGATTGCTGCTTCTTCCACCTGCTGCCATAAAGTCTCATCGACCAGTCCACCGCCGATAATCTCATCGCGCGTCAGGCGTTCATCATGTGCGCCGCCGGTCGCTTTGGTTGTCGGGGTGATGACGGGCTGGGGCAGCGGGTCATTCTTCTGCAAGCCTTCCGGCAGTGTCAACCCATATGGCTTGCGTTCACCTTGTTGGTAGAGTGTCCATAAGGAAGTGCTGGTCACACCTGTAATAAACCCGCGCACGATAACTTCTACTGGCAGCGGCTGCGCTTCTTTACCAATCGTCACGTTCGGGTCGGGCAGTGCGACGAGGTGATTGGGCACAATATCGCGAGTTTGTTCGAACCACCATGCGCTCAGTTGGTTCAGCACTTGCCCTTTAAATGGAATAGCCCCAAGTACGCGGTCGAATGCCGATACACGATCCGTCGTTATAAGGATGCGTTCATCACCGTTGGCGTAGATGTCCCGCACCTTCCCATTTGTCTTTTCACCGAAGCCCACCAAATCAACGTCCGTGAGTGTGTTTGGTACTGCCTCAAGAATTTGTTGTTGGGTCAACATAGAATTACCTCACGCATACTTAACGGCGTTCTGGAACAGAGGCAAACCAAGACTGCCACCCTCACCCCGCCGCCAATTCGGATGCTGCCACGGGAAAATGTGGTTCTCAGGGTGTGGCATTAGGCCGAGTACATTACCCGCCGTGTTGGTCAAGCCAGCGATGTTCAAATCCGAACCGTTTGGGTTGCCGGGGTAGGGTGCTGGCTCGCCGTTCGTACTCACATACGTCAATGCCACCAATTTCGCATCCCACAACGTTTGTGGATCATTCGCGATTACCCGTCCCTCACCGTGCGCTACTGGGCAGTAAATCGGCTCGGAAATACCTTCTGTAAATAGGCAGTTGCTGTTGGTTTGGGCTTGCAGGGTCACCCAGCGGCATTCAAATTGGGTGGATGCGTTGTAAGTCAGTGTCACACCTTCGACACCCGGCAGCACACCTGCTTTCACCAGCGTTTGGAAACCGTTGCAGATTCCAATCACCGGTCTATCATCTTGCACGAAGGCTTGTATAGCTTCGTTCAGTCGATGTTGTAAGTTGAGCGCCCAAAGTTTGCCTGCGCTCAAATCATCCCCATATGAGAAGCCGCCGGGGACAATCAAAATTTGATAATCGCTCATCTGAACTTGCCCCGAAAGGATTTGGTTCATATGGGCGATCTTTGGTTCTGCACCTGCTAAAGTACAGGCGAGCGCTGCATCACGGTCGCGGTTGGAACCATTTGCATGCAGAATGAGCGCCTGTGGTTTGCGCGTATGAGCTTTGACTGTGCGAATGATTGGAGAAGTGGTCGAAGCTTTGGGCAGTTGCGCTGGCTTGTCGCCAATGATGACTTCGCCACGCCACGCTTGTTCCAGTGCTGCCACGGTTTCATTAATCACGTTTTCGCTATGTTTGAGCCTGAACTGCGGATTGACTGTGACTTTGCCCAACTCGACCAGTGCTTGCCCATTGAGCGCCGCTTCAAAATCGGCTTGCTTTTCTGGTGCGACTTCCACTACGAACCGCGCCAGCGACTCAGCGTATAAAGCCGTGACTGCATCCGCTGCCACACCTGTTGTATTCGCATCTACACCTAAGCGTCCGCCGATGCTCATCTCAGCCAGTGCGACTGCTAAACCGCCCTCACTACAATCGTGGCAGCTTAGCACCAGCCCACTTTGGATAGCACCATAAAGAGCTTGCATAGTCGCGAGCGCATTCGTTACAGGCTGCGGCACTTGTCCGCTACTCAGGTTGTTAATCAAATTGTAGTGGCTGCCACCACGTTCATTGTTTGTCGTGCCGAGCAGGTAAATGGCGCTGCCTGCCTGCTTCAAGTCCGAGGAAACAGTTTGCCGTACATCCGGCACAATTCCCATGCCGGTAATCATCAGTGTGCCGGGGATGGCGTGGCGCTGCCCATCTGCACCCATGTACTCGTTGTTTAGGCTGTCCTTGCCGGAAATAAATGGTGTGCCGTAAGCCATCGCCGCATCGTAGCAGCCTTCAACACAGCGCACCAGCGAACCTAAGCGGTCGGGGAGGCGAGGGTTGCCCCAGCAAAAATTGTCGAGGATTGAAACGGTTGTCGGGTCAACACCGACCGCTACCAAGTTTCGCATCGCCTCATCAATGCTCGCCCATGCCATCGCATACGGGTCGGTTTCGCCGTACAATGGGGCGATGCCGTTCGAGAGCGCTACGCCGCGTAAGGCATCATCCGCGCGTGTGTCCTGCGGTACCAGTACCGAAGCATCGGCTGGCCCGTGGTTATCAACACCTACCAGTGGCTTAAGCGCGGTTGCCCCTTGCACCTCATGGTCGTAATGCCGGATAACCGCTTCTTTACTGCGGATATTTGGATGCGCTAGCAGCTTGAGCAAGCTCTCTTGGAGTGAAAACGCTGCTGTATTCTCTGATTCTGTTTTCGCAACAGGCTTCCATTCGGCTTTGAGCTGCATTTGCGGGATACCGTCATGCAGGAAGTCCATCGAAAGTTCCGCAACCAGCGTGTTTTCATAATAGAGGTGCAGTCGCCCTGTCGCTTCCAGTGTGCCAATGGTTACTGCTTCGACATCTTGACCGACACAGATGGCTTGGAACGCTTCCCACTTTTCCGGCGGCACCGAGAGCACCATGCGTTCTTGTGCTTCACTCAACCAGATTTCCCACGGTCGCAAACCGGGGTATTTGAGTGGTACTGTTTCCAGTTGAATGCGCGCACCAACTTCCTTCGCCATCTCGCCAACGGCTGACGATAATCCACCTGCGCCACAGTCTGTAATCGCGTTGTAAAGCCGTGCATCTCGCGCTTGCAGAATGACTTCCTGTACCTGCTTCTCGTGGATGGGATGCCCGATTTGTACCGAACTCCCCGCAATTTCGCTGGTGCTGGTGTCCATCTCCATGCTGGAGAAAGTTGCGCCGCGCAAGCCGTCGCGTCCGGTACGCCCACCGACAACGACTACTAAGTCGCCGGCTTTCGGGTTGGTAACATGGCTTCCGTGGGGCAGCAGCCCGAGGCAGCCGCAGAACACCAGAGGGTTACTGGTGTAGCCGCTGTGGTACACAATCGACCCGTTGACGGTGGGGATTCCCATCTTGTTGCCGTAATCTTCGACACCGCGCGTTACACCGTCCGCGATGCGCTGCGGGTGTAGTACGCCGTCTGGTATCGCGTCAGTTGGGGTATCCGGCCAGCCGAAGCACAGCACATCGGTGTTGGCAATCGGGCGAGCACTGACACCGAGGATGTCGCGCACCACGCCGCCCACGCCGGTGTTTGCACCGCCGAAGGGTTCTAACGCCGAAGGGTGATTATGGGTTTCGGCTTTAAGCGCCAAATCCCAGTTTTCGGTGAAGGCGATGATCCCCGCATTATCGACGAACGCCGACCGAACCCACGGTTTCGCCAGTTGGTCGGTAGCTGAGCGCAAATAGGTTTTGAGCAGACCGTCAATCGTTTTTTGACCATCCGGCCCGGTGTAATCAATCTTGGCGCGGAAGGTTTTATGAACGCAGTGTTCGCTCCACGTTTGTGCTAGCATTTCAAGCTCGACGTCGGTTGGTTCGCGTTGTTCAGTTTGGAAGTAGGCGCGAATGGCCTGCATTTCTTCCAACCCCAACGACAAGCGGCGTTCGGCACTGATTGCTAGTAAGACGCTGTCGTCCGCTTCTGTCAGTTTGATACGTTCAACGGTGCTGTCCCGCTCTTGAAATGGCACGAACGGCGGCTCAATCGGCTCATTGATAGCAAAGCGTTGGATAACCGCGTTCGAAAATACTTCTGTGGCGAGTTGTTGTAATTGTTCGGCTGATAGATTTTGGTGCAGGTAATAGCGCTGTCCGGTCGCCACCTGTTCCAACCTGTCGATGCCAATCCAATTTGCTGCATGGAGTAAATTTTCCGCAACCGGATCAGTAACACCGGGTAGCAGAGTGACATCAACAAAGTTCGGGTTTTGGGTATCGTTGGGTGAAAAAGTGGTGGAGAAGGTTTCAGTTACAGAGTCGGTTAGGAGTTGGCTTGCCAGTTTGGAGAGGTCATCAGGGGTTAGCTCTCCTCGTAAAAAGTAGAGCTGTGCAGTTTCCCACGTGGCGGTGAAGTGAACCGCTGCCGAATGGGACTTGGGCTTGATGGTTCTCACTTCAACCAAAAAAGACTGTTGGGCAGTCGTCTCAAGTGGCATCAGGCTTTCTCATTCTTCCAGATTATTGTTTTGTTGGGCGAAAATGTGGAGTTCGATAGTGAACCTACGGAAGGCAAGGATACACGATTGCTTACCAAACTGCCAGAGCATATTAAGTCCAGTTGAAAAATTGATAAAGACCCGTTATCATTCCGCCGATTTATTCAGCGGGGTACTATTTCACATGGCAAACCTGCGTCTGCCGGGTTTGATTGATCCTCACGTTCATCTGCGTGAACCGGGTGCGATCCACAAAGAAGATTTCGAGTCTGGCACGAAAGCCGCTTTAGCTGGCGGATTTACGATTGTTTTGGCGATGCCCAATACATCACCACCTTTGATTGATGATGAAAGTCTTTCACGAGCAGAAGCTGCTGCTGCCCAAAAAGCAGTTTGTGATTACGGTATCCACCTTGGCGCGAGTCCTCAAAATGTGGGCACGGCGGCATCATTAGCCCCCCGATCCAGTGGTTTAAAATTGTACTTGGATGCCACATTTGGCCCATTACATCTCACCGATCTCCATATTATCCGTGAACACTTCGGACGTTGGCCTCACCAGCGTCCGATTTTATGTCACGCGGAGGATAGAACACTCGCCGCGATATTGATGGTCGCCTATTTGGAAAAGCGCAGTGTTCATATTTGCCACGTCAGCCGCCGTTCTGAAATTGAAATCATTCGCGATGCCAAGATGCGCGGTTTGGATGTCACCTGTGAAGTCGGGCCACATCACTTGTTCTTGTCGATCGACGATATTCCCCGTCTTGGGGCAGGGCGCAGCGAGGTTCGCCCGCGCCTAGCAACGCCTGACGACGCAGCCGCCCTCTGGGCAAATATGGATGTGGTCGATTGCATCGCCACTGACCACGCACCCCATACCCTTGCCGAAAAAGATAGTGATAAACCAACCCCCGGTTTCCCCGGCCTCGAAACCTCGCTGCCACTGATGTTGACTGCTGTCCATGAGGGGCGCATCGAGCTTGATGACCTTATTCAAAAGATGTACCACAACCCCCAGCGCATTTTCGGGCTGCCGGAACAACCGGATACGTGGGTCGATGTTGATGTCGATGCCCAATGGGTCGTACCGGAAAGTCAAATCTCCCGCTGTGGTTGGACACCTTTTGCTGGTACGCCAGTGCGTGGTAAGGTGCAGCGGGTCACACTTCGCAATCAGTTGGTATATGAAGATGGTTCGTTTTTTGCTTCACCCGGTTCAGGTCGCAATGTCGCGCCTGCATATCAAGAGATAGGAAGATAAACACCCTATGGCAGTAACGGTTGGTAATACAGGTTCACTCGTGGCAGAAGTGCGTCGTGACGGTCGTTTCAATGGTCAGCATATTCTTTCGGTCTCCCAATTTAATAAGGATGCTATCGCTTACGTATTTGACGTAGCCGAGGAGTATCATCACGATGGCAAAAAGGTTGCCGCGCTCAAGCCGCTTCAAGGCTATGTTCTTGCTAATCTGTTTTACGAACCCTCGACTCGTACTTCATCCTCATTTATGGCGGCTATGCAGCGCCTTGGCGGCACGGTTATCCCCATCAACGAAGTCCGTTACTCCAGCGTTTCCAAGGGTGAGTCACTGCCAGATACGGTGCGCACTCTCGAGGCCTACGCCGATGTGGTCGTGCTGCGTCACTACGAAACCGGCGCGGCGGCACTCGCGGCACAGTACGCGCATAAGCCGATTATCAACGCGGGTGATGGCGTTGGTGAACATCCTACTCAAGCGCTGCTCGATTTGTTCACCATCTTGCGTGAACGCGGTACGATTGATGGCCTTACAATTACGATGCTTGGTGATTTAAAATATGGGCGTACTGTTCACTCGTTGGCGAAAATCGCCTCACTTTTTAACGTGAAGTTGAACTACATTTCGCCGGACAGCTTACGGATGCCTGCCGAACTGGTTTCACAAATCAATGTTCCGCAGAGTGACGGTGCTGACCTGCATGATGTGTTAGCGGATACGGATGTACTTTACGTTACACGTATTCAAAAAGAACGTTTTACTGACGAAGCGCACTACGATGCGGTCAAGAATAGCTACGTCATTACGTCCGACATCATGGCGCAGGCGAAACCCACCATGACACTCATGCATCCGTTCCCGCGTGTTGGCGAAATTCACATTGATGTTGACGCTGATCCCCGCGCAGCTTACTTCCGTCAAATCGAATATGGTATGTACGTCCGCATGGCTTTGTTGGCAATGGTTGTAGGGAAGGCATAATGAGTTTTTTTGCACAGCTTGAAGAACGTTCAAAAGCCGTGAACAGTCTTTTGTGTATCGGCCTTGACCCTGACTATAACGACTTCCCGACTGCCGAAGCGGCTCGTGACTTCTGTATTAACCTGATCGACCAAACCAGCGATGTTGCCTGTGCTTACAAGCCCAACAGCGGATTTTACGAAGCATGGGGCGCGGCTGGGTATCAGGCATTAAAGGAAGTTATTACTCATGTTCCTGCTGACATTCCGGTCGTTCTGGATGCCAAGCGAGGTGATATTGATAGCACGGCTAAGGGCTATGCTGCGTCTGCTTTTAAGGAATTAAATGCTGGAGCCATTACCCTTAGCCCGTATCTTGGTGCAGACTCGATCAAGCCATTTCTGGATTATGGCGATAAGGGTATGTTTCTACTGTGCAAAACGTCTAATCCCGGTGCGAGTGAACTCCAAAACCTCACTGTTGATGGGCATTTTCTTTATGAGGTGGTGGCTGAGAAAGCACAAAAATGGGGAACCTCACAGCAAATAGGTTTCGTCGTAGGCGCAACGGATACCGATGCGATGGGAAAAGTACGCGCTATTGCGCCGGATAACTGGTTCCTCGTGCCGGGTGTGGGTGCGCAGGGTGGTGACATCGAAAAAGTTATCGCAGCAGGCTTACGTTCTGATGGTATGGGACTCTTGATTTCGGCCTCGCGTAGTATTGCCAAAGCTGGTGATCCGCACGCTGAAGCTTTACGTTTGCGGGATGCGATTAACTCGGCTCGTCAATTGGTC
>JAPUDW010000319.1 GCA_027492915.1 Bacteroidota bacterium | reverse complement strand
GTTGACGAACTCATTCAACGTGCCACCGCACCAACCACGCCGACTCATCAACCACCCGCCGCACCGAGCAACACGGTCGTGCAGCGCGAGGCCGTGAGCAATCCGTCGTCGGTCATCCCTTCACCAGCACCAGCCAGCATACCCGATGCGGCGCCAATGCCTTCGGTTGACGAACTCATCCAACGTGCCACCGCACCAACCACGCCAATTCATCAGCCACCTACCGTGCCGAGCAACACCAACACGGTTGTGCAGCGCGAGGCCGTGAGCAGCCCATCGTCGGTCATCCCTTCACCAGCACCAATCAGCACACCCGATGCTGCGCCAATGCCTTCTGTCGCCGAACTCATCCAACGTGCGGAAATGCCGTCAGCATTTATCGACCCATCATCTGCGGCTGCACAACCCTTAGTGCAAGCCAAGCAACCGAATACGCCCAGCGGCGTGTGGCATACACCAACCGTGCAGCGCTCAGAAGCCAAGCTCGCTGACAGTGAAGCATCGCCCCCGACAGACAACAAGGGGATGTGGCACACACCCGCAGAGCGTGAAGCAATCACAAGCGATACGCCCATACCCAGCGCCGCTGAACTCATTCAGCGTGCCGAAGCGCCTGTTGCTCCATCATCAAGCAACTCGCAACCGCTCAACATATTTGAGGCACTACAAGCGGCAAATAAGCCTTCCCCAGCTGCACCTGACACCATCCAACGCTCACCGCAGTCGGTTGATTATCCCAGCGCCGCTGAACTCATTCAGCGTGCCGAAGCGCCCGTCCCACCGTCAAGCAATTCGCAACCGCTCAACATATTTGAGGCACTACAAGCGGCAAATAAGCCTTCCCCAGCTGCACCTGACACCATCCAACGCTCACCGCAGTCGGTTGATTATCCCAGCGCCGCTGAACTCATTCAGCGTGCCGAAGCGCCCGTCCCACCGTCAAGCAATTCGCAACCGCTCAACATATTTGAGGCGCTACAGGCGGCGAACCAGCCCTCCCCCGCTGCACCTGACACCATCCAGCGAACGGCAGCAGAACCGCCAATGCCACAGACACCACCTCCGTCGATCCGTAGAGCGATTGACGAGGAACTACTGCGATTACTGGAAAGCGCACAGCGTGTCCCACCCCGTACACCACCCACCGCAGCATCTGCGCCACCTGCCGCACCCACCGCGCCCATTGTGCAGCGGCAGCCTGAGCCGGTAGTCAAGGCAGCGCAACAGCAAGAAGCCCTTTCGCAAGCCGTCATACAACGGGCGCTCATCCAAAAACAACCGGATGCGCCTAAAAATTCAGAAAACGATCCCGCGTCTGATTTCTCGGATGCCAATATCGACCAACTCGCGCGGGATGTCTACAAGATGCTTCAAAACCGTTTACGCATCGAACGTGAACGTCGTGATTTTTAAGTGAGGATTAGGTTCTTATGGCTGCTTCATTAAATTTAACCAAAGGTGGGCTGGAGCCTGCTACCCTGACTAATCTGGACACGAATGAAGTTATCAACTTCATGTTCAACCCATTTGAATACACCTTAAGTAAAACCAACTCATGGCACGACAAACCGATAACGGGCGAAAACGTGCCTTATGTCACCTTCCAACAAGGCGGGGCGATTTCGATGAAGCTGACGCTGCACTTCGACAGCCAGCTCGAAAATAAGGACGTGCGAACCTACACCGACAAATTATGGAAATTGGTCATGATTAACGAGGCGAAGGTGAATGCCAAAACGGGCAAAGGCCAACCGCCTGCGGTCGCGTTTGAGTGGGGCAAAATGTACTTCAAGTCGGTCATCACGTCGATGTCGCAAAACTACACCTTATTCAGCGAAAAAGGCATCCCGCTGCGCTGTGCCGTCGATGTCAGCTTGCAGCAGTATATCGAAGACCCGAACCCATCGGGGCAGCCGCAATCCAGCACGGGCGCACCCAGTACACCGACCACCGCAGTACAGGGGCAGCGGCTTGACAATATTGCTAGCAACCCGAATGACCAGCGAACAATTGCCGAAAATAACAACATCAACAACCCGCTTAACGTTCCGCGCGGAACCAAGCTGAAGGTAAATTAGATACAATGCCAGACTCTATTAATCAGGGTCAAGTTGCCCATATCCTCATCAAAGTGAATGGCAGCGAACTCACTCAAGATATGCTAAAGAATTTATATGAAGCTGAAGTTGAAACCAGCTTGTACTTACCCAGCATGTTCACGCTGCGCTTTTATGATGAAAAGGTGAATTTGGTCGATCAAAATCAGTTTGCGGCAGGCGGATCAGTCGAAATCTTACTGAAAAGCAGCAGCGACCTAACGTCGATTTTGAAAGGCGAAATCACCGCCGTCGAGCCTGAGTTTTCCAATGACTTTACAGCCATCTTGGTGGTGCGTGGTTACGACAAAGGGCATCGCCTTAACCGTGGAAACAAAACCCGAGTGTTTGTCGAAGTAAAAGATAGCGATATTGTCACTAAAATCGCGCAGGAAACAGGGCTTCGGGTTCAAGCAGATGCGACAACACAGGTTCATAAGCATGTATTCCAACATGCAGTGAATGATTGGATGTTTTTGCACGAACGCGCCCGCCGAAACGGTTATGAAATGCGGGTTGATGACGGAACCCTTTATTTCAGCAAATTGACGACAAACCGTACCGAGGTTGATCTGGCATGGGGTCAATCCTTACAGAGTTTCTACCCGCGCATGACAGTCGCAAAACAGGTTTCAACCGTCAAAGTAAAGGGGTGGGATCCTAAAACCAAGCAAGGCATTCTGGGCACAGCCAACAGCAGCAGCAGCCAACCGGCTATTGGGCTGGGCAAATGGGGCGGCGGGTTGGTGCAATCCGCCTTCGCGAGTGTGGAAGTGCTAGAAGTCCGGCATCCGGTGCAATCTCAGGCCGAAGCCACCACAATGGCGCAGTCAA
The DNA here is from genome assembly GCA_027492915.1 of Bacteroidota bacterium. Classification (GTDB taxonomy): domain Bacteria; phylum Chloroflexota; class Anaerolineae; order Aggregatilineales; family Phototrophicaceae; genus CFX2. Next base: position 5,357 of record JAPUDW010000319.1, on the reverse strand, counting down.
TTTTGGACGAAATTAATGCCGGTTTTCTGGAAGCCGATGGGAAGGCCTTCGGAAATACCGCTTTAAAACCGGGCGTAAAAGTCAATATTTCAAAGGTTGGTACCAAGTTCAGCGGTAAATATGTAGTGACCACCGCCCGACACACCTACAATACCACTGAAGGGTATATGACCGATTTCACCGTTCAAGGTGCGCGCGCACAAACAATGGCTGATTTAATCCATCAGGGGCAAAGCGAAGAACGCACCAAACAATTGTGGGGCGGCATTGTGATCGGCATCGTTACCAACAACAACGATCCTGAGAATATGGCGCGGGTGAAGATCAAGTTCCCGTGGTTGGATGACTCGCTGGAAAGCAATTGGGCACGGGTGAGTATGCCGGGTGCGGGTGCAAGCCGCGGCATGATGTGGATGCCCGAAGTGAATGATGAGGTGCTCATCGCGTTTGAACATGGTGACTTTGATTACCCCTATGTGGTGGGTGCCGTCTGGAACGGTCAAGATGCCATGCCCGAAACCACCGCGAATGCCATCAAAAATGGTAAGGTCGAAGTACGGGTTATGAAAACCCGCTTGGGGCATGTCATTAAGCTGACGGACAGTGACAGCGCCAAAACAATCGAAATTATTGGTGCGGATCAAAACACCAATATCAAATTCGATGAAACGAACAAGAAAATTACCATCGAAAGCAAAGGGGATATGGCGATCACTGCCACAGGTAATTTGTCGCTGGAAGGCGCAAAAGTTACGATTAACGGTAAGACCGAGTTCGAGGTGAAGGGTGCAAAAGGCGCGGTGCAATCAACCGGCATACTCACCGTCAAGGGTTCCGTCGTCAACATCAATTAAGGATAAGGAACGTTATTTTGAGCGATATTACCGGTCGGCGTTGGGCTTTCCCGCCACATTTGGGCGACCGCAACCATTTTGTACTGACGCAGGACGACGCAGCCATTCGCCAGTCGATCTACGTCATTATTTACACCGTTCCCGGCGAACGGGTGATGCGTCCAGAATTCGGCTGCTTAATTCACGACCTTGTGTTCTGGCCGATTAATTCGACCACGGCTGGAATTGCCGAGCGCTACGTCCGCGAGGCTTTGGAACGCTGGGAACCGCGTATTACACTGGAAACGGTCGAAGTAGAATTAGGTGATTATGACCGTGGCGAATTAATCATCAACATCACTTACAGGCTCAAAGATCAACATGATCCGCGTAGTTTGGTTTATCCCTATTATTTGTTACCGCAATAGAAGAAGGTTTACATGGGATTTGAGACACCACGGTTAGACGACCGTAGTTTTAACGATATTGTGGAAGAAGCACGGGCGCGGATTCCGCTGTATACGCCGGAGTGGACAGACCATAACCTGAGCGATCCCGGTATTACGATGATCGAGCTGTTCGCATGGATGACGGATATTGTGTTGTACCGGTTGAACCGTGTGCCGGATAAACACTTCGTCAAGTTCATGGAATTGGTCGGGATGCGGTTGCAGGAAGCTGAACCGGCACGGGTTGATGTCACGTTCTGGTTGAGTGCGCCACAGCCGGGGCCGATCACCCTGCCCAACGGCACCGAAGTATCGACCACACGAACGGAAACCGAACAGGCGATCATCTTCTCGACCGATGGGGCGATGGAAATCAAAATCCCCAAATTGAAGCACCTAATGACCAGTTCCGGTTCAGAGGACAGCCGTTCATTCACGCTTCACAATGCGGCGAATGCGCAGGAAGGTCTTGAAAAGTTTCCGGTATTCGCCTCGAAACCACCGGGCAATAACGATGCCCTGTATCTCGGTTTTGACGAGGACATCAGCAACCATATTCTAGGCATCCAGCTTGAAGTGGATGTGGCAGAAGGCGCAGGTGTTGACCCTAAACATCCACCGTATGTCTGGGAAGTCATGGGGGCAGGAACTGATCAAGCGTGGGTCAGGCTGGATGTCGATTACGACACGACATTGGGCTTGAACATCGGCGGTTTGATACGGGTACATTTGCCAACACTGCGGCGTGCCAGCCGTAACGACCAACTGGCCTATTGGGTGCGGCTGCGTTTGGAATACACCGATGGCGAAACGACTTACAACGTCAGCCCACAAATTAACCGTCTTGAAGTCTCAAGCTGGGGTGGGACGATCAGCGCGACTAACGTCACACGGGTCTATAACGAAGTGTTGGGACGTTCGGATGGAACACCGGGGCAGCGCTTTTTCCTAGCCCATCAGCCGGTGATTGCACGGGCTGCGTCCGAAGATTATCTGGTAGTGAAACACGAGGACGGGCGGATTGAACGCTGGCAGGAAGTAGCCGATTTTTCCAGCTCGACGGCCAACGATAAACATTACACCGTTGACAGCGACACCGGCGAAGTCCGCTTTGGGCCAGCCATGCCACAGCGGGATGGTTCGGTACACCGTTTTGGTGCGTTACCACCTAAGAACACCATGATTATGATGTCGGCTTACCGTTATGGCGGCGGGTTGGTGGGCAACGTAGCCAGCAATACGTTGAATGTGTTGAAAACTGCCCTACCCTACATTGATCGGGTCAGTAACCGGATTTCAGCCAGCGGCGGTAAGAATGCCGAGGATATTGAATATGCCAAGATGCGGGTGCCGGGGTATTTGCGAACGTTACAGCGAGCCGTAACCACCAGCGACTTTGAATATTTGGCGCGGGAAGCAGCACCGGGTATGGTTGGGCGGGTATACTGTTTACAGCCACCACAAACCAATCGGGGCGAAATCCAAATTTTGGCGATACCGCAAATTCCACGGCTGCAAGGTTTTATTGCGCCGGAAAGTTTGGAACTGAGCGAAGAACTGCGCAACACGATTCAGGTGTATTTGGATGAACGGCGTTTGCTTTCGACCATGCTGTCGGTAGTGCCACCAGCTTACCAGTGGGTAGAGACGGAAGTACGGCTGAGAGCAGCACAGCATTACGATGTGGAAAAAGTGCGGCAGGCGGTGGAAAACCGATTGTTCGAGTTCATTAATCCACTGTTGGGCGGGGTGGATGGCAAAGGTTGGCCGTTTGGGCGTGACCTGTTCATTTCGGATGTGATGGCGGTACTTTCCAGCGTGGAAGGTGTGAGCTTCATTCGTTCAGTGAAGTTGTACCCGATTAACTACGATAAGCGGTGGTTTACACGGGGAGCAGAGGCACAGGAAATTTTACTACCTGCACATGGCGTGGTGGTGTCGTATCAACATAACGTGGTGGTGGAATAAGACCTGTTAAACAGGTGATAACAGGCAAGATTAAGGCCAACATTACGAAACTGCCAAGTCAACAAGAGAAATGCAGAGAAACCCCTACCCCAGCCCTCCCCTGTAAACGAGGGAGGGAGTCAGAAAATGGGGTATGGGACAGAGATTTGCGGTGAAAATGGGGTTTGTGGTTGGAATTTTCAAACGAAATGACAACTGCAAATTAACCGTAGAGAAAGAGACCCCCACCCCTACCCACATCGGCTACCTTCGCAGGCTCAGTCCGCGATAGCCGTAGTAACAAGGGAGGGAGCAAGATAGCGTGAATGATGTAGGGATGAGGCGTGCCTCATCCGGTTTAATAACAACAATCGGTTTGTAGGGGCACATGGTTGTGCGACCGAAACCATAGGAAAACACGTTTGTATGGATGAAATAAGAGCCTTATTTAAGATTACTGGCCCCGACCTTGACCGCGATGAAATTGTCGTCGGGCGGCAGGGGTTGCGCGTGGGGCGCGGGGCGGATAACAACCTTGTGTTGAACCACCGCGAGTTGAGCCGCCAGCATATGCGCTTCATCTGGCGTGATGACGACAAATATCTGGTCGAGGATTTGAACAGCAGTAATGGGGTATGGTTCAACGAAGCGCGTATACCGCCGCGCGTGCCGCAAGTCTTGACGGAAGGCGATGTTATCCGCTGCGGGCCGTTCCTGTTCACCTTTGTGGAATTGGTGTATCCCGAAGTCGGCATTTCGGTTCCGCAGGAAATACGGGCGGCTGCCCTACCAGCGCTTGACCGCCAGAAGTTGAAGCAGCCTGCCCATACCTTCAGCGAACAGAGTACATGGCTGCAATACCTGCCTGCGATTTACGCCGATGATGAGTTCTTAGGGCGCTACTTGCTGATCTTCGAGTCGATCTACAACCCGATTATCTGGATGATCGACAATTTTGACTTGTACCTGTCACCGGATATTGCCCCGCAAGCATGGTTGCAGTGGATGGCAAGCTGGTTCGATATGCTGCTGCTGCCGGAATTACCGATTGATCGCCAGCGCGAAATTATGCGGCAGGTCGGCTGGTTGTTCATGCGGCGCGGGACACCGGCAGGTTTACAACGGCTGTTGGAATTGTACTTTGGGGTGCAGCCTGAAATCATCGAGAATGAGGTGTGCCATTTCGTGGTACGATTACCGTTAAGCCAAACCCAAAGCCAGTTGGATGCCGAGGTTGCGAACCGGTTGATCCAGTCGCAGAAACCGGCTTTTGCGTCGTATACCTTAGAGATCACATAAGATTTTTAACGCAAAGATGCTAAGAGGCAAAGGCGCAGAGCAAAGCGGAGAAGATTGAACCGCCAAGTCGCCAAGAACGCCAAGATAATACAGAGGGGAACCCCCACCCCAGCCCACATCGGCTACCTTCGCAGGCTCAGTCCGCGATAGCCGGTAGTAACAAGGGAGGGAGCAAGACAGAGAATTTTGTGTAGGGGCGCACGGCTGTGTGCCCGATTTGACGAGACATTTAAGCAGCAAATATTTAGTGTGGTTGGAGGCAACATCATGTCCGAGCATGAGATGAAAGAACTGCTGAAGAAGAACAGCCATAAACCGCAGGCCGCGCAACAGGATACGCCAACCACGGCTGAAGGCCCGACGAATGACGTATTACGCCTACAGCGGATGCTGGGCAACCGCGCGGTGCAGCGAATGCTGGCGAACAACAGCATGAGCGTTAACCAGCGCACAGGCACCGTCATACAGGCCAAAATGACCGTCGGCGCGGCGAATGACGCCTATGAACAGGAAGCCGATACGGTCGCCAGTCAGGTGATGGCGAAACGCGACAGCATCCAGCGCCAGCCTGAAGGCGAAGAATTACAGATGAAACGCATCCAACGCGAAGAAGGCGGCGAGGCCGAGGACGAAGAATTGCAGATGAAGCGCGTCGATACTTCCATCCAGCGCGAGGAAGGCGGCGAGGCCGAGGATGAAGAACTGCAAATGAAGCGCGTCGATACTTCCATCCAGCGCGAGGAAGGCGGCGAGGCCGAGGATGAAGAACTGCAAATGAAGCGCGTCGATACTTCCATCCAGCGCGAGGAAGGCGGCGAGGCCGAGGATG
>JAPUDW010000318.1 GCA_027492915.1 Bacteroidota bacterium | reverse complement strand
GGTTGCACGTATTTTGGGGCATGGGCCGACCAAGAGCAGCGTCGAACTGCTTAATGGGCTACAAGTCGATTTGCGGGTACTAGAAAAAGCGCGGTGGGGTACAGCCATTAACTATTTCACGGGCAGCCAAGCGCATAATATCCGGATGCGTGAAATCGCCCTCAAAAAAGGTTACAGCCTAAACGAACATGCCTTCAGTCCGGTGGATAAGGAAGGCAATATCATTGAGGACGCTCCAAAAATCTTGTGTGCGACTGAGGAAGAAGTTTACGCGACGGTTGGCCTGCCGTGGATACCGCCAGAACTGCGCGAGGACAACGGCGAAATTGAGGCGGCACAAACGGGTAAACTGCCCAAGCTGATTACCATGGACGACATGCATGCCGACCTGCATATGCACACCACCGCCAGTGACGGCACCCGCAGCATTCGCGAGATGGCGGAGGAAGCGCGGCAGCGCGGGCGGCAGTTTATTGTCATCACAGATCATTCGCACAGCCTCGGCATTGCGAACGGCCTGTCGATTGAACGACTGCTGGCACAGCAAGAGGAAGTGCGTAAGGTGGATGCCGAGTTGGGCGGCAGTATTCGGGTATTCCACGGCACTGAGATGGATATGAACGCTGATGGGGGGCTAGACTTCCCTGACGAGGTGCTGGCTAAACTCGACTTTGTGATTGCCTCGCTGCACGTTAGCCTGCGCCAGCCGCGCGACCAAGTTACACAGCGGATGCTGAACGCGCTCAACAACCCGAATGTTGACCTGATTGGTCATCCACGAGCGCAGTATATCCCTGACCGCGAACCGGCTGATCTGGATATGGACGCGGTTTTTGCAGCGGCCAAAACGAACGGTACAGCGATGGAGATTAACGCCAACCCGCGCCGCCTCGACCTTGAAGCGCAGTTCGCACGGCGGGCAGTCGAGATGGGTATTCCGCTGTCGATTAATACGGATGCACATTCGCCGGAGCATATGGATTTGATGATCTATGGTGTACTAACGGCGCGGCGCGGCTGGGTCACAGCGGAGTCAGTCATCAATACGTGGCCGCTCGAACGTTTTCTCACATGGACACAAAACAGAGGAAAGTAAAATGCCTGAACGACGGCGTATACCCGATGAGCAGAACCCAGAGCCTAACAAGAAAGCGGATGAAAACCAACCGACACAACCGTTCATGCCGCCGGAACTGCCCGATGATGAAGTGACACGGGTGCAAACCGTACAAGAGCAGACGCGCTATATGCCACCGGTTAAGGACACACGCCTAAACCCGCCGCCTCAAGCGACACCTTCTACAGAAAAGCCAAAACACGATACAGGCGCAATTGCACCACGCCCGCCAACCCAACCGATGGCTTATGATGTTAGTAGGGAACCGCGAAAAGCTAAGCGTGACTTACCGGCAGCGTATCCACCACCACAACGGCGAGACATTGCGCGCTCACGGCGAAATTCCCCATTACGGCTTCCGATATGGTCTGTGCTGTTGATGTTGTTCGGGGTCATTGGTTCGGTGGCGTGTATCGTGGTCGCGATAATCGCATTAGGCGGGCGCAGCGCACCCACCGCACCACCGGAGTTTGTTGTGATTTCGGCTATGCCTTCGACGATGCCGGAAGTGACCATTCCATCGCTTTTAGCCACAGCTACCCTACCGGCTGAGTTCGTGCAATCAGAGGCGGGGAGCCTGATGCTCAGTGGGCCAACGCTAGAGCCTATTGTTTTTACGGCTACACCTACCCAACCGCCGCAGATTACCATTGGCAGCCGCGTTGTGATTGTCGGTAACCAAGGTATCAACGTGCGAAACAACTATGGTACGGAGAGCGGCGTGGTGAAGGTGGCGAACCCCGGTGAGGAATACACCGTGATGGATGGGCCGCGCCAGTCGAACGGGCTGAATTGGTGGCAGTTGAGTGACCCGACCAGCGGGATTACGGGTTGGGCAGCGGAAAATGATGGTACGACTGATTTATTCCAAGTAATTACACCTTAAGCTTTTGTGCCTAATCTGTTCCCACAAATTCTTTCGAGGTTTATAGCATGTCGTCTGACTTTAGCACCCGCGCTGGTGAACTGCGCGACCAACTGAACTTCCACATCTATCGTTACAACGTTCTCGGCAGTCCATTGATTACCGATGGCGAATATGACAAGCTGTATCATGAACTCAAGGCTTTGGAAGCTGAACATCCTGAGTTGATTACGGCGGACTCACCCACCCAACGCGCTGGCAGCGACTTGAGCGAGGACTTCCCCAAAGTGCGCCATGCGGCACCCATCCTGAGCCTTTCGAATGCGTTCAGCGAGGACGATTTACGGACTTGGGAAGAACGCAACTTACGGCTGCTGCCTGCGGGGACTGAACTGGGTTATACGCTCGAACCGAAACTCGACGGCCTAACCATCGTCATTACGTATGAGAATGGCAAATTGGTGAAGGCGGCGACACGCGGGAACGGTGAATTGGGTGATGATGTGACGGCGAACGTCCGCACCATTCGTAATGTACCGCTCAAAATTCCGGTTGACCCGAACGGCCCGAAAGCACCGGAGCGGTTGGTGGTGCGCGGGGAAGTGATGTTCCACAAGAAGGATTTTGTGGCGCTCAACAAGAAGCAAGCCGAGGCCGAGCTGCCGTTATACGTAAATGCCCGTAACACGGCATCCGGCACATTGAAGCAGAAGGACTCGCGGATTACAGCAGCGCGACCTTTAATCGCCTATTTGTATTCGGTGGTTGCGGTCAGTGGGATAAAGTGGGATACACAGTGGGATATTCTCAACGGTTTGCGGGATTTCGGATTCTCGATTGCCCCACATGCCGAGTTTTATCCAACATTATCCGACATTATCCAGCAATTACCCACATGGGAATCCCGCAGAGCAACGCTGGATTTTGAGATCGATGGTGTGGTACTTAAGATCAACAATTTGAGGGTGCAGGCTGAACTTGGTTTTTCAGGTAAAGACCCACGCGGAGCGATTGCTTATAAGTTCCCTGCCGAGGAAATGACAACCAAGTTAATCGGCGTAACCGCGAACATCGGGCGCACGGGGAGACTGACACCGACAGCCAAACTGGAACCCGTATTCATTGGTGGAGTGACGGTGGTCAATGCCAGCTTGCACAATTATGATCAGATCGCCAAGTTGGATATTCGGTTGGGCGACACTGTAATCATCAAGCGGTCAGGTGAGGTTATCCCCTATGTGATCGGGCCAGTCGTGGGTGCGCGGGATGGCAGCGAGGCAGAGATCACCCCGCCAACTAACTGCCCAAGCTGCAACACAGGCATCATCAAGCCCGAAGGCTTTGTCGATTACGTTTGCCCTAACCCACTTTGCCCGGAACGAATCTTCCGCAGCATCGAGTTTTTTGTTTCGCGGGGGGCGATGGATATTGAGAGTATGGGGCCGCAGACGGTTAAGATACTCATCGACCGGAAGCTGATCCAAGATGAAGCAGATATTTTCACCCTTACGAAAGAGTCATTTGACGGAATCGAAGGGTTTGCCGAGAAGAAAATCGACAACCTGATGAAGTCGATTGAATTGGCGAAGCAGCGCCCACTGGCACAACTGGTCGGCTCTTTGGGGATCGACGGTGTGGGCGGCGTGGTCGCGGGGTTACTGGCAAATCGTTTTGGGTCGCTCGAAGCGCTTGAGACTGCGACGGTTGAAACCATCGACGATATTGAAGGCATCGGCCCGATTTTGGCGGTCGGCATAGCGGGGTGGTTCGCGGAACCCAGACACCGTGAATTGTTGGATAAGTTTAAAGCGGCAGGCATTAACCCACAAAATGAGGAAAAAGTAGCGGCGGGTGACTCGCTGACGGGTTCGACGTTCGTGCTAACAGGGACTTTACCCACATTATCCCGCGAACAGGCTGAGGAGCTGATTGAATCCCACGGCGGTAAAATATCGGGCAGCGTAAGCAAGAAAACTAGCTATGTTCTGATGGGCGATACACCGGGGAGCAAGGCTGACAAGGCGCGGGCGCTGGGTGTACCGATTATCAGCGAGGAGCAATTGTTGGAAATGATTAGTGGGAATCCCACACAATCCAACAATCCCACAGACGATAACCCACAAAATCCCGCATAATCCCACGCTTATCCCGCAGGGCGAATCCCACATTTGCCCTGCATTTTCCCACACGGTTGTGTTAGGCTGTACGCTCAAGTTGTAAATATCCCACTTAGAGAGCAGCCTATGACCTCCCCTACGATTGTAATTAAAACCGGACGCGAAAAACCCATTATCCAACAACATCCGTGGATATTCAGCGGCGCGATTGACCAAGTTAACGGCGACCCGCAGCCCGGTGAGATCGTGACCGTTACCGACAAGAAAGGTCGATTTCTGGCACGCGGATATTGGAACGCCAAGTCGCAGATACAGGTGCGTATCCTGACATGGCAGGACGAGCCGATTGACGAGGCGTGGTGGCGCAAGATGCTCCAGCGGGCGATTGAGGGACGTGGGATTAATCATATCGCCTATGAACGCGGGGATAATGACGGTGGCGCATACCGCATGGTGAACGCCGAAAGCGACTTTATCCCCGGCCTTGTGGTTGACCGATATGGTGAATGGGTAGTGCTACAGGCTTTGACGCTCGGTATTGACCAGCGTAAAGAAATGATCGCGAAGTTGATTTCCGAGCTGACGACTACATCCGGCGTTTATGAGCGCAGTGATGTAGATGTGCGGGGTAAGGAAGGCTTAAAGGACTCGGTTGGTGTTTTGTGGGGGCAAACCCCACCCGAACTCATTGAGATTGAAGAGTATGGAAACAAGATGCTGGTCGACATCTATAGAGGACATAAGACGGGGTTTTACCTTGACCAACGCGAGAACCGTCAGCTTATTTCGGAGATTTTATCCACTGACTTTAGCGGGCACTGTGATCTACTAAATCTGTTTAGCTATACGGGCGGGTTTAGTGTTCATGCACTGGCACAGGGCGGTGTTAACGCGGTTAATGTGGATTCGTCTTATGATGCGTTGGAGTTAGCCGAGCAGAACATCCGGCTGAACGGTTTTGACGAGGGAGCACACGAAGAGAGTTATGAGGTTATTCAGGCGGACGTGTTTGAATACCTACATGACCAAGCAGCCGAGAAGAAACAGTTTGATATTGTGATACTTGACCCGCCCAAGTTTGCCCACAACGCGGGACAGGTGGACAACGCGGCGCGGGGTTACAAAGACATCAACCTGAATGCGTTTAAGCTAGTCAAGTCGGGTGGATATCTGATGACGTTCTCGTGTTCAGGGGCAATCAGCACCGACCTGTTCCAAAAGATCGTGTTCGGGGCGCTGGCAGACAGCGGGCGACAGGCACAAATCCTCAAACACTTGGGGCCGGGGAATGACCATCCGGTAGCCCTGACGTTCCCAGAAGGGGCGTATTTGAAGGGCTTACTGCTTAAAGTGTATTAGGAATACCGAGTACCGAGTACCGAGTACCGAGTACCGAGTACCGAGTACCGAGCAAAGGCTAAAGCTAGATACAAGTTGTAGTCAACTAGCTACTTCTGAAAATGCAGAATTTGCATAAAACCTGCCGAAATGACAGGCGGGAGTGAGGGAGCAAGCCGCCGAATCGTCATTTTGGCGCGGCGGGAAGCACAGCTAAATCCGCTGAATTGGCGTAGTTTCGGCGGATGTCTCTCGTATTGCCACCGCCGCCAATTCCGCCATTTGCATGTCGGCGGGAAGCACGGCTAGATCCGCTGAATTGGCGCAGTTTCGGCGGATGCCTCCCGTATGTCTGCCGCCCCGTAAAGGGACTATAGCTGCGTAAATGTCGTGCCGCCGCAGCGGATACACGGGAGCATTTCGCCGACTGTGCAACAACTTCGCTATCAACTTATCCCACATCCGGCAGCGCCACAGTATGCGACAGCACCATTTTCCAGTCATCAGCGATGCAGTGGAAAATGTTGGTAATGGCGATTTTATCAATCACCGATGCGCCACTTGAAAGTGACAAGCGCGAAACTTGAACCCCTGTTAAGACCGCCACATTATCCCACACGTCGACTTGCAAGTTATCACACGTAATTGATTCGACCGTCATGGGAATCGAGAGCAGCGTGTGAATAAATTCGCCGCGAGTCTGGTCAGCATGCAGCGGTGAGACGCAGCGGTAATTTTCGCCTAAGACAGATTCAAAGTCCGATGCTGATTGGTTTTGCAGGGCAGACCAAAAACGCTGCTGAATTTGGAGCACACTTTCGATGGGTGTTAGGGTGAAGTAAGTCATAACCAACCTTGAATACGACTCGGCGTGTGGCAGATAGAAATCAGTGATGGTGGGCAGAAATTCGGAATGGTCTGAGACCATTCCCTACAAATACATATTGCCTAAAAGTAATAGCTGTAGATTGGTAGCGCGGACGAGGCGTGCCTCATCTCTACAATATGAACTCAGTTATTGTTGAGCATCGACTCGTACTACTTACCGGTAGGACTACATTAAGTAGTGGATGGTCAATTCGACCCCACCCCCAGCCCCTCCCCGTAGTAACAAGGAGGGGAGAAAACACCAGAGAAGAGTCCGCAATTCAGCCGTTTTTAGCGAAAAATATCTCTCCACCGTTTGTGTGGTGCTACCAGATGACCATTATTAAACTATTTTAGCTCATAAGTTCTATCCATGTCAAGGGGTTTGGGATAGAGTTTTCAAACTTTGGCATAAGTCTCTCCATCATTGGACGGAGGGGTATTCCACCTTTGGTTTAGGCTGAGGATGCATATGTCGTCGGGCGATTTTGGCGGGGGAAAGCGTTATCCTGAGAACAATTAAACAGGAGAACGAATATGGGATACGCTGAGGCTCAACTTATGATCCATGCCCCAATTAACGAGGTGTGGGATACGCTGAATGATATTAACCATACTGCGAAGTGGGTTACAGGGCTAGAACGAACGGAAATTGTTGCCAAAGGGCTGCTTGGAAAAGGCAGCATTTATAACGATTACAACCGATTGGGGTGGATGCTGCAAGTAACAACTTGGCATGTTACCGAGTTCGAACCGATGTCACGGCAAGTGCATATCTCCGCGTCGGCTGGACTACCTTCCACGATGACGCTCACGCTGGTGGCAACGCCAGACGGCACCTATGTGCAGTTCAAGGTTGATTTCCGGTTTATGCCACGCTGGGGTTTCGCCAGCCGTTTATTCGAGCGGGTGGTGATAAACAAGGTGCTGAGTGGGCTGCTGCTGCAAAACCTTCAGCAGCTTGATCGGTATTTAAAAACTGGCGTTGGTGCGTGGCAAGCTATCAGCCACTATGGATGAGTGGAAGCCTTCGCCAAGGTATTTTAAGGCGGAGGCAGGGAATAATATGAGTTGAAGGGAACGCACAGCCGTGCGCCCCTACATTTAACGCCATCCTTCATATCCCAAAGCGGGTATCAAGCCGATTTGGATTGGAGTTCAAGCAGGCGTTTGATCTTGGAGCCGGTTTCTGACCAACTTATAGGGCTGAGACCGAGCTTATCGCGGATATAATCTTCTTCCTGACCCTCACGCATATCGCGAACGGCGCTTGACCAGCGGAGCATCTCAAACGAGATTTTGGCGGGGATGCCAGCGGCCTCGCCAATATCCGATAGTATATATTCGAGATTACGGGCGGTGCAGTTGAAGATGGTTTCCTTAGGCGCGTACTGGCTCAGGTATTCGTCGAGCAAGCGCACCCAATCAGGGTCAAGATCAATGCGGCGTTCTTTATAAACGTTACGCACTTTATGTTTGACCATCAACACCGGTTTTTCACGATTTGAGCGGTCAATGTCCGACGGTTTTAGGGCAACGGCTTCGCTCTTTTTAATTCCGGTGTCGAGGATGAGGCTGAACAGCATTTCAGGGCGGGTATCGACATCCTCCCCTTTTTTGAAACCACGAGCGGCAACCGAAGCGGCTGCAATTTCGTCGCGCGAGAGGGCGTAGGCCAGCGGCGCAGGGCCGGAGCGCTGAAGGACAGCCTTCGCCGGATCGTGGGGAATGGCGTGGATGCCAAAGAGCCATTTAAAATAGACTTTGAGGGTGGTTACGCGGCGGGCATAGGTTTTGCGGCTGCACGGCACACCGCGCCCATGTTCCAGCCATTCAAGAAAGTCGTTGAGTTTATTGGTGGTGTACTCCCCTATTGGCGTTTCGCCACCAGTGTTTTCGGCAAGGAGCTGCAGGTCGGCGGTGAAGGCGTTGATGGTGTGCTGCGACTTACCTTCCTTGAGAAGATTCTGTTGGAACAGCGGAATGGTGTAGCGCAGCTCGGTGTGGATATTGAGGTCAGCGGGAGTGACGGGCTGATTCTGGAATAAAGGTATCTGTC
>JAPUDW010000317.1 GCA_027492915.1 Bacteroidota bacterium | reverse complement strand
CATCTACCGAAATGGTTATAATGGCTGGCTTGGTGATGTCTTAATGTGTTATAGAGATTATTTCAGTTTACAGTTTAAGTATACACTGGGCTTATTAATCCGTGTAATGTGATTTGCCAGTTGGATGACCTCATCCGATCTGCTTTTTATTTGACGAAGCCCACTGCATAGAAGCGAAGGCGGCCTGAATGCAACCAACTCGTGATACGGTCTATATCACGCCTACCGAATGGCGCTGGGTCATTGTACTCGCCAGCGTCCTTGTTATCCTTGCCTTTGTGCCGTTTTTGTGGGTCGGCCTCAGTGGAGCAAATGGCAATCAGTGGCAGTTTATGGGTGTACTCAATAACCCGCTGGATGGCGCTACCTACCTATCGAAGATGCTGCAAGGCTACGAAGGTGATTGGCTTATTCACTTCCAGCACACCTCTGAACCGCATAACGCCATGATGTTGCAAATTCTATATCCGTTTCTCGGTCAGTTGTCGCGGGTAGTCAGTATTCCCCCAATCGCGCTGTTCCATGCTGCGCGGGTGGTTGCCTCGCTCATCATGTATATGGCGCTCTACCATTTCGCCGCGACCATCTGGCCGCGCCGTCGTTCACGCCGTATCTTCTTCATTCTTGTGTCTGTCGGTTCGGGCTTGGGCTGGTTGTACGCCATCCTGTCGGGCGATGTGGGGGGTGTTCCTGACCTTGCTATCCCCGAAATCTTTCCGTTTTACAGCAGCCTCGTCAATGTGCATTTTCCGCTGACGATTGCCTGTTTATCACTTGTCAGCAGCGTAGTGGTTGTGACGTTTCGCCCCGGTTGCAAAGATGACCCGTCAATCAGCAACGGTGGCCTGCTCTTGGGGCTGTTAAGTTTCCTACTCTCGTTATTGTATCCGCAATCGCTGTTACCCATCGGCGTGGCGACTACGCTGATCGTGGGCTTTCGCACCTTTCGCGCCCGCCAGATCGTCATGCGTGATATACGCTGGCTGCTTCTCCTTTTGCTGCCCGCGCTGCCGCTGGCTGTCTATTACGTGGCGCTGGTCAACTATAACCCCGCTGCCGCCGAGTGGAACCGCCAGAACATCACCCTATCGCCTTCGATCATTGTGTTCTTGATCGGCCTCGGCATTCCCTTGCTCATTGCGCTCCCCGGTATTCTTCGCAGCCTGAAGCGCTTCGAGCCGGATGGCGACCAATTTATGATCGTGTGGCTCATCGTCATCTTTGTGGCGCTGTACCTGCCCACGAACGCCCAGCGCCGTTTCAGCGTCGGCCTCATGATTCCTATCGCCTTCTTCGCCACCCGTGCATTGGAAGGCTACTGGTTTAGCTATTTCAACCGCCGCTGGCGCTACCGTCTGCTGGTCGCGGTAGTACCCGCCATGACCATGAGCTACATTCTGGTATTGATGGGCAACCTGACCATCAACAGCGGCCCATTTCTTCAGCGCGACTATGCTGTCGCTTTTGAATGGCTCAAGCAGGAGGCGACCCCCAATGACGTGGTGTTAGCCGCGCCGGACGTGAGCGCGTGGGTACCGAGTTGGACGGGCGCACGGGTCGTATACGGGCATCCCTTCGAAACCTTGAATGTCGCCGTCAAAGAAAAGCAGGTGTTGGACTGGTACGCCGGTACGAACTGCGCTGGGGTAATCGCGCAGTATAGTGTGCGCTATGTGATCGTCGGGCCGCAGGAACGCAGCCTTGGGACGGACGCTTGCACCAGCGACTTGAACACCGTGTTTGAATATAATTCTGTAACCATCTACTCGCCATAATCGTCCCGTTGATTACGGGCGATGGTGCGTAATGTACGCCATATGGGCAAGGGCTGAAACTTGAACCGTTCATCGAACCGGAATATGCTGTCCATGTTGGTTCTTGCCGCCGCTTTGGTGGTGGTTTTTCACCGCCTGCTGCTGGGTGAGACATTTGTTTGGGGGCTGCCGTCACTCCAGTTTTACCCGTGGCGCGAATATGCCTTCGACGTGCTGCGAAGTGGTCACCTGCCGTACTGGAACCCTTACAGCGGCGCGGGCGCACCCTTACTCGCCAACTATCAATCGGCTTTGCTCTACCCGTTCAATTGGTTTGGCCTCTTTCTGCCGCTGGCGTGGTCGATGAGTGTCACTGCCGTACTGCACCTGTTCATTGCTGGTTGGGGTATGTGGGCGTTCACGGGGCAGTTAGGAGTGCCGGCTGTCGGGCGCGGCATGAGCGCCTTGGCTTTCGCCTTCACCGGTTACCTTGTCGCTCGTCTTGGCACGTACCCGACAGTGTTTACGGCAGCGTGGATGCCGTGGATGATGTGGGCGGTTCTCAAAATCATGGGCGATACCCGCCGTCAATATATCGGTTGGCTGGCGGTATTTACAGCATTACAACTCTTGGCTGGTCATGCCCAAACCACATGGTACAGCATGTTACTTGTCGGCCTGTTCTCGGCTTATTGGGGCGTCACTCACCGCGTTCGCTGGCAGCGTATGGCGGTCTTAGCACTGGCGGTTGTGTTGGGGGCAGGGGTAGCCAGCGCCCAACTGCTGCCCACGGCTGAACTCCTCGCGCAGTCGCAGCGGTCGAGCGGCGTTGACTACGAAAAGACGATGAACTTCAGCTACCAGCCCCAACGGACGATGAACTTTTTCTCAGCTAATGTGTTCGGCACACCGGGCGATGGTTCATACTCGACTCCCGGCGGCGCATTTTTCGAAGATGCCGTATATATCGGCTTTACCCCACTGCTGTCAGCCTTCGCCGCCATCATCACATGGGCGTGGGGCAAGCTGCGCCGTCATAATCGCCCCGCCTTTTTCGCTACTGTTCCCTTCTGGCTCGTCATTGTCGTGGTGGCTTTTGTGCTGGCTCTCGGCAGATACTCGCCTCTTTTCCCCTTTCTCTATGAACACATTCCCACCTTTAGTATGTTTCAAGCGCCTGTTCGCTGGCACATCTGGACGGTGTTCGGCTTGAGTGTGCTGGCTGGCATCGGCACCGGTATGTGGACGCGCGGGCATTGGGTGCTGTTCGGTACCCGCTTGGCAACGGCGGCAGGTATCGGCGCGGCATTGTTGGCGCTGGTCGCCTTCCCATTTTTACCGCCGGAATTGGTGCAAAACCGTGCCATTGCCCCGCTTATCCTCGCCGTTGTGGTCACGGGTACTTTGGGCGCGGCGGCAGGTGTGCTGACATTGGCTCAACCGCAGGACAAATCGAGTTCGCGCTATCCGTGGTGGATGCTGGCTGTATGGATCGTGATTGCTGTTGATCTCAGTTACGCGGCATGGGGTTTGAACCCCACAGCACCATCCTCGTTCTATGATCCTATTGAGAACACGACGGCTGCAACCGTGCGTGCTTACTGGCCGGATCGCATCGAAACGAACCTCAAGTTCGAAGATGGCGGCTATCTCCAATTTTACGACTACCGCATCACCCTGAACCGGCTGGCAGATTATCGTGCCAGTGAACTACCCAACTTGAATATGCTCGACCGCATTCCCTTGCTTAACAACTTCGAACCGCTGCTGATCGGCTCATTCATGCGCTATACCACGCTCGTCGAACGCTATCCCGCCCAGCGCGATAACTTGCTTGGCGCGGCAGGTGTGGGCTACGTCTACGATGAACAGGGACAGCGGGTCGAGTTGAACGCCGCTGCACAACGGGCATGGTTTGTGGACACCGCCTGCTGGCATAATGATCGTGAAGGTGTCGAGCAAGCGCTCATCGACAACTGGGATGCAGGGTCAGTCGTGCATCTGCTGGGCGAGGGTGACTGTGCGGTTTCAGCGGCTGATGTGCAAACGAATAGCGTCGAGAGCTTGACTGATAACGCCAATAGTTTGGTGCTGAATACCACCGTTGACCACGACTCATGGCTGGTTCTGGCTGACTCCTATTACCCCGGTTGGTCGGCGCAGGTTGATGGGCAGCCCGCCGGGATTGTTCCGGCTAACGGCATGTTCCGCGCCGTGCGGGTTCCGGCAGGTGCGGCGGAAGTACGCTTTGACTATCAATTCCGTTGGTTCTGGCCGAGTGTGTTAGCCAGTATTGTCTCCATTTTTATTGTAGTGGTGTTGTTTCGTTCCCGTGAACCACAGCCGACGAGCTTAACGTAAGCATGAGGACACACGATAGTATGCTATTCTCCCCGTCGCCGCAGCGTAAACGACTGCAATTGCAGATTTCCGAGCGCCGTTTGGTGTTGATGGCTGGTGACGTGCTGGCAGTGCTGGCAGCGGTGACGATAGCGCTGTTTGTCTGGTCGGTGGTCGGGCGGCATACCTTCGACTTTGATTTCATATTCCCGCGCAGCCATTGGTTTTTCACCCTCACCGGCATCTGGTTGGTGCTGGCGAGTGCTAATGACTTCTACGAACTGCGGGTCGCCGCCAGTAAGCGCTCAACCTACCGCAGCTTGGTGTTGATTACCCTGCAAATGGTTGTGCTGTATGTGGTAGTCTTTTTCTTCGCCCAACCGTTAGCGCTGCCTCGCTTATTCATCCTATATTACGCCGTGTCGTCCTTCTTACTGATTGCCTTATTCCGCCTGTTTAATCCGGCGCTGGCGGGTTGGATGAGCGCACGGCGGCGGGTGTTGATCGTCGGTACCGATTGGGCAGCCATGACCATGATCGGCGCGATTGGTCGTCATGCCCATGATGTCTATGATATTCGTGGCGTGATTGCCGAGGCTGATGATACGCTCAAAGATATTTGTGATGTGCCGGTGGTCGGTCGCGGCAAGGACATCGCCCGTTTGGTTTTTACCGAGCAGATTAGCGAACTTATCGTTACTTCGACCCGCGAGATGAGTAAAGATATTTTTCAGGGCGTGATGGATGCCTACGAGCAGGGCGCAGCGATTGTGCCGATGCCGCTGCTGTACGAACGTATCACGGGGCAGGTTCCGGTTGAGCATGTCATCAACAATTGGGCGGTGGTGCTGCCCATCGACGGTGGCTCGATCTTCAACCCTTACCAAACCATCAAGCGCTTGTTGGATATTATTATTTCCCTCATCGGCGCGTTAGCCTTTGCCGTGCTGCTGCCCTTTATCGTGCTGGCGATCAAGCTGGATTCGACGGGCGATATATTTTACTCGCAGGAACGCACCGGCTTAAACGGGCGAACCTTTCGCATCTACAAGTTCCGGTCGATGCGCTCGGATGCCGAGGCCAAAACTGGCGCGGTGTTCAGCCGGCAAGGGGATGATCGGGTGACGCGCGTTGGGCGCTTTATGCGGAAAACGCGCCTCGACGAACTGCCGCAAATCCTCAACATCTTGCGCGGTGACATGAGTATCGTCGGGCCGCGACCGGAACGACCGGAGCACATCAAACGCCTGACCGAGAAAATTCCATTTTACCGCACTCGTTTGGTGATCCGCCCCGGCCTGACCGGATGGGCGCAGGTGCGCTATAACTACGGCTCGACCGATGAAGACGCGCTGATGAAGCTGCAATATGACCTGTACTATATTCGCCACCAATCCATTCTGCTTGACCTGAACATCATCTTGCGCACGGTCGGCAAGGTACTCAAGATGAGCGGTGTGTAGCAGGTAGTCTTTAGTCGTCAGTCAACTTGTAGGGACGAGGCGTGCCTCGTCCGTGCCACCAACCCCAAACCCGTTTTTCGTAGGTACAGCATAGTGCGAAGCCTCCCGTGGAACATGCTGTCCGTGCTGCCCAGCTCAAGCATTATCTTCTTGTAGGGGAGGGGCGAATAGACCTTCTATCATACCTACTGTGGCCTAAACAGTTTCCAATTGCCCTCAGAGATGACTTCGATGGTTCCATCAACGACTTTGATAGCGGTTTCATCATCAATCGCGTACCCCGGCACGGTCAACTTGGCCGCCCACTTTTCGGCGTAGGGCATGGCGTGTTCTGGCAGCATCTCGTGGTCAAGGTGTGGGAAGATCTCAAAATTGACGAAGCCCAGCGCTTCGTCGCCATTTTTGGGCTTTGTCCAGTGCATAAATTCCTCACCGATGCGCGAGCACATCACCAAACTTCCAGCGCTCAGCCCCACATAGACGGCCTTTAGCGAGGGCAAAAGGTCTGCTAGCCCCGACTGCCGCATCCAGTGACCCAGGAATACCGTGTCGCCGCCATTGACCAGAATCACGTCAGCGGCCTGAACCGTGGTCAGCCAAATCGATTGATCAAGGCTGGGTAGAGCAGTCAGCTCCAGCACGCCCACCGACTTCCAACCGAGTTCCGACATCGGGGTTTCGGATTCGTATCCGCTGATAAAGCTATAAGCAAGAAAAGTGCCGTTCGATAAAGGATAGCTGGCGGTGGTAATGCAAAGCGCACTGCACTCCGCAATCGGTTTGCCAAGCATATCGACCAGCGTTTTTTCGAGACTCGGATTTTTGATACCAGCCGAGGTGAGCAGCAGTTTCATGAAGGAATCCTTCCCAGTCTGTAAAAGTTAAAAATCTGTTCGTCCAACCGGTGGTAGTGGTTATTTGGTAAGTGATGTTGCCTAATGCAAACAATTGCAGATGCCCATTTGTAGGGACGAGGTGTGCCTCGTCCCATGCGTACCAAGTTAAGGAAAATTTCTGCTTTCATCTTGCCGATTTTGCACTCTAATTTTGGAAACACACGTGTTCCCCGGCGGGTCAGAGTGCGCTTTAGCGTACTTCCCGCCGGAAAATGGAGCCGGATGGCTTTAGCCTCTGGCGGTTTAAATCCTTAACTTGCTGCATATGGGACGAGGTGTGCTCGGCTCACCACAAACCTCGTCTTTTCGTAGGGACAGCATACAAGGCTTGTCCGGTACTCGTTTTGGTCTTACTCACGCGAGAAGCAAGATTTATCACTGCAATACGCGCGTATTTTCGCGGCGAACATTTGCCTTTGAAGTCGCTTTAGCAGACTTGTCTGGTGATCAGCATGACGGCTTTAGCCTCATGTGAGGGAACGTAAGAAGCCTATTAGTACTGGACAAGCCTTACATGCTGTCCGCGTTACCCCCCACCCATTATTTTTTCGTAGGGGTGGGGTCTAATAGACCTTCTATTACGCCTACTGAGGCGCAAACTGTTTCCAACTGCCTTCGGAGATGACTTCGACAGCGCCGTCAACAACTTTGATGGCGGTCTCATCGTCTATCGCGTAGGCTGGAATCGATATGTCAGCCGCCCATTTTTCGGCGTTAGCGGTTGTGTTGTGGGGCAAAGCGGGGTGGTTTAAGTGTGGAAATATCGAGAAATCGACCACGCCCAGCGTTTCATCGCCACCGGTCGCTGGCTTCCAACCGACGAAGAATTCGCCGACGCGGGGAGTCATAATCATGCTGCCGGCGCTCAGCCCCACCCATACCGTTTCGTTCAGCGATGGCAAGAGATCTTCTAAGCCAGACTGCCGCATCCAGTAGGCGAGATATAACGGGTCACCGCCATTCACCAGTAGAACGTCGGTATTCTGAACCTGCGGAACCCAAACCGATTTATCAATGCTGGGCAGGGCGGTCAGCTCCAGCACGCCCATCGACTTCCAACCGAGTTCACACATCGGGCATCTCGGTTCTTTCCCGCTAATAAAACTCCATCCCATGTTAAAACCGTTGGGGATGGCGTAAATGGCGGTGGGGATGCAAAGGGCGCTGCACTCCGCAATTGGTTTGCCGAGCATATCAACTAGTGCTTTGCTGATACTGGGGTTTTTGATTCCAGCCGAGGTGAGCAGGAGTTTCATGAGGGTTTCCTTTTTTGAGCGCAAGATTATTTTTCAGGTATCAGTCAGTTGGTAAGTAATGAATTTCGAGGTCTGTAATTTCAGATGCACATTGTAGGAGCTGGATTTTTCCAGCCCGCGCAACCAAACCATACTCACCACTTACTTTGCAACCACCACCCTTTTTTAAGGCGCACAAATATTCTACCGCGTAGAACAAAAAACCGCATTATTTCGCGATAGCAGTCATTTGGTAAATCATGAAATTGGACACCTATAACTTTTAGGTTCACATTGTAGGGACGTAGCGGTGCGCAGCCTCCTGTGGATGCTACGCCCGCATCCCAAATTCACACCCACCACTTACTTCGCATTCACCATCTCACTCGCGGTAGGGGTCAACTGGTAAATGACAGGTAAGCTCAGAATTTGCTTTCGTAGGGGAGGGACTGAGACCCTCCCGTTTTCCCATCACCTCGCTTTTATGCGGCACATGTTGCATATTTCCTGCCGAAATGGCAGGCGGGAAGCTCCCGTGTGACCGCCGAATTGACATTTTATGTCGGCGGATGTGAGGGAGAGCGGCGCTGAAATGACACAAACCCGGCGGATTGCTCCCGTGATGCCACCGCCCCACAAGGGGACTATAAGGGTTGTCCGCAAATCAACAGATTAAGGTAGCCAAAGCACC
>JAPUDW010000316.1 GCA_027492915.1 Bacteroidota bacterium | reverse complement strand
ATCATCAATATCAGGGTTTAGAATACCCTTCAATTCCGCATGTATCATGGATAACCTATGATTTATTTAGGGCGAAGCAAAGCCCGCTCGCCGTGACCCAAGTGAAATGCTATCGAGTACTAACTATAGACTGTTTCATGATATTTGCCTTCAACTGAGCGCTTATCATACATAATCATGTCTCTGTGCTAAAAAGTGCTTTTGATTCGCGCTTGCCTTTTAGCTTTCGACTTATTAACCACACCAAACCCACAATCAGCAGCGATACGCCGTGGATCGGCCAGCGCCACCACCATCTCACCAATGACGATAGGTTCATTGCGACAGGTGTAAATGTCCACGGCGCGGCAGGTTTCGCCCACGCGAGGAAGGCATCGCCTATGGGCAGCACACCGAGGGCATATTGCTTGCTGCCACCGAACTCAATAGGCATTCCCAGCGCCTCGCCAACGTTCAACATCGTATCCGCGAGTTCGCCGTCGCCTGCAACCCGTGCTGCCGCTACGGTAACTACTGAGGCTGATAAACTCATACCTTCGATCAGTGGACCGGAGTCAACATCGCCTATGCCATTGGTGCCGATTGGGTACTCGCGTATTCCCGGTACACCTAGCAGCGTTGTCGCAAATTGGCTGCGAAACAGCGGATACTGCTGGCTTGCCCAGCTTGGATCAATCTCTGGCAGGAAACGTTGGATAACACTCTGCGATGAGCCGCGTGTGCCATCTAATAGGTCGCCTGTGAAAGCAGATACACGATGAGGCAGCAGTCCGGTTGCGGGGTCAAGTTTTGTTTTTGCTAACCTGATCCAGCGTTCAATGGTTGCCTCGAACTGTGGTTCAAAAAGCGTGTCGTGGAGGTGCAGCGCAGCGACCCCAACCGTGCTATCAACCGGCCATGCTTGACCGGGGTAGGCTTGTAAGAACGGGCTTGCATTAGCATCGAAGGCAGCTGCCAGCGCTGCCAATTCAGTCGTTAAGCGTTCCACTTCTGCCGCATCGCGCGAGGCCGGTGGTTGCAGCTTTAAGATACCGCCGCGCAGCCAATTGCTCCAGCCGATATAAAAAACGCCGTAGGAAGGTGTCAAAGTTGGTGAAAAGACTGCTTGGCCTTTGGCTGACTCTAATACATCCAGTGCCCAGCGGGCTTCGGCTAGGGCTTGTGGACGCTGCTCAACGCTCTGAAGGCCAACATCGACCCAAGTTAGTCCATATAAGGCATAGGTGAAGAAGTAGCCTTCGGGGAAAAGCTGCTGCATTTCTTCAGCCGCACCCGCTTGCAGTTTTTCTTTGATGAAGGCCAACTGCGGCACGACATCATTGTGGGTGGGCGTGTAGCTGGTGTAATATAGCCGGATATTGATGACACCCAAGACCAGTGTGACGGGCAAGAAGATTAATAACAGGTACAGCCACCAACTGACGCGCTGTAAGATGCTCCTCCGGTGGTGACTGTACATGCTGCTTTCAACCATTTGGCTCGAAATTTGGGATGTCCACTATTCGATAGATGCGTGTATTGCTTCTGCCAGCGCATTGACGGTCGGACGGGTGCCGGTATCGCCAATGAGCAGAGTGAAGGAAAACTTGTCAGTATCAAGCTGCGATAGGAGTACTAGTCCGTCAAATTCGGGGTTGCCGATGCTAAAACTGGCTGTTTCACCCTCATATGTCGGGTCGCTGATTTCGTCGAAAATTTGGCCGTCACGTATGGCAAGCTGAATGTAATCGGTAAGGGCTTCGACGGTAGGTAGAGCAGGCTGCTCAACAGTCGAATCGTAAATGCCGAGGCTGTACAAAACGGTGCTGGCCGAACCCACGATGATCATGGCTGCTTGGTCAGTTGCCCCCAGTTTTGTCTGGTCGATTGTTTGGGTCAATAGCTTTAATCCAGCTTGGGTGTTGGCAATGATTGCACGACCACCGATACCAAAGCTGTCGAGCGTGAAGGTGAATGGATCAGTTGCCCAACCATCAGGATACAGAAAGCTGAATGATTCATCCGGCGCGGTAAAAGTCGTTGTTAGTTCTGGTACGGTCACAGCAGCCGATCCGTTGGCACAGGCTGTTTCCAACGCTTCCAAATCGGCTTTGGCTTCACGCAACTGTTGAAGCGCATCTTCCTGTTTACCGCTGGCTGAGGCGGTTTGAGCCGAAATTAATTGTGCTACGATTGGCTGTATATCAATATCACAGGTTTTATCTTGTGCCTGAACCCCAACCGAGGATAGTAATACACTTGAAAGTGTTAAACCTGCTAGAATCAGTCGCTTGCTCATTAGATTGATCCTCTCTGTAGTGATGGTTAACCCAACGTTACTATGATGACGTTGAATAGGCTTTAGAGGTTCCCTAGCTTATAGGGGTTTATTTCTCACCCCAATGAACGGCCATCGTCCCAAACATAAAAGTACGGAACTGTACATTACGCACACCCGCTTTGGTCATCATCGCGGCGAGTTCTTGCGGCGTTTTGAAGGCTTGAGTTGAACTTGGGAGATATTGATATGCATCCGCACCGCTTTTACCCGCCACAATGCGACCGAGCAGGGGAATAATAAAGCGGAGATGGATTTCAATGAAGGGCTTGAGTATATTGTTTTTAGGCGGCGAACTATCCAGCAGCACTATCCTGCCACCTGTTTTCAACACACGTAGTTGTTCAGCAAACATGCGCGGCAGGTCGATGACATTACGAGTCAGGTAGCCGGCTGTGATGGCGCTAAATGAATTATTGGGGAAGGGCAAGTTGAGCGCATCCGCACCCGTCCAGCCAACTTTTTCGCCCATCGGCAGTGTTTTCCCCACCTGCATCATCGGCAGCGAGAAATCGCCCCCGACGACTTGCAGATTGGGGACGGTCTTGAGCGCTTCAAACGCAATGTCTCCTGTACCAGTGGCGAGGTCGAGCAGCTTGTCACCGTTTTTCAGCCGCGCTTGCTGAACGACGAACCGACGCCACTTCATATCCTGGCCGCCAGTCATAAGCCGGTTCATCAGGTTATAGCGTCCGGCGATCCGCCCGAACATGTTCTGTACGTAAATCGCCCGTTCACTGCCGCTCAGGTGTGACATTGTCTTACTTCAACTTTCCGATGATGTCATCGCAGGTTTCGTCCGGTGTTCGCCCGTTGGTATAAATCGTGATTTTCGCGAGTTCGTGGTTTGACTTGTGGCGTATGAAATGCGCGTTCAAGTCGTTAAACCAATCCAGCATGTCGGGGGTTATCTCGGCTGGTACGCGGCTTTTTAGTATCCTGATCGTTTCATCTATATCCGGTGAGGGTAGTAACAAGATGACGTTTGGTAAAGGTGTGAGTGCTTTTTTGACCCGCGCAAACAGCACCTCGTCCTCATAAACCGATTGTCCCGCACCAAAATCAATCACACTGTTCGGGTATTCAGCCAAAACCCGTTCAACGCTGTATGCTTCAAATGGCTTCCAGTATTTGATAATGCCTGCCATGCCTTTTTCAGCGTGAATTTGTTTGGTCGTTTCGTGGTCGTATCCAATTTCATCATAGTAAGGTTGCCGGATTTCATCCAGTTGAACCCAACCCAAGTTCAAGCGTTTGGATAAGCGCTCGCCAATGGTTGTTTTGCCTGCCCCCATCGGGCCAATCAGGATAATAGAGGTATCCATGATTAGATGACCAGTGCGAGAAATGTGCCGACAAACAATGTCACCGCGACATACGAATTCATCTGGAAGAACGCCTGATTCATTTTGGAGAGATCATCCGGCTTTACAAGGCTGTTTTCGTAAGCCAGCAAACCAGCGGCGATGACCACAGCCACCCAGAACGGCCAGCCGAGCGGGAAGGTAAGCCCAAGCACAATCAGTACCAGAATCGTCAGCACATGGTTGGCCTTCGCCATAAATAAGGCGCTGGCAATCCCGTAGCGGCTCGGCCATGAATATAAGCCTTCTTGCTTATCGTGCTCAACATCCTGGCAGGCATAGATCAGGTCAAAGCCGCCAATCCAGAAGGTCACGGCGAACATCAACAGCCACGCGGGTAAATCATCCGGCGTGAAGATGCTGCCGCGTACCGCAATCCACCCGCCAATCGCCGCTAAACCATCGGTGAAGCCTAGCACCCAATGGCACAGTGCGGTAAAGCGTTTGGTGTAGGAATAGCCGAGCAAGAACACCAGTGCGCCGGGGAACAGTATCAGAGCTAATGGACTGAGCAGGGCGGCACTCACTGCCAATAACACCAATGAAATGACCGCAAACACCATAATAAGCTGCGGGGTTAAACGGCCTGTCACCGAGGGGCGTTTAGCCGTACGCGGGTTGGTCGCGTCAAAGCGGCGGTCGGCTAAACGGTTGATGGCAAAAGCCAATGTTCGCGCGGAGGCCATCGCGACCGTGACCCAGAAGAATTGGTGAAAGGTCGGTAAGCCACCTGCTGCCAGCACCATCCCAAGATAGGCGAATGGCAGCGCAAAAATCGTGTGCTCGAACTTAATCAGGTCGAGAAAGACTTTGATTTTGGTGAGAAGGGTATCGCTGTTGGTTGTGGGTGCTGCTACCTGCGTCATCATACTGCCTTTTTATAAGCGGCGGTTATCTGGGTTCTAAAATCGGTTGCCCATCGCAACCAGTTCAATCAGAAGGTCAAAATTGTCATCGGCGGCTGCCCGATTGCGCTTCACATGATAGCAGACCACACAGCGATGGACGATGATGATTTCACCGGCCTTTTGTTCCGCGCCCACGGGTTCCATGCGTCCGCCACAGTCGGCTGCACGGTCGCCGGGGTTCACGTCAACATGTTTGCTCCACAGGCAGTGCGGGCAGTGGTTGGTGTAGCCATCACCCGTGACGGGTTCACCACAATTTTGGCAGTTAAAGTTTTCGGTGCGGCGTGTGAATTTACGAGCCATAGCCTATTACCAGCGAAGAATGATTTAGATGTAGAGGCAGCTTTAACATGCTCAATCGTTGCTTCTAAATATTGACTGTAGGAACAACCCGCCCGTGTCGACTTGCCCCGTTTAACCAGCAAGCCGCTCCTACCGATCAATAACAAGTGAAGTCTAGGCCGTATTTCGCCTAGCGTAAGCCATAGGTCGCCCAGCGTTCGTCAACCTTTTTGACGACATCCGGCGACATGAAAATTTCAACCGGCCAGCCGCGCGGGTGCCCATCTTCAGCACCTTTGCTAGTCGCGTCGATGCCGATGAAGCTGCGTGGCAAATCGCCGCTGGCGTAGTGGTCAATCTCACCCCCGCTAAAGGCTACATCACGGTGCCAGTCGGTGTTGCCCAGCGCACGCCATGCTGCGTCCGAGAGATTGTTCACATCGACAAAGTCATCCAGAATGATCAGGTTATAGTCAGGGCACAGTTCCCAGATTTTCCGCATGGCTTCTTTGGGTTGATGTGTCTTTTTATCGAGTGCGACCAGCAGTGTTTGATGCGTTTCGCGCCACTTGCTGCCGACTAAGGCCGTTAATTGCTCGCTCGGAATAGGCGCGGGTGCTGGGTAGGCGGTCATAAATTCGGCTTTAGTCGAGCGAGTCGCGTCGATGCCGATCTTGCCACCATACGAATCTTCGCGGGATGAATGGTCAAGCTGGTCAACCGCACCATCGACAAGCGTGACATCACGCCGCCAGTTGACGTTGGTCAGCACTTCGCGGGCTACTGCTGCCGTGTCGTGGACATTCACGTCCGCGTCAACGATGATGAAAGCTTTGCTCAACATCATCAGCCCCAAGCCCCACAACCCATACATGATTTTTTGGGCGTGACCGGGGAAGCGCTTCTTGATGCTGATAATGACCAGATTATGAAACACCCCTTCAGCCGGCATGGCGTAATCCACAATTTCGCCCATGAACAACTTCATCAGCGGTAGGAATAGGCGTTCGGTCGCTTTGCCCATCCACAGGTCTTCCATCGGCGGCTTACCCACAATCGTCGTCGGGTAAACGGCATCCTTACGGTGTGTGATGGCGGTCACATGCATGACCGGAAATAGGTCAGGCGGCGTATAGAAACCGGTATGGTCACCAAACGGCCCCTCGGTGCGGTGCTCGTTCGGGTCAAACCAACCTTCAATCACGATTTCGGCGTTGGCCGGTACTTCAAGATCCTGCGAAACACATTTAACGAAAGGCGTGGGTTTGCCACGCAGCCAGTTTGCCAGCAGGAATTCGTCGATGCCGGGGGGCAGCGGCGCAGAACCGCACCACATCGCGGCGGGATCGCCACCGAGGACAATGGCGACCGGAATCTTCTGCTGGTTGCGAATTTTTCCCGCTTCCTGATGTTCTTTGCCGCCTTTGTGCCGCTGCCAGTGCAGGCCGAGTGTTTGCCCGTCATATACCTGCACACGGTACATGCCGACGTTGCGGGTGCCTGTACCGGGGTCGCGGGTGATGACCGAGGTGAGGGTGATATATTTGCCACCATCATCCGGCCAGCATTTGAGAATCGGGAAGATGTTGACGTCCGGTTTGTCGGTAATCACGACTTCTTGCACCGGCGCTTTGGTGGTTTTGCTGGGGCCAAGGCCGATGCGCCGCAGCGCGTCTAAAACTTCCAATCCGCGGTTCATCATCGGCCCCATGCCCTTAGGCAGCTTGAGATCGATGAGTTTGGCGAGGCGCTGGTTGAGTTCTTCGAGATCATTCACGCCCATCGCCCATGCCATGCGCTGCGGATTACCATAGAGGTTGACGGCTAATGGGAATTCGCTGCCTTCGACTTTTTCGAACAGCAACGCTTTGTTGCGTGCGTGGGGGAGTTTGGAAATGCGGTCGGTGATTTCGGTGATTTCCAGTTCAGCGCTCACAGGCGTTTTCACGCGAACCAGTTCACCAGCTTTTTCGAGTTGATCAATGAAATCTGTTAGTCGTTTATAGGCCATCGTTTACATCGTTCAATTTGTGCTAAATGTCACGAATGATTATATCACTGCTCAGGCTTCAGCGCCATTAAAACTAGCTGAGTGGTATAATGCTACTAGCTCATAAGTTAAGTCAAGGGCTTTTGCTTTTTCTCCGTTATTGACATATCAACAAGGACACATAGCAACCATGTTCAGCGTGAATTTGAAGGGGAAGGTCGCGCTGGTTACAGGCGCAGGGCGTGGGATTGGCAAGGCGATTGCGCAGGGGTTTGCCGACTGTGGGGCAGCGGTGGCTGTGAATGATATTGACGCGACGAGTGCGACGTTTACGACCGGCATCCTTTCCGGCGAAGCTAATGCTTATGTCGCTGATGTACGCGATTCGGCGGCGGTTGAGAAGATGGTGGATAAAGTCGTGGCGGACTTCGGGCGGCTGGATATTGTGGTGAATAACGCCGGGGTTGAACCACGCGCCTCGATACTTGAGATGAGTGACGCCGATTGGCACAACGCCATCAATACAAACTTAAACGCTGCTTTTTACACCAGCCGCAGCGCCGGACGCATTATGCGCGTGCGGGGTGAAGGCGCGATTATCAACATCGCATCGATTGCCGGACACAATATTCCAATTGCGCTGCGCTCAGGTTATGTAGCGAGTAAGGCGGGCATGATCGGGCTGACGCGCGAGTGCGCCCGTGAGTTCGCGGCCTACGGGATTCGGGTGAACGCGGTTTGCCCCGGCGTGATTGAAACCGAGATGACGACCCACCTGCGCCAGAACGAAGCGCAGATGAAGAAGTGGCTGGAAGATATTCCACAGGGGCGGCTGGGTACACCGGATGATGTGGTCGGGCTGGTGTTGTTCCTCGCTTCGGATGCGTCGCGCTATCTGACGGGGCAGGCGATTAACGTCGATGGTGGCAAGGTGATGTTATAGATGAACATCGCGGCACTCCTCGATGAACTGCGCTCGATTGCTCAATTGGGTTTGAATTATGCCCAAGATCCCTATGACCGTGAACGCTACGAACGGCTGATGCGGTTGGCAGTGACGGAATACGCCAGCGTGACCGGTTTAGCCGAGAACGAGATTACCGAACGCTTCCGGCGCGAGATCGGATATGTGACGCCGAAAGTTGGCTGTGCAGCGGGTATCTTTAACCAGAAGGGCGAGGTACTGCTGATTAAGCGTTCAGACAACGGGCGCTGGGGGCTGCCAGCCGGTTTTTGTGAGGTGAACCAAACGCCGCGCGAGAACCTGAAACGCGAGGTACGCGAGGAAACCGGCCTCGAAGTGGATGTAGGGTCGTTGGTGGATGTGTTTAGCGTGCTGCCGGGGGAATACGGACAGCCGAACACCCTATACTCGATTGTGTTTTTGTGTACGGTGACAGGTGGTCAACTGACTCCTTCTCACGAAACACCAACGGTTGGTTATTACGATCACCGGACGATTACGGATTGGCACTTTGACCACCAGCAGCGGGTTGAGCGGGCATACCAATATTGGCTTCAACAAAG
>JAPUDW010000315.1:4874-8433 GCA_027492915.1 Bacteroidota bacterium | reverse complement strand
CGATGATTGGGCAAGCGGCGATCCAAAGTCCAAAATTCCGCTGTCACGGGTAATCGACGCGATGGATTATGTCTGCCAGCTCACCGGCAGCGCTGCGCACGTCGGCATCGGCAGTGATTTTGATGGCGGCTTCGGTCAAGAAAGTATCCCCGAAGACCTTGATACCGTAACCGACCTCATGAAGATTGGGGATGCGCTGAAAGCACGCGGCTACTCGGCTAGTGATGTTGAAGCCATTATGAGCGGCAATATGCTTCGTAAAATCCGTCAAGCACTGCCTGCCAACTAGGGTAAACCATGCCGCGTATTGCCCAATTTGGAATTGCACTTGGCGCACTGGGGACTGTACTCGCCTTTATGGGACTGTTCCCCGGTGTGACCGGACTAAGTCCCGCCAGCGGCATCGGTATCGTACAAATTTTTACGGTGCTGGTCGGATTCACACTGCTGATCTTCGGTGCGTTAATCTATGTCAAGTTTACCTTTTATGTGGGCAGGCCGGCCAACCTCGCCCAGCAGATTGGTATACGGCTAGCGCTGACGGGTTTACTGTTCGCTGCCATGACCGGTACAGCGGATGTGGTCGGCTTTGGTTCACACATCAGCAGCACCAACAGTGAACCGCTTTTTGGTTTCTTGCAAGCGGTAGGCATCATCGGCAGTTTTATTCTGGCGGCACTTGGTGTGCTGTTGTATGCCGTCAGCGGCAATTTGGATGACGACCCGCAGTAAACTAAGTCTGGGGCGGGATTGTCACCGGCTGCATATGGGGGTCAGTCGGCGCATCAGGGCGCTGGGCGACAACACTTGCGACTGGGTTTAAGAAGTCATTCAGTAAAAGAACCACATCTTCTTCTAAACGTTTCTGGAACTGCTTCAGGTTCTCCCCCGGCTTTTGACCATACAGCGTATACGTAAAGTTCTCATAAATCATCTTGCCTGTCACCATCATTTCCGGTTCCCAACGGTCGATGCGTGACCACTGCGCATACTGGCGGCGGTATAATTCGAACCAGATATGCACTTCGCCGTGCCGCGCCCGCAGCCGAATATCCATCGCTAATGGCAGCACAGCCGTCCGTTCGTTGACCTTTTTGCGTACCTGACGACTCAAGGCTTGGGCGATGGGTCGCAACTGGCGGGTTTTTTGCTCTGGTGAGAGTTTTTCGAGGCGGCGCACCACCCATTCCAAACGTTTAACCAACTTCGGCGTCGAAATAATCTGGGTGCGGCTGATGCGCCCATATTTGTCGTACTGGCTGATCTGGAACGCGACCACATGCCAACCGGATAAATACTGATCATTCACACCTGTAACCAATTTTCGAACTTGCAAACTGCCTTCCCCGCCTTCCAGCGGCAGCACACTATTTTGCGCTAATGCCTGCCACTGCTGATGCCGCCCCTGCAAGCTGTTCGGGTCAGAGATGGGCATGTTGGCATACGAAGGTTGCCAGCTACCAAAATCTGGCTTGCGCGAAAACAACAACCGCAAAATGGTATACAGCAGCAGTAACAGGATGACCAGCACAATGATTATGCCACCCAACACAGCCAATTGTTCGGGCTTGGAAGGGTCGATATTAAGCTGTTCCAATACTTGATTAAGCGGGTTATCAGCCTCACTTCCAGCGGAGTCTGATACTTCCGAGGTTGCCTCAACCGCAGGTGCAGCGTCGGGCTGTGGCAGCGTCGCAGGGAAAGTAATCACGATACGGGCAAAGTTATCCTGTATCGAGGGTGTGCCGCTTTCCTCAATCTCATCAATGCCAACTGCCGCACGGAACGACTCAACACTGTTCGGGCCAAACCGGTCATTGGCAAACTGCAACACGACCGTATACCGCCCGTTGGTTATCAACGCCGGAACAATTGCTGTAGCGATTTGCTCACCCGTACTAATCAAATTGAGTGTGGCAGTCGCGGGTCCAGCAGCCGCGCCACCCGAATTCAGCACATCGAACTTCACGATAGTTTGGCTGCCGCCTTCGGTAAAGCTGTTTTGAATCAGTTGTATGGAATAGTCGGGCGATACATCTTGCAGGGCAGCGGGGGAAACCCACGCCGCGAAGCAGCCTAGCAAGAAAATGACACCGACCATCGTGCGCTTTAAGCCTATAAAAAACACGACATGCTCCACCTATATGATTGCTGAATCGATCTTGGTTTAACTATAGGCCGAAACGAAATGCTTTCCAAGTCGATTACCCACCGCCTGCTGCTCTGAATACCAACGGCGGTGTTCGTAATTCAGCTTAATAAAAAGTTGTCCGTTTTCTGTCCGCTTTGAGTCCGATTACGTGGGACTCGGTGGGGGTCAACATGCGACCCTGTAAGCATCGTTCAAATGCTTACAGGAGAACATCCCATGAAGAAACCGGGGCCTTATCCACCTCTGCCACCGCCGCCTAGCATCTAACGAGCGGTAGGGACAAACAAAGGCTTAATCACCCGATTGAGCCTTTTGTTTAAGAAGCGAGTTTACGTTCGATGTCGTTAAGCTGGTCAATTAAAAATTGTCGCATCCCCTCATCGACAACACGGCTCGCCACATCTAAACCGGTATATAGGTGCAAACGCGCTTTTTCATAATTACCCGCCTGATACTCAAGGTCTGCCAATCCAATTAGGACGCTGCCCTTTTCGTAGGCGTTACTCAACTCGTCCCAAATTTTCATAGCTGCCATCAAATTGCGCCGACCAGCCACAAACAATCGAAGCTTGGCCTGTGCCAGCCCTAACCCATGATGGGCGATGACAATGTAATGCGGCGAATTGGTGGTTACTGCCTCATTGAGTGACTGCTCAAACCAGATAACGGCATCTTCATACTCTTCGAGCTGATAATAGATTCCGGCTTGTTGATAGGCCAAAAGAGGGTACTGCCAAACATCCTCGGTTTGCGCCAGTTCATCACGGGCAATTTCTAGATACTCAATCGCAGGGCTGAGGAAACGTTTGTCTTCCGTCAACTGTGTCATGTGGGTGTAGATTACCGCCAATGTATATGCTGTGCGGCCTAATCCCGAATGGCTGCGAACGCTATACCAATAAGCGAAGGCGGTTTGTCCATAACCGAGCGCAAGCTGCGTACTTTGCAAACGTACATAGGCGGAAGCAAGGGCATCGTATAGACCAGCACGTAAGCCACGGTCGTTCGCCCGCGACGCCGCATCCAACGCTTGTTTTAACAGCGGTTGTATAACATCCTGCGTAAGGTCGAACCATTGCAGCTTAAAAATGCCGATGTACATGGCAACCACCATGTCATCAATTTCGCCGGCTTCTGCGCGCTCCAGCCCGGTTTTAAAGGCATGACTCGCCGCTTGATGCTGCGCTGTTTTTAGATAAGACTCACCCAACCAGCGGAACACCTGTACCTGCAAATCGTTATCTTTGATGTCCTGCGCCATCAAAAGCGCATCAATCAGCAAGGGGGGCCAATCATCAATATGTGCTAAGGTCAGGGCAAAATAGGGAAACACATAGGTCAATAATTCGAAAGTAGTTCGGAATTCCTGCTCACGATTCAAACCGACATGCAGCAGCGAAACCAACT
>JAPUDW010000315.1:0-4864 GCA_027492915.1 Bacteroidota bacterium | reverse complement strand
CGTGGGG
Source organism: Bacteroidota bacterium (assembly GCA_027492915.1). GTDB lineage: Bacteria > Chloroflexota > Anaerolineae > Aggregatilineales > Phototrophicaceae > CFX2. Next base: position 4,857 of record JAPUDW010000315.1, on the reverse strand, counting down.
GAGAATGCGGTTTAAAGGATTATCGGTTTTCTTTAAGAAGTGCAGCCAATCGGCTATGGTTTCCGAGGAAAGTTTGAACGCCATACAGGATTGCGTCCTATAGTTCAACATTTGCAGATTGACGCATTGTAACAAAGTATTTTAAAAAGCAAAGAACCAGTGCAATGACTGGTTTCTGTTCTTGCTGTTTGTTATAAAGAAGGGCGCTTCTTCCCTCAACCATGCCGTAGGATCAGCCCTTTTCAGAGCCGATTTACAGAACTAGCGTTTACGGGCAATACCGATCTGGTTGACACCCATCGACAACGGCGTCCATGTGGTGCGGGTAACAACCTGTGCCAGCGCAGGTACCCCGAAGATACCGAATTGAACGATCTTGGGCAAGAGCGGCAGGTACGGCACATCCCACAAACCATCACCGAAATGCTTGACCATCTCAAACCCATTTTGCTCACACCATTTCCGCCACTGCTGCGGGGGGTGAACATTGATGTGGGTTTTATCTTTACCAATCGCATCATTATCGCGGTCTTTAAAGCGGCGCAGGCTGTAGTCGGGATGGGGTGTGGCGAATAACCACAAACCACCGGGTTTCAGAATGCGGTTGACCTGCTGAATTGTATTTTCGGGGTTTGGCAAATGCTCGACCAGATGCAGAGCCACTACAGCACTAAAACTTTCGCTTTCGAATGCACTGAGGTCATCAGCACTCATCTGAAATGCTTCAGCTTTGGGTGCATTTTTAAGGGTTTGCTCGATGCTGTAGTCGATGAGGTCGATACCGACACAATGGAAGTCATCTTGCAGTAAGCCGAGCAAATGCCCCAGCCCACAGCCCATTTCCAATAATTTACGCTGCGGTTGGCCGGGCTGCGCGGGTAGCGCATAACGCTGTACCAACGCGGCATAATAACGTCGGGCAAACCAGTACATGCTGTATTTACCCAAAGGACGATCCGCGTAATTCCACTTTTCGAAATACTCGCGGGTATAGTGTTCCTTTGGAACTTCGGTGGGTGTTGTCATGGCATCACCGGCTTGATGGGGTCAGCCATCAGATCAAAGAGTTCAAATTGCATATCTGGCAAAGATAATACTCCATAGGTATGCGAGGTCACGCGGGTGCTGTGAAAGGTATACAGTGAACCGGGGTTAATAACACAGCCATTAGCCACCTTGATAAACATCGGCACATGCGTATGCCCCACAACCAGCACATCTGCATCCAGCGATTGCAGCATCATGTTCAGTAGTGTGTTCGAGACATGATCACGGTACAATCCCCAGATGTTATTACCGGGTTTGCCGTGGCACATATATACATTATAACCGTCATAGCGCTTTTGCCAGTTGATGGGCAGGTCTTCTAGGAAGTCGGCGTTCGACTGTTCAAACCCGTAAGCCCATTCATCATGGTTACCTTTAACGGTTGGGATGTTTCGCTGCCGGATGACTTCAACCACTTTTTCCTGTTCGGGGCCGCGCCCGACAAGATCACCCGCACACAAAATCTCATCCACATGATGATAGTTATCAAGCCGATCTAAAACGGTTTGGAGGGCGGCATAGTCTCCGTGAATATCCGCGATAAGTCCAAGTTTCATCCTCAACCCTAAAATAGACAGAATATGAGAATATTATAGTGTATGAATCTTAAAAAGACTGCCCTTTCTCATCTGAAAAATCATAGAATAATAGGAACTGTACCGAAGTCGGCGGATTGTTCGAAACATTTTTCAGCGAATATTCGTCCGCGACTATTCACATTCGCGATATAACCTGAGCTATGAAATCACTCTGCCAACTCTCATCTACCCTTTTCTTACTCACACTGCTGATCTGGGCACCAACTGCACAGGCTCAACCCGACCTGCCCGACTGTGACAAACGGCCACATTTTATTGACCCGCCGTGGGTGAACGCCGAATATTACTGCGCAGAATTGGTCATCCACGATGAAAGCGGCGGTGAACTGGGATTCACAGCGTTAGCAACGGCACCGGATGGCAGCTTATATGCCACGCGACCATTAATCGGCGAAGTGCTGCGCCTGACCGACAGCGATGGTGATGGACTGCCGGATATCGCAGCCATTATTATCAGCGGCTTAACACTGCCAAATGGTCTAGCGTACTCCAACAATGCTCTCTATGTCTCAGGCGGCTCGTATATCTACAAGTGGGCGAATGACGAACTCGAAACATTGGTTGATGATTTGCCAGCAGGCGAAGGCTTCTGGACAGGCGGAATCGCAGTCGGGAACGACGAGCGCATCTATGTTGGCATCGGTGCAGCGTGTGATGCTTGTATTCAGCAAAACAACGAGCGCGGCAGTATCCTGAGTTTTGCGATGGATGGCAGCGATAAGCAAGTGGTAGCGACAGGCTTACGCCAACCGAACGACCTCGTATTCCAAAAGGATGTGCTGTGGGCGGTTGACAGTGGGCGAGATGGTCTGACGCTCGACACCTATTATGATGAGCTAAACCGCGTCGAGGTGGGCGCAAACTTCGGCTGGCCGTACTGCATCGGCATGGAAAACACACCGGATGTCGCCGGTAATTTTGACTGCGAACAAGCTGTGCCGCCTGCACTCACCTTTGCTACGCACAGTAACCCGCTGGGCATTACAGCTTATACGGGCGATGCCTTTCCTCACCTGCAAGGACAACTGCTGGTAACGCTGGGGGGAACGAGCAACGAGGCTGTGTTGAACGGGTTTACGCTAGTCACTGTGAATTTTGATGAGGCGGGGCAGCCAACCGAACCCCATATCATCCTACCCGAATTGCCGGGAAGTTCGCCCCAATGGAAGGATATAACGCTGCAAAAAATGCACTATCAGGCCAGCGGCTTCTGGCAGCATCACCCCTTCGACGTAACGATCAGCCGTGAGGGGTGGATTTACATCAGTTTGGGCGGTGGGACGATTTGGGCACTGCGACCGCGATGATTAACCTACCCTAAAAGAGAGTGTGCTTTTGAATTTAAGTATGCTATTATCGCCTATAGACATACTTAACAAATTAAAGACGTTGCATGACACAAATTCTGCTAATCCGACATGCTGTAAATGACTTTGTGAAGACCGGCAAGCTCGCCGGTTGGACACCCGGCGTACATCTGAATGAGGAAGGCCAAGCGCAAGCAGCAGCCCTTGGAAAACGATTGGCGGACACACCGATTGACCATTTATACGCCAGCCCACTTGAGCGTACAATGGAAACCGCAGAAGCCATTCGCCAGCACCACCCAAACCTAACCATTCAACAAACCACCGAACTCGGTGAAGTCCGTTACGGCGATTGGGAAGGCATGGAGATTAGCAAATTAGTGGGTCGGAAAATGTGGCAGGTGGTACAGCAGTATCCGTCTCGCGCAGAGTTCCCGAATGGGGAAACGATGCGCGGGGTGCAAACGCGCGCCGTGAATGCGGTCGAAGCGTTAGTCAGGGAACACCCACGCCAAACCATCGCGGTCGTGTCGCACGCGGACATTATCAAAATGGTACTCGCACACTTTTTAGGAATGCATCTGGACGAATTTCAGCGAATAATCATTACCCCCGCATCCATTAGTATGTTGTCGCTGGGATTTGGCCGCCCGTATGTTGGAACCATGAACGATATGGCACATGTTCTGCAAATGGAGCAGGAACGCAAACAGGCTAAAGAGGCCGAAAAAAGTGCTTAAACAGCCGTTGTATGAACATGATTTATCAGCGAAAGACAGGATATGACCGGTAAAGAAATAGAACTCAACCCGGTAGATTTCATTACCATTGGAACGATTGGGCCGCGTGGTCAGCGCATTTTCCACCTTCAAAGTGGACAGGGACGGCAGATCGTTTCTCTCATCATCGAAAAAGAACAGGCTCGCGCCCTCAGTGAAGCCATTCGCGAAATGCTGGATGACCTCAACCAGCGCAATGCGGACGCCGAGGAACTACCGCCGGTGAATCTGACTGGCATCGATATGGAATTGCGCGAACCGATTGAACCTGTGTTCCGTGTCGCGCAAATGGGACTGGGTTATGACGAGGATCACGACCTTGTGGTTCTGGTCGCCCAAGAACTGGTTTCCACCACCGATGTAGATGAACTAAGCGAAATTGAGCCGGGTGTGGTTAAACTGTGGTGCAAGCGCGACCAAATGGCGCTGCTGTGCGAACATACGCAGGAAGTCGTCAATTCTGGTCGTTCAGACCCCAAACAAAACGGTCGGTTAGTCTATTACTGGTCATAAGGTATGGACACAAATACAAGCGACGCAGACTCAAAAGGGCTAACGAGCCAAGCCGTTCTTGAAATTTTGCAAAAGGGTGAAGTTGAAGCCGAACACGGCATGATGCGCTGGAGTTCCAACTACACCTTTTTGTTATCCATCAACCACAACAACACCAGTGTAATGGCCGTTTATAAACCGCAAAAAGGTGAGCGCCCACTGTGGGACTTCCCTGACGGTATGCTGTGCAAACGTGAGGTCGCCTCGTTCTTAACCTCCGAACAGCTTGGTTGGCAGATCGTGCCACCGACGGTACTGCGTCAGGGGCCGCATGGCCTCGGCTCGATGCAATTTTTTGTCGAGCATGATCCCGAAATGAACTATTTTGAGTTCACCGAGGATAAAATCCCGCAGATGAAACGCATTTGCGCGTTTGACATTCTGGTGAATAACGCCGACCGCAAAGGTGGTCACTGTTTGGTCGATAGTCAGGAGCATGTGTGGGGTATCGACCACGGCATCACGTTTAACAGCAGCCCCAAGCTGCGCACAGTCGTATGGGATTACGCCGGTGAGCCGGTCGCTGATGTCTTGCTAGATGACATTGAAAGCGTATGTGTCGCTGTGGATAAT
>JAPUDW010000314.1 GCA_027492915.1 Bacteroidota bacterium | reverse complement strand
GTTTTCATCTTTGGCTTTTTCGTTTGCCAGAATACCGATGCTGAACGGCCCGATGTAATAGGTTTGCAGTACCAAATTGTCTTTAATTGGGAAGGTCGATACCATGCCGTTCTTGCGGCGGTCTTCAGGGACGTGTGCCACGCCGGACTCGGTGATCGAACGCGGCTTGGCGTGGGTAATGTCCTTGTACGACAGGATGATCTTCCCGCTTTCCACCCGCCGCAGTCCCGTAATCGCCTCCACCAGTTCCGTCTGCCCGTTACCCTGCACGCCTGCCACGCCTAAGATCTCGCCGCCGCGTACTTCGAGCGATAAATTATCTATCGCCAGCAGTTTACGGTCATCGCGTACACTCAGATCTTGGATCGACAGCACTTCTTCGCCTAAAGTGCTTGGCTGCTTCTCCACGTGCAGTAGAACGCTTCGTCCTACCATCATCGAAGCCAACGACTCTTCGGTGGAGTTCTTCGGGTCAGCTTGCCCGACAACTTTCCCCAACCGCAGCACCGTTACATGGTCACAAATCTCAAGCACTTCTTTGAGTTTGTGCGAGATGAAAATAATGCTCACACCGCGATCCAACAGCGTTCGCATAATGCCGAATAACCCTTCGGTCTCCTGTGGGGTCAGCACAGCGCTTGGCTCATCCAAAATCAGGATGTCGCACTTGCGGTACAGCGCTTTGATAATCTCCACACGCTGTTGCACACCAACTGGTAAATCTTGCACCAGTGCATCCGGGTCAACTTCCAACCCATATTGTTTGGAAATCTCTAAAATCCGCTGTCGTGCCGCGCGTCGGTTCAGGAATGCACCCAAAAACCCGACCGACTCGTTACCCAGCATAATGTTATCGGTCACAGTTAACACGGGTACCAGTTGGAAATGCTGGTGTACCATCCCGATGCCCGCTGCAATCGCATCGTTCGGGTTGTTAATATGCGCCACTTTCCCGTTGACCAGAATCTCACCTTCATCCGGTTCATACAACCCGTAAATCAGGTTCATTAAGGTTGATTTGCCAGCGCCGTTTTCCCCCAGCAGCCCCAGCACTTCTCCCTTATTGAGCTTAATATCAATATGATCATTTGCCAGCACACCGGGAAAGCGCTTGGTCAACCCACGCACTTCCAATGCCACCGGGGGCGAATCAGCCATAACGACCTCATTTAACTATCAATTGTCTAAAGTGGCGGAAGTATAACGATAATTCCTAAACTTGGAAACAAGCTTAACAATTGCTGCGTTTATGCCAAAGTTTTTATCTGGTTTGTTCGCAAACCTAATCCTATTAACCAACTAGCCCTTGCGCTTCCGTTTACCGTTGTTATGCTTTATCTCATGACTGATGAGGAAAGGACACTCGCCATGACTCAAGACCGTGCTGCTGTTTTAGCTACCATCGCAGCCGAAGTACGCGTTTGTAAAGCCTGTCGCTTGCACGAAGGTACAACCAATGGGGTTCCCGGCGCTGGTGATCCTAATGCCGAAATCATGTTCATTGGCGAAGGCCCCGGCTTTCACGAAGACAAGCAGGGCTTACCCTTCGTCGGTCGCTCAGGCAATTATCTGGAAAAAATGTTGAAGTTGATTAACCTGCGCCGTGAAGATGTATTTATCGCTAATGTGGTCAAGCATCGTCCGCCAGATAACCGTGACCCCCTGCCCGATGAAATGGCTGCCTGTAAACCCTATCTTGACCGCCAAATCGAGGTCATCGACCCGCTCGTAATTGTCACCTTAGGCCGTTTTAGCATGGCGCGTTATTTCCCTAACGGCAAAATCACCCAGATTCACGGGAAGCCCAGGTTTGAAGGCGGTCGCGCCTTCTACCCGCTCTTTCATCCGGCTGCCGTTCTGCGTAACCCCACCTTAGAACCGCAGATGGAAGGGGACTTTAAACGCTTGTTGGAAGTGATTGCCGAGGTCAAATCCCAACGTGCAAAAGCCCAACCAGCACCCAAACCGCCAGATGCTAACGAACCACCTGCTGGCCCGCCCAAACAACTAACGTTATTTTAAGTTCGTATAGCGGTGAATTAAATGACGTGCGAGTCAGTATCTTATAACTGGCTGATGAACGAAATCAGGCGGTTCAAGTCCTGCTCATCGGGGTCGCTGATGTACGCATTACCGAGTGGAGTGGTCATCATCTGGGTGATGGTCTCGGTCAAGTGGTTGTCATCTTCGCTGTAGCTAACGGTCATGTATAGGCGCAGGCCGTTTTTTAGTGCGAGTTTCACTCCGGTATGATAGCCCATTTCGACTTTACTAATTTGCATAATGAAATGGTTGGGTATCACTGCCGGTGGGTATTGTCGCCGTGTTTGGGGAAGCAGCATCAGCCGGTAGTTTGTGACCAAGGCTTTCAATGGCGGTGTCGTGGGAGACCAACCAGATGGCGTGTAACGTAGAATCGCCACATGGTAGCGTCCTAACCTGCATTCTCCCGGCAGCAGAATTGCGTCGTCATCCCACACAGCTATTTTGTCTCACCATCAATTACGGAATAATCGAGGATTATAATGCTTACCCGTATTCAAATCGAGTACGATCTAAACGATGAGCTATATCAGTCGTGGCGAAATTCTTGGCTTCACTGGCGAAACCATCATTTTGTCGATGTCACGCACCAGTTTCCCACCTTGGCTCCAGTCCACCAGCAGATGCATACACCGTCCGTCACGCAGCCGGATCAAGATGCCATCTTTGCCGCGCAGCGACACATTCCACACCTTCATAATGTCGGTGGGTTGGATGGTTTCATAATCTTGCGGGTATACACCTAGCTCAGGGTAAACAAGCAAGCGTTTGTTCGTAACCGTGGCTTGCAGCCAAAAGCCGCTGCCTGCCCATTCTTCTTCTAGCCAGTCAACATATTGAACCTTGTAGCACCCATATTGAAACTCGCCTGCCTCAAGGTAACTGTCAATCATAAAACACCTGCCGCGCTATTTTGATGTTGATTGTATCTTCTAGCATACTCGTTTTACAAATTAGGGCTATCCCCATAAAGTGGGGGGCATGTAGATTACGATCTCGAAATTTGGTAATTGTAAGCCGTATCGTTACACTTGATGGCAGATCCTGCTCAAGATTAGAAAGGTTGACTATGGGGCTTGATGCCAGTGTCATGTGTACCTGTTATCAGTCGGGCAAAGCGTCACCTTGTCCGTACCCTGAAGATTTTTATATCGACGAGGATGGTTTCCCTGCCGTTCGCCTGACGGAGTATGAAGATTCGAGTAAATCCGATGAGTTTGATGCGTGGTTAGCCATCTGCTGCCCTCACGCCTATATGGATTATGTCACTATATACATCGAGAATTGGAACGAATATCGTGCTTTTGTTGACGCCTTGGGGCAGGTTGGTTGGGAACATTTCCCAACCTTGAAAGCTCAACTCCCCGAAGAAAACCACGGTTTTACGCCGTCTGAGGCTGCGTCTTTGGCGGTCAATGAATTGGCCTACTTCAAATCTCAAAATGGGGTGTCGAAATATTTCTTGGTCAACTCAGAAACCAATGAAGTTGTTCAATCCACATCGCAAACGGAAGAGGGCTTCTTTAACTGGGATGGACGTACTGGCTTACGCTTGGGCTTCGATGAGCAGGGCTTTTTCATCAAAGATGCGTGGGATCTCAACCGTGAGCTGTTCCGCGCTGCCCGCGTTGAACAAAAACAGCTTGCGTCCGATGAACTGGATCGCCCCGACCAATTTCAATTTACTGACCTTGACACAGGCAAACAGTTTTTATCATCTACACCCGTTCGTGTGTTCAAACGTGCTGAGTTTGGTACGACTCAAGAATATCCACGTCAAATGCAGGTTGAACTACGGGTTGTAGATACAGATTATTTCGCCAGTATTCTTGACCCACTGATCCAGATATTTAGTGTCTCAGTTGAAACGGGCAATCCTGTTCGCTGGAGTTGATCTTTGGTAGTGTTCATTTGGTAAGTGATGAGTTTTTTGTCCTAGCACAAACAAGACCACACCTGTAGGGACGTAGCGTGCTGCGTCCGCGCCACCAAACTACACCCATCACTTAAGTTGCAACCATCATTTGGTGATTTAATCGTTTGCCAATGTCGGAAGCCTATAATCGGAAACTAAAAACGATTTCTTTACGTAGGAGTGTTCACACCTCATATTCATTGTCAGTTTGCGGAGATTCAACTCATGCATCGCTTTCGGCAGCCCGTAAATGGCTTTACCCACCTCGGCGGAGCGATTGTTTCAACAGCCGCCTTAGTCGGTCTGCTCATCATTGCCCGTGGTGATCCCGTTAAGATTGTCGCTGTCCTGATCTACGGCTTCAGCCTCATTATTCTCTACAGTGCCAGTGCGACCTACCACCTCGTACACGGCTCGGAACGAACACTGCTCTGGCTCGAACGTATCGACCACGCTGCCATCTATATCCTGATTGCCGGCTGCTACACGCCGTTCTGTTTGCTCGTCATCACCGGCGAATGGCGTTGGATACTGCTCATAGTGGTCTGGGTCTTAGCGCTAATCGGCGTGGTCTACAAAATGTTGTTTCTCACCTCACCGGGTATGTTTTCGCTCTTGTACTACATACTGATGGCTTCGGTGGTGTTTCTTGCCCCGCCGGAAGTTATCGCCATGATACCGCCGCCTGCCGCCGCATTTTTGTTAGCTAGCGGTATCGTGTTTGTAATTGGGGCTTTGGTGTTCGGCTTCGAAAAGCCAAACCTTCACCCGCTGCTCGGTCATCATGAACTCTGGCACTTATTTGTCTTAACGGGCAGCGCTTTGCACTTCATAGCGATACTTTACTGCCTTCAGTAAGCGATGAGTACACCTGTATCCTTGGTGATTTTGAACGCGCCATGCTTTTGAATTTCACCCTCGATAAAGGCTTTCGCGTCCTGTTCATGTTCTGCGTCAAGCTCTACTGGAAATGAGTGAATGTAATCAATAAGCGGCTGCGCTTCGGTAAGGTTAATCGCGTCGTCATAACGGTGAAGTTCGACGTGTTCAAATACGGCTTTCAATTGGTTCGTCGCATTCTCCAATGTGTACGCATGAACCGTCGTGAAACCGCCTAAATACGACTCTTTCTTTATCTTGAGCCGTGTCATTAATTGGTGAAGTTCTTGCAAATGCTGGTCGCCATTAGTCGCTGTATACAGTTTGCCGCTTGGTTTCAGCACTCGCCGTAACTCACGAATGCCCTTGGCGCGGTCAGGGACATGATAAAGCATGTGGTTAGCAATCACACCATCAAATGATTGCTCAGGATAGGGTATCGCTTGAACATCGATCTCTTGAAACTGAAACGAATGCGGTATTTGGCTGGTGTTCTGGCGCTGCTCGGCTAACATGCCGGACGAAAAGTCGGATAGCGTGATGTCCCAGCCGTTCGGAATGCGGTCTGCGTTTTGCATCCATAACCATCCCGCACCCGCCCCAACTTCGAGTACTTTGGCATCTGGCGGCAGGTCATAAAGATCAAACATCCACTTGAACCAGTTATACGGATTACGGTTGTAGTTGGCATGTAACCGCGCCCGCGCTTGCAGACGGCTTGAGTCGCTGTACTGCTGATTTTTGAGGTAATCGGTGTTGGGTGAGGTCATCCTGCATCCTTTAAAAATTTATTGAGAAGTATAGGTTATCATTATGGTCTAAAAGATGATACGTTGTTTGAAGGAGAGCTTGTGAACGCCTTGATCCAAACACATCACCGTGACACTGTTTTTGAAATTATCCTCAATCGTCCTGAAAAACGGAATGCCATTAATTGGGCAATGATGACCTCATTGGATGAGGCTTTCACCGAGGCTGAACAGGCGGTTGGCGTACGTGCCGTCATCATTCGCGGCGAAGGCAGCGGCTTTTCGGCAGGTATTGATGTCACCTCATTTGCCGAGTCATCGGCTCACTTTGGTGAAAATTGGCGCGAGAATTTGTTTCCGCTGACCGCCGCTTACCAAGCGGTTACGAACAAGATCGAACGATGCAGTCTGCCTACCATCGCGCTGCTACACGGTTACTGCCTTGGCTTGGGCTTCGAGATCGCGCTTGCTTGTGACTTCCGTATCGCGGCGGTTGGTACGAAAATCGGCCTCCCAGAAACCCGCTTGGGCATCATTCCCGATGTGGGTGGCACAACCCGCTTAACCCGTTTGGTTGGTGCGGCCCGTGCCAAAGAATATGTGATGACCGGCAAAAACTTTGATCTGGAAGTTGCCGAACGGTGGGGGCTGCTTAACCATGTCACCGCCGTAGATACGTTAGCCTCGACTGCTGAATCACTGGTTGCTGAATTAACTCAGGCCGCGCCTTTAGCTGTTCAATATGCCAAGCGTGTAATTGATAGTATGACTGATACGGAACGCGGCTTACAGCTTGAAGGTTGGGCGCAAAGTGCCTTGATTCGCACCCAAGATTTTGAGGTGGGTATCGAAGCCATGCTGACTAAACAACCCCCTCAATGGAAGGGGAAGTAAGACCCTCGCCAAAATCAATAGGCATAAGTGCAGGCTTGTTAACTTGCAGGTGTCGGGTTTATCATTCTGCGCGGTGGGGGGCAAATTGTCAGGTTTATTGGGAGTACTGAATGGTAGATCCAAAGCATATTCACGAGCCGCCGATTGACCCATTGGCGGATACAAACCCTTCCATCGGGATCAGCAAAGTGCAGCTTGATGCCCCTACGGAAAATGCGGGCTGGCGGCGAACGGTTGGCTTGGTCAGCTTGATCGGTGCGGCAGTTTTAACACTGGCGACCACGGTGCTTTTGCTCACGCCCGCTCCAACCCCTATTTTCCTACAGCCGACGGCATTACCACCCACACTCGAAGGTTTGGTGATTGAACCAACTTTACTTCCGACGGCAACCCTCGTACTGGCGACCCCTGTGCCAGTCATTGTGCCAGTCGGCGAGCCGACCATTAGCGCTGAAATGATGCAGTCTTTATTGCAAACGGCACCGGAAAATTTGACTATTAGTGATCCGATGATTATCCAGCGTGATAATTACAACCCGTTTACGTTTATCCGGCAAGATCGACCCCGCAGCGAAGTCATTCAATATGTTGCGACGACCGGCGACACCATCTATACCATTGCCGAGCGCTTTAAACTCGCGCCGGAAACAATCGGCTGGTCGAATAACCGACGTTACACATTGGTGCTGCGTCCCGGTGATGTCGTCAACATTCCGCCGGTGGATGGCGTTTATTTACAGGTCGTTGGTACGAGGACACTTGCCGAATGGGCAGCCGAATACCGTGTGACCGATCCATATATTGTCATCGACTCAGAATTTAATGACCTCTCTGGCGCCCAACCGACCGATGTTCCACCCAGTGGCAGCTATATCTTTATCCCTGGCGGGCAGGGCGAGGACATCGCATGGAATCCCGGTGTGACCGTTGATAGTTCCGGGGATACAGCACGTCAAGGCTTCGTGACCGGATTTGCCCCCGGCGATCCCGGTAGCTGCGGAAGTGTGAATAACCCCGGCGGTGGGGCAGGCTGGATTAACCCGCTGCCCAATGGAACCTATGTGCGCGGCTTCTCGAACTTACATACGGGTGTAGATCGGGCTGCGTCCCCGGGTGCGGCGGTTCGTGCCGCGAACAGCGGCGTTGTTATTTTTTCCGGTTGGAATACATGGGGTTATGGTGAACTGATTGTGCTGGCACATGGTCCTTTCCTCACACTGTATGGACACTTGAGTTCAAGGGCGGTAAGTTGTGGTCAGTTGGTTCCAGCAGGCTCGGTGATTGGCGGTGTGGGTAGTACCGGTAACTCATCGGGGCCGCACTTGCACTTTGAAATCCGCTATGGGGATTCGCCGCAAGATCCGTGCGCCACGCTGCCGGATGTGTGCTTCTAACAAAACCTAAATTGAGACGGTTGAGCGTGTTACTCTAGCATAAAGACAATAAGGGCGGGCTGAATATTCAGCTCGCCCTTTATTTTAGTATGTTCCGAAATTGACCGCGCACCTCGTAACCTGCATCCCTTTATCTACAAGCCAAATCTCACCTGAACCCATTAACCTCTAAAATCGTATCGCGTGGAGCGCCTGTTCCCGTGTTTGCCAATCGGGCATCAAACTGCTCATCATGGCTTTAAAGTCTTTGCCGTGGTTGAACACGCGCAAATGCACTAACTCATGCACCACCACATACTCGGCGAGTTCGGGCGCGACCCATGTCAGGCGGGTGCTGAGGGTAATATTGTCGCGGCTGGAACACGATCCCCATTTGCGCGTCATGTTGCGGAAGCTGATGCGCTTGGGTTGTAAGCCCATATGGGCAGCCCAGCGATTCACCATGTCGATGATTTGTTCACGGCTGGTGAGTTCAACCGGAATGGGTGGTGGCTCGGTGCCGAATTTTTGGAGACCGGTTTGGATGAACTCGGTCACTTTCGGGTTGTCGGGTCGCATCCAGCGCGGAATG
>JAPUDW010000313.1 GCA_027492915.1 Bacteroidota bacterium | reverse complement strand
GGACGGTATTTAATGTTGGCGCGGCGTGCTTGGAACGCCTCAGTATTCGAACAGGAGCTGACTTCCAGCCATTCCTGGCATCCCGGTGACCAGACTTCGATGTCGTACTTCTTGCTGGCGCTGAATCCCAGATCACCGGTCACGATTTCCAGCCGGCGGAAGTGCAGACCGAGCTTTCGGCAAATATCGGATGCCGCTTCAGCCAAGGACTCCAACTCGGCGGAGCTGGTTTCCGGCGTCGTGAACTTATACATCTCGACCTTCTCGAACTGGTGGACGCGCTTAATCCCGCGCACATCCCGTCCTGCGCTGGTTTTCTCACGCCGGAAGCAGGGCGTATGCGCCGCATAGTACAGCGGAAGTTGGGCTTCATCCAAAATCTCGTCGCGGTGCAGGTTGGTGATCGCTACTTCCGCTGTGGGCAGCATATAAACTTCCGCGTCAGGGTCGAAGTACACCACATCACGGAACTTGGGGAATTGTCCTGCGCCGTACATCATCTCTTCTTTGACGAAGTACGGCACGTTCACCTGTGTAAAGCCTTTTCCGCGTGCCATATCCAGATAGAAGCTGATCAGCGCCCGTTGGAGCCGTGCGCCAAAGCCCTTGAGCACATACGCCCGTGAACCCGCCAGCTTCACGCCGCGTTCAAAGTCGATGATGTCCAGTTCCGGCCCTAGTTCCCAGTGGGGCTTCGGCTCGAAGTCAAACTCACGGATCGTGCCTTCCGGTTCCCACGCGATGTTGTGTTCTTCGCTGTCGAATACCGGCACGCTTTCGTGGGGCATGTTGGGCAGCCAGTACATGTTCTCTTGCAGGTCGGCGTCAATCCCGCGCAGTTGGTCGTTGATGGTTTCCACCCGTTCGCCCATGCTCTTGAGCGCCGCCATCATATCGTCCATCGCCTCGGTGATGTTATCGTCCTTGCGCGGGGCGTTCACGCTGCCACCGCCTTCAATCACGCTGATAGCCTCCTCGAACTCACCTTCGCGGACGGCTAACGCGATGTGCCGGGCCATCGCTGCCCGCATACCATCGGGGGTCTGCTTATCACCCCGCAGCTTGCCGACGCCTTTGTTCAGCTTGTTTCGTGCCGCCTGCACCGCTTCGCTGTCGGTCAGCAAGACGCGGCGCTGCTTGTCCAGCTCAATAATCGCGTCGATTCGAGCCAGTGCCGGTGCATCGTTCAGCTTACTAATTTGTTCTTTGACCCACTCCGGTTTTTCGCGGATCAGGTTAATGTCGAGCATGATTTTCTCTCCGTTTTAGATAATGTTAGGGTTTGGCGTTGACAAACCCGTTTAGCGCTAATAAACCCTGCTTTTGTCTCCCTATTACTATAGGGAGGATGCGTAGCGTGGGTGGGGTCTAGCCATTGAACCCTTGTAAATATAAAGTTCTGTTAGGGTCGGCGCGGTTGGGTGTCATCGTCCGGTTTGGATATGATGGGTAGTGGGCGCGTAAAATCCGTATACAACCGTCGTGCTGCCAGTACCAACCCCACCAAAATGACGATGATGATAAGCGCGTCGAACATCTCGTGTGTCATAAATTGCATAGTAGTCTCCAGTCCTCAGTCTTCAGTCTAATTCAGTCCGATATAAGAATGTTTCCCGAATATTGATGTAGGGACGCGATACATCGCGTCCGGCCTTCTCAGAAAACGTTCTGTTCACAGTTTTCAGCCTTTGTCTTAAGCTGATGACTGGCGACTATCGACTGATGACTTTAAACAAAAACGCCTCCTGACCGAATGCAGAGAGGCGTTGAAATGCGCGTCCTAGAACCGGTTAGGCGTGTGGTTAATCAATCGAACTCGACGACGAACGCGAGGGTTGGGTGGCATCATCACGCCACTGTGGCAGCTTAAAGCTGAACGTTGTACCGACACCTTCTTCGCTTTCGAACCAGATTTTCCCACTCATGGCCTCAACCTCTTGTTTACATAGATACAAACTGAGTCCATAGCCAAATTCACCGATGATCTGGGGCTGACGTGCCCGTTCGAAGGGCGCAAAAACCCGTTCAAACTCTTTAGCCCGAACACCGTACCCTTCATCAACCACGTCAATTTGCACACTCTGGTTGCCAGTCGATGTGCTTGCCATAATCATAATTGGTGTGGCTTTCATACTGTACATGATAGCATTCCGAAGCAGGTCAT
Organism: Bacteroidota bacterium; assembly: GCA_027492915.1. Classification (GTDB taxonomy): domain Bacteria; phylum Chloroflexota; class Anaerolineae; order Aggregatilineales; family Phototrophicaceae; genus CFX2. The sequence goes on along the minus strand of JAPUDW010000313.1, from coordinate 6,302 downwards.
GCAAGATGTCGGCTACCCGACCGGGCGGGGCATAAACCACCAGATCGTCGGGGATACTGCTGGTGATGCGCGACCGGTAATCCTGCTGTTCGGTTTCAGGGTCGATGAGCGTAACTTCCGGCAAGCCTTCGATGAAGTCCTCGATGAAATTCGCCAGATTAAGTTTCCGGCGGTCACTACGAACAATTTCGGCTATTTTGCCGGTACGGATAATCTCCAGCCGTTGGAACAACTTCATCAGCCGTTCTTGGCGGTGCATGTGCGTGGTAATCAGCGTGACGAAGCCAGCAACCCGTTTACCCAACTGCTCGGTGGTTTCGTTCTTCTTGGGCGATTTGAGCGTGTTACTGATGAGCTTGGTGTGACCCATTGTAGCGGTGGCCGCATGTTCAACTTCATCACGGAAATGGTCGAGTAAGTCAGTCATCGCTGACCAATCGGGCATTTCGAGCGTAATCATGGTGAAGGCTTCACCACTGGTTGCATATACGGTGGATGCCCAACACGGCACATATTCACCGGCACGGTAAATACGGAAGCGTACCGGACGGGCGGATTCGAGGGCTTTTTTACGGGCAGCATCAGCCGTTTCGGTGCTGGGGTTAACACGGGTGTTGAACAGGGCAGCAGCGGCTGACCAACCGTTAGCCCGAATAAGTTTGAGGTCGGCACCAAGCAGGTTGCGGGCGGCCAGATTTTCCATAACCAGCCGATCTTCGTCGTCAAAGATCAGGATGCCAGAACCGAGGCCATCCAGTACGGACTGATAATTGAGCTGTTTGTCGAAGACCATAGCCACCACAAATTCCTATCGTATAGCTTTGGGGAAGCAGCGATTATTGGGATATTTTGATTTTAACCGCTTTTTCGTTTTACGCTATGGGCTTAAGTTGTAAGAGGTGGCGAATTCAAAGCGAAGATTTTGACCATTGTGGCACGGAGAAAGGCGTAGGAAATACAAATCATCAAGAGCACCAAGCCAAAGACCAGAGTACTAAGATCGATACAGGTGTGGTGTGATACACGGGCTGTATAGATACTGCTACATTACAATTTTGGTAGTTTGGACAGCCTGTTAAACAGGCAGAACAGGCAAAAAGAAGCCGTTTTTGCGCCATTTGTGAAGCTGTGGTTTGAAACAGATAACCGAATACAAATATTTTCGTCTATGAATTAAATGTGCTCTATATACACGCCTACGATGAAATACTTAACTTTGGGTGACTAATAATATGTTTATGCCTGTGCTTTTAAAGCGCTGATATGATTAAAGTGACCGTAAAAACCACGCCTCAAGTGATGCATCGATAGGCAAACGATGAGCAACATTACCCAACCGGATTCGATTGATCAGTTACACTATTTGCAGCGTATCTTCGATAATTCGATTAACGGCATTATGGTCTTTCGCGCCGTACGGGACGCTGAGAACCGGATTGTCGATTTTGAATGGGTGATGTGTAACCGCAAAGCCGGCGAAATTACCGGAATGCCTGCCGAAGAATTGGTGGGTAAGTGTGTGCTTCAAGTGATGCCGGAAACCCTGAATGATGACTTGTTTGCACAGTATGTACAGGTTATCGAAACTGGCAAAACGGCTGATTACGACCATCATCACAAGTATGAAGACTTCCAACCGTGGCTGCATGTCACAGCCACTAAACTCGATGACGGATTCGTGGCGATTTTCACGGATGTCAGCCACCAAAAGTGGTTGCAAGACGACTTGATAAGCAAACATTCAGAACTCGACCGCTTCTTCTTGCTCTCAACCGAAATGCTGTGTATTGCGAATACCGATGGCTACTTTTTGAAGGTCAATAAAGCGTGGGAAGATATTCTCGGCTACACGATTGACGAAATTGAAACCCGAAGCATCCTTGATTTTATACATCCAGATGATGTTGAAACGACAGTCTACCAGATCGCTGAACTAAGTGCCCAAAACCCTGTCATGAACTTCATCAACCGCTACCGCCACAAAGATGGGAGCTACCGCTTTATCGAGTGGCGGGGTGTGCCACAGGGAAAAATGATTTATGCGGCGGCGCGGGATATAACCCGTCAGAGGGAACTTGAAGCCTATCAATCGCATCTCGTGAGTATTTTTAATTCCACCCACAGCGGCATTATTGGCAAAGATTTGAATGGTGTAATTACCGCGTGGAACCCCGGTGCCGAATTGATTTATGGATACACGGCACTAGAAATGATCGGGCAGCCCATTGACCGCCTTATGCCGAAAGAGCGTATTGATGAACTGGCCTTCAATCTTGACCATGCGAAAACCGGCGGCTTTGTCGAGCGTTACGAGACCGAGCGCATCCACAAAGATGGCAGGCGGCTGAACGTGGCACTGACGATTTCGCCGATCAAGGACAAGCATAATCAGGTCATCGGCGTTTCGAGCGTGAATCAGGATATTGGTGAACTGAAGCAGGCACAGGATGCCCTGCGCGAGAGCGAAGCACGTTACCGCGCTATTGTGAATACCATGACCGGGGGCGTGCTGCTGCAATTGCGTGATGGAACGATTGAAGCATGTAATAGTGCAGCCGAACGCATATTAGGGTTGACGCTTGACCAGATGATGCGGCGTGCGCCCGTTGATTTTGATTGGCGGGCGATTCATGAAGATGGAATGCCGATCCCGATTACGCAGTTACCTCATGTGTTGACACTGACAACAGGTGTGCCACAGACAAATATAATTATGGGCATATGCAAGAATGACGAGCGCCCAACCTGGATACTGGTGAACTCCCAACCATTGACGCATCCGGGTTCGGCGCTGCCTTATGCGACGGTATCGACATTTGTGGATATTACCGAACGTAAGCAGGTTGAAGAACAGCGGCTTCTGCTGCAACTGGAAAAAGAACGGGTTAAGCTGCTTTCGCAGTTTATTGAACAGTCGTCGCATGAGTTCCGCACCCCGCTGACGATTATGCAGTCGAGCTTGACGGTGCTGCGGCGAACGCAAGACCCCACAAAGCACGAGCAAAAAGCGGATGTGATCGAGTCACAGATTGAAGGTCTGACGCGGTTGGTGGATATGCTGCAATGCATGAACCAGCTTGACAACCGTACTACCGCCGAATTTGGTGAAGGCCATGTCAACGACATCGTGGCGGAAGTGATTGCGAAATGCCGGTATATGGCATCCGAGGCAAACGTAACGATGGGTTTTAATGCGGGTGAAGGCTTACCATCTATTCTGTTGAGCGAGGATTATTTGCAAGAAGCAATCCGGCAGCTTGTGGAGAACGCCATTCGTTACACACCCGCTCACGGGCAGGTAAGCATTTGTACAGGTGAGCAGGATGGCAGCATCGTGATCGCTGTTTCGGATACAGGTATCGGTATCGCCCCCGAAAACCTACCGCGCATCTTCGAGCGATTCTATCGGCAGGATCACGCTTACAGTACACCGGGGTTTGGCCTTGGCTTGCCGATTGCGCAGTCGATTGTCAAGAAACATGGTGGCACGCTGCTGGTGGAAAGCGTGCCGGATAAAGGCAGCGTGTTCAGGATACTGCTGCCTATTCCGTAACGTGGCTTAGACCATTCGCGTGTGGTTTATGGAAATCCGGTAATATCATAGGATAGTCATTACCATACATCACAGGATGCTGCTATGTTCCCTATTCCCATCTTCACCAACCTTGATCGTTCTAAACTCCGCGCAGCTTTTCCGGCGGTAGAAGCGCTGTTCCGTACCTTTGCCGAAACGCATCCGGTGCCGGGTGTGGCTTACGGCATTGTGGTGGATGGCGAATTGGTGTTCGCCGGCGGTGCCGGTGTGCAAAACGTGAGCAGTCAGATACCGGTTACGGCGGACAGTGTGTTCCGCATCGCCTCGATGACCAAGAGTTTTACGGCGATGGCACTGATGAAGCTGCGCGACGAGGGTAAGTTTAACCTCGACGACGCGGCAGAAAAGCATGTGCCGGAACTGGCCTCTCTGCCGTACCCTACAAAAGACTCGGCAAAGATCACTGTGCGCCAACTCCTGACGATGAGCGCAGGCTTCCCACAGGACGACCCGTGGGCAGATCGCCAGCTTGAGACAAGCGAAGATGATCTATCGTCATGGATGCTGTCGGGCATCACCTTTTCCAACCCACCGGCGGTGAAGTACGAGTATTCCAACTTCGGCTACGGCATTTTAGGGCGGATTGTTACGAATGTGGCAGGGGTATCTTATCAGCAGTATGTGAATGACAATATCCTTAAACCCTTGGGCATGACCTCGACCACCTTTGATGTCAACGCCGTTGATCCGCAGCGTTTGGCGATGGGTTACCGGCGGCAGGATGGCGAATGGGTGGAAGAACCACCGCTGCCGGATGGGGCGTTCGCTTCGATAGGCGGGTTGTTCACCACCATTACCGACTTTGCCAAGTATATGAATTATTTACTCGCCGCCTTTCCACCGCGCGATGAAACCGAAAGTGGCCCTGTGCGCCGAAGTTCACTGCGCGAGATGATGCAAGCGCAACGCCAGCGGATTGTGGCATCCTCACGGGCAACACCGGATGTCCCCGCGTGGTTCCAGAGCGATGGTTACGGCTATGGCTTGGCTTGCGGCGTGGATTCGCTGCTGGGGTACTCTGTATCGCACGGTGGCGGCCTGCCGGGGTACGGCACCTTTTACCGCCTGCTGCCAGATTGCAATGTGGGCATCGTCGCACTCGGCAACATCACCTACTCGTCCATTTCGCTGCGGGTGCAAGATGCATTCGCCCTGCTGCATCAAACGGGTGGCTTAACAGCGCGTACTGTACCCGCGTCCGAGGCAGTGCTGGCAGTACAAAAAGGTGTGACCGAACTCTACGACACATGGAGTGACGAGGGTATCAAGGCGATTTCAACCGATTCGTTCTTTCAAGATATGGCCCTTGAACGGCGGCGTAAGCAGGTGCAGGATTTACGCGCCAGCTACGGCAAGGTGCTGTCATCGACCGCGTTCGAGGCCGAAAATAACTTGCGTGGGCGCTGGTGGCTGACGTGTGAAGGCGGGCGCATCGAGGCGTATATCACGATGTCGCCGAATGTGCCGCCGCGGATGCAGACGCTGCAATTGATTGCCGCTAAGCCGTTGGATGCGGGGTTGGCAGACTTTGTGCGCCAGTTAGTCGCCTTTATCGGGGGGTGGAACGCTGAACAAGCACGCGATGTATTTGCCACCACCCTTGACCGTGCTGTACTTCAGCGCCAATTTGAAGCTGTGCGTATGCAGTACGGCAAACTGCAATCGGGTGATGTGCTGGAAGGCGATGGCACAACACAAGCACGGGTACGATTAACGGGCGAACGCGGGAATGTGGACATGAAAGTGACGGTGGATAAGGAAACCGGGCGGGTCAGCGAAGTCACCTTCACCCGCCCGCGCGAAACGATGTTCGTACCCTAATCGAACGTTTAATGCCGTAGAGGTTTGCCGCCTGCAAACTCCAGATATTGATCCAGAGATTCCTTAAGCCTTCCCTGAGCGAGAATTTGCTAGGATGGTAACTAAGGAATCTTTTCTTTCACCTTCATAAAGCGAGATCAAATGAAACGTATATTGATTTTAGCGGTACTTTTGCTCGGTTCGCTGAACATGGCGCGCGCACAGGAAACCGCCAATTGGACGATTTTGCATTACACCGCCGTCGATAACAATTTGGAAGGCGCGGCCTTCAACGATTATTACGAAATGCAGTCAGTCGGCAGTGGCGAAGGTGTGAATATCGTCACTCAGTTCGACCGTGCTGAAGGCTTCGAAAACCGCTTCGGTGATTGGACGGACACCCGCCGCTTTTATATCGAGCAGGTTGCCCCCTTGCCAGAACCCGACATCGCTGGAAAACGTGCGGCACTGGTTGAGTATTTCGTTGGGCAGGGGTACGGCGATGCCGACGCTGTTCAGCCGCAGGTCGATGCGTTGGATGACGCGACCGCAGCCAAAATTTATGAGAATAAAAACGTTGGTGTGACGTTCGAGCAAACGGCGGTGCAAGAACTGGGCGAGGTCGATATGGGCGATCCGCAGTCGCTGACCGACTTCCTCGTGTGGGGTGTCGAAAATTACCCTGCTGAACATTATCTGGTGGTGATTGGCAGCCACGGTGGCGGCTGGCGCGGCATCGGGCCGGATGATGGTGTGGGTGAGTCAATGCTCGAACTGCCGGAAATTGCTGAAGCCCTGAGCGCGGCGCAGGAGCAGCTCGGCACCGATAAGAAGTTCGACATCATTGGTTTTGATGCCTGCTTGATGGCCGTGACCGATGTAGCCGTCATGCTTGAACCCTATGCCT
>JAPUDW010000312.1 GCA_027492915.1 Bacteroidota bacterium | reverse complement strand
AGCGATGGGCAAGATTGACATCCTCGTGAACAACGCTGGAATCGCCCTGTGGAAGAACGCCGAAGAAATTGCCGACGACGAGTGGTTGAATGTTATCGACATTAATCTGAACGGCACGTATTGGTGCTGCCGCGCGGTTGCCAAGCACATGTTGGAACGCGGTTCGGGCAGCATCGTCAATATCGCGTCGATGTCGGGCAGCATCGTCAATAAGCCTCAACCGCAGTCTGCTTATAATGTCTCTAAAGCGGGTGTGATTATGCTCACCAAATCACTTGCTGCTGAATGGGCGGAACGCGGTGTGCGTGTGAACTCGGTATCCCCCGGCTATATCGCCACCGAAATGACGCGCAAAGCCGTGACCACCTATACCGAATGGGCGGCCATCTGGCAGTCGATGACCCCTAGCGGCAAGATGGGTGATCCGAGCGATGTGGCCCACGCCGTTTGGTACTTAGCTTCTGACGCGGCCAAGTACGCGATGGGCACCGATTTGATTGTGGACGGTGGCTATACCTCGTGGTAATGCCAACTATGATACTTTCGGGTCAAACATCCGAATAATCAGTTCGCTAAACAGGCTGTTCGCCCATGCGAACCACGAGCGCGAGAACTGTGCTGGATCGTCAGGGTCAAAACTTTCGTGCATATAGTTGGTGCCAGCCGTGGTATTCATTAGCATTTGTAACAGCGCCTCTTGCTCGGTGCGGTCGGTGCTGGTGAGTGCCTGCATCACAAGGCTGATCGGCCAGATATAACCGTTCGGCGTGTGCGGGCTGCCAATCCCTTTTGCAAATTTGCCGCTGTAGTGATACGGGTTTTCGTTGCTGAGGACAAATGCGCGGGTGGCCTTGTAAATCGGGTCATCCGCTGTGCGATAGCCCAGCTCAGGGATGGCTAACAGGCTGGGGACGTTGGCATCGTCCATCAGGTTGCTGCCGCCGAAGCCATCCACCTCATAAGCGTATATACGCCCAAAACGCGGGTGATCGACCAGCCCGTAGGCTTGAATACCTGCGTCGATTTCTCCCCGCAACCGCAGCGCACGCGCAGCCATATTGCTATCGTGGAAGTGATCGGCAGCAAACGTCGCCAGATAGCCGAGGATGACCACCGCGAACATGTTGGCCGGTACCAGATACCCGTACTGGCACGAGTCATCGCTTGGGCGGAAACCAGACCACGACATACCTGTCCAGTTGGTTGGTGCCCCCTTGCCGCCGTTGGGCAGCGTGTCCGATGGTGGGCAGTTCGTACGTTCGAAATAGTAGGACGACAACGTATCGTGCCGCTGCTCTCGTTCGATCACGTCAAGGATACGGCTGAAGGCGGCGTGCAGCGTATTATCAAATATCGTCGCATCACCTGTCATCTGTAGATAAGTGTGGCAGAGCTGTACGGGATAACATAGTGAGTCCAGTTCGTACTTGCGCTCCCATAACCACGGGCTGTTATCGGTGCGGTCGTCTTGGTGGCCTTCGCCGTTGGATGTTTTGTTGAAGGCGTTGGCATACGGGTCGATGTTGATGTAAAACGCCTGCCGTTGAATGAGTCCCCGAATGAGCCGCTGCACGTCAGCATCCTCGGCGGCAAAGCGTACGTAAGGCCGTACCTGCGCCGTCGAGTCGCGCAGCCACATCGCCGGAATATCACCTGTGATGACAAACGCACTGCCGTCATCCAAAAGTTCAATCGTGGTCTCAAGCGTGTTGACGAAACATTGGCGGAAGATCTGGGCGAGGGTTGGGTTGTCCGGCAGTAACGACTCGATGCGCTCGATTTGCGTGTAGATACTGGCGTATTGGGTGGACATGAAGTTTATACTCCTGAACGAATGTCAGCCAATGTTTCAGGCGTGTAGGTGATGTCAGTGAAGGTAGCGGTGCAGCCGTCGCCGGTCGGTGACTGCGACAGGAATCCGATTTCTAAAGTGTCGCTTTCGCCCAGCGTGAAGTAGCGCACGAGGTTCCACACCGTTCCATCGACCGAGTAGTGGAAGGCAAAGGCTTTTTCCAGCACGCTAACGCGCAGGTGTATGGCTTCCGCGCTAACCGGAACCGAATTGCAGTCGTCGGATGTGCCTTTGGTGACCACTGAAACGATGGTGACTTCTTTTTGTGGCGACAGTTCTAAGCAGAGTTTTGCCCAGTGGTTGGGGGATTGATAAACCACCAGCACGCCCGCATCGAAGGTGGCAGCGCTGGCGGAATGGACGAGCGCCTTCAACATGCACGGGCGCTGTACCGGCGCGAGTAAAGCCGGGGCGTTTTGAACATTCGCGCCGCCGTTGGGGTCGATAAACCAATCTGTTCGCTCGCTCGCCGTAATGCTGAGTGCGCCATTTTCATCCAGTGACCAATTTTGGGGAGTGCCGCGCCAATGCAGGGGGGCAGGCAGTGCGGATAGGGTTACGGCTTGATCGTTCGACATGCTTGACCTTTCGGATACAGCAGTAAGAGGCATGGTTTACCATGCCTCTGCAATAGACTCGATTGATACAGTAGATTTTACTGCCCTGCGAGCGCACCCGCCATCGTACCACGGAGGAGGTACTTACGGGCGAAGAAGAAGAACAACAGTGACGGCAGCGCGTAGATCATCGAAATGGCATTCATCATGCCGTAGTCGATCACTGTGTAGTTGAGCAGCGACCGGAACAGCGCTTGCGGCAGCAGCATCTTTTCGGGGTCGGAAAGCATAATCAGCGGCAGGAAGAAGTGTCCCCATGCGCCATTAAACGCCAGTACAGTTGCCGCGCCCAACCCCGGCAGCGCCATCGGCATTACGATGCGGAATAATGCTTGTAGGCGGCTGGCACCATCTAACCACGCCGATTCTTCAAGTTCCATTGGTACTGCGTCGAAGAAGCCCTTTATCATCCAGAGCATAAATGGCACTTGGAAGGTCGCGAGGCCAAGCGCTACGCCTTGTAAGGTGTTCAACAGTTTGAGATCACGCATCACCAGATACAGGGGCAGGATGGTTGCGGTGGCAGGGATAACCTGTAGCAGCAGTACCGCATACATGACCGCACTGCGCCCACGAAAGCGCAGCCGTGACAGGGTGTATCCCGCCAGTGAACAGACGACCACCGCGATCAAAACTGCGCCGCCAACAGTGATGAGGCTGTTGAGCATCGCCTTAAGGACGTTGCCCTTTGCCGGATCAAAGGCTTTGTTAAAATTTTCGAGCGTCCATTCGGTCGGGATATAAAAGAATAAGCCCGATGTATTTTCGGGTTTTACGCCGAATGAACTGCTAATCAGCCATGCGAAGGGCAGCAGGTCAAAAATGACGATGGCGAGGATGAAAATGTAGATACCAACCAGTTCGAGCCGACTCCACCATTGGATCGGTTTGGTTTCGCGACCGCGTGAGTCGTACGTTTGAGTAGTTGCAGCCATGACTATACCTCGACCCGCATCAGGCGGACGTAGATGAGCGCGATAACGAGGCTCACCAAGAGTAAGATCAAACCTGCCGCACTGCCGAAACCAAGTTCAAAATAGCGGAAGCCTTGATTGTAAACGTAGATGCCCATTGTCGTGGTCAGGTCGCCGGGGCCGCCACCTGTTAGGGCGTAAATGAGTTCAAATGTATTAAAACAGCCGAGCGTGTTCAGCAGCAGCCAGAGCAAGATAACATAGCGAATGAGCGGCAGCTTGATAAACCGGAGCTGTTGCCAACTGCTTGCGCCGTCAATTTCAGCGGCTTCAAGCAGCTCCTTCGGGATGTTTTCTAACCCCGCAAGAAACAAAATCATTGCAAAGCCGGAGTTATTCCAAAAGTTGACGAGGACGACTGAAAACATGGGTAGTTCGCGTACCCACTGCACAGGTGCGATGCCGAATATACCGATCAGCCGGTTGAGCGTACCGAATTCGCCGTTTGCCAGCATCGACTGCCACAGTAGCGCTTGAATGAGCGACGGGATAACCATCGGCAGCACCACCGCCGCCAGCAGGATGCTTTGCCCGAACAGCCGCCGCCGGTTGAGCAGCAGCGCGCACGTCATACCAATCACGAATTGTCCGAAGATCGTGCCGCCTGCGTAAATAGCGGTGCGCCCCAGCGCATTAAAAAAGTCGGGGTCACTAAATAAGCGTTGATACTGCCGCAGCCCGATAAATTTGGGATTGAGCGCACTCGCGCCCGTCAGCGCCAAATCGGTAAAACTGGTACGAATTGCCCAAATCGCAGGGAAGATGTAAAAGGCAACCAGCAGTAGAAACGCGGGGACTAAAAAGCCATATAAAAGCCACTTTTCATAGCGATTTGCAACCATAATTTCCTCGTATCAAATGCTGGTACTATTTTATGAAGGATCGCTCGTTATCTATCCGGCGATCACTATTATTTACACAAATGCTTGCTTCAACGGTTAATTTTAGAAAGGGCGCACGCGAGTTTGTGCGCCCTGCAACAATGTATTGGTCATTTTGAAACCATTTGGACGGTTCGTTTCGTAGGGAACGATCTCAGCCCGTTCCGTCCTTTATCGACTTTTCAAACGGCTTTCTGCTCTGTGGTTAGAGTTCCTTGATCGCTTCTTCGCCAAGCTGTTCGAGCATGTTGGCGGCAAAGTCGTCCATCGCCTGTTGGGCGGGTTTGGCAAGGGTGATTACTTCTTCGGTCGCCAGCGCGATACCGTCAGCAATCTTACCCTGACCGACACCGGCCTTTAGCGACCGACCGGTTTCAATCAGCGCACCGGCTTCGGCAATCTTGCCATTGATGGCGGTGGTGTAGAATTCGCAGTTGTCGGCGAAGTCTTTACGGGCTGACGGGCCACCGAGGTAGGTTTCCATCGCGAGGCACGAACCGGCAGGGCTGCCTGCGTAGAGGATGAATTCGAGTGCCGCATCAATGTTCTTCGACTGGCTGTAGACCGACATCGGCCCACCGATACCGACGAACACGAACGGGTCGCCAATCGCTGATGGGAACTGCCAGCGGTCAACATTTTCAAACAAGCCTTCAATCGGGGTAGCACCGTTTGGACCCCAGTCGAATTCCCACTGCCAATCGCCGCCGGTGACAACCGCCACCGTCTTGCCGGGGAAACCCTGATACTTAATCGGTTCCCACGGGTTCGGGCTGAGCAGAGCATCAACCGTCAGCCACTTGTTGGTTGCCAGTGTTTCATAAACTTGAAGTGCCTTAAGCAAGCCATCACTCTTGACGACCCACTTGTTGTCTGCGGTGTCAAAAATTTGGTTGGATTCAGCGAAGCCCAGCCACACATGGCGGAAGCCCTCTTCCCATGTTCCACCACCCCATGCGCGCGCACCCGGGATACCGATAGGGGTCGCGCCCGTCTTGGTGAGGATTTCGTCAGCCACGCCGTAGAAATCATCCCATGTCTTGGGTTGTTCAATCGAAATACCAGCTTCGCTCAGCAGGTCTTTGCGGTAGTACAGGGTGAAGGTACCGGCATCCGCCACACCGTAAATCTTGCCGCCAATTGCCAACTGATCTTTCACAACCTGCGAGTACTGTTCCCAGTCCGCGTTGCCTTCCAGCAAGCCGGTGAGGTCAGCCAGATAACCTGCCGCCGCCATATCTTCGTAACGGGCAGCGTTGACCGAAACCACATCGCCCAATGTGCCGGATGCAGCATCAAGGGTGATTTTGGTCACATAGTCATTGTCGGTGGCAGGGCCGGGGGATTGCTTCATGCGGAAGGGCTTGCCGTCTGCCTGCATCTTGGCGTTGAAGCCTTCAATAATTACATCCCAGTACTTGATGCCGAGTTCACGACCGGGGTGAACGAGGGTTAATTCGGTTGTGTCTTGCCCCACGACAAGGTAAGGCATACCGAGCATACCGGCGGAAGCGACACCACCGGCTGCGAGGACGGACATCTTCAGAAAATTACGACGTGACAAAGATTTTTGGAGTCCCATAACCGTATCTCTCCTATAACATATAATATGGACATTAATTTTCTTTGAGATTGTTTATAATGGGCTTTGATCGATCAATCCTCCTCACAAACCATTTTGAAATAATGTGAGTTTCAGGTAACTTATGGGAAAACGTTTTCCTGAATTGTTTAGAATGTAGCACACTCGCAGGATAGTTGTCAACAAAGATAGGAATTTCACAAATGACTTCCATCAAGTCCGTCGCCAAAAAAGCGGGGGTCTCCATCGCGACTGTTTCGCGCGTGCTCAACGACACCAAATATGTTAGCCCGGACATCCGCACGAAGGTGCTGAATGTGGTCGAGGAACTCAATTACAAACCGAGTATGCCCGCCCGCAACCTGCGCCGCCAGCAAACGCAAAGTATCGGCGTACTCGTGCCGCACCTTAACGATTTCTACTTTGGCAATTTGGCCTTCGCCATCGAAAAAGCACTGTCCGCGAATGGCTACAGCCCGCTTTTTGCCAGCACCGAAAGCGACACCACCAAAGAAACAATTTGTATCGATAATCTCATCCAGAATCGCGTGCAGGGTACCATCCTCGTCCCCGCGCTGCCCGTTCAAGGGTCGATTGCCAACGTAGAGCGCTTGATGGATGCCAACATCGCCGTGGTACTTGTAGATCGTGGTATCCGGTCGCTTAAAGTTAATCAGGTCGTGTCAAATAATTATCAGGGTGGGTATGATGGGGCACGGCATTTGATCGAACTCGGTCATAAGCATATCGGTATGCTCGACGCGGGTACTGATGCGCTCCTGCCGAAGTACGGCCCCGGCAGCGAACGTATTGCCGGTGTGCGGCAGGCGATGGCTGATGCTGGCTTGGAATTTGATACACGCAATTGCATTTTCAGCGATGAACAAAATCAATCCAAAGCGGGTTATCTAGGGACGTTCACCCTCTTGCGCCAATCGCCCGAAATTACGGCTATCTTCGCTTTGACCGATGCCAGTGCGGTCGGTGTCTTGCGAGCCGCGTATGAATTAGGCTTGAATGTACCACGTGACTTATCGGTAATGGGCTTCGATGATATTCCTTTAGCCTCGCACGTCATCCCGCGCCTCACGACGATGGTGCAGCCGCCCGAACATATTGGTCAGGCAGCCATCGACCTGCTGCTGCGGCAGATTGAAGAACCGACTGCGCAGTTCCAAACCATCACCGTTGGAACCCAACTCGTTACCCGCGAATCAACTGGTGTGCCGCGTACAACCTAATTCTGTAGGGCGCATAGCCATGCGCCCTCTTAGGGGATGATGGGGTCTAGCCCTTCGGCTTCAGCGTCTCAATCGGTACTTTGCGGTGGCGTTCCGCGCTGATGGTTGCGCCCACCGTCGGCGCTGCCCATTTGATGCCGTTGGCAATCACGCGGATGACTTGCGGATTGTGGTAGGTCGGGTAAGTTTCGTGGCCGGGGCGGAAGTAGAAAATCTTCCCCCGTCCGCGTGTCCATGTCGCGCCGCTGCGGAATACCTCGCCGCCTTCAAACCAGCTAATGAACACTTGATGATCGGGTGTCGGGATATAGAAGGGTTCGCCGTACATTTCTTCTTGCGGTAATTCAATAAAGTCGCCGATGCCCTCCGCAATCGGGTGACCGGGTTCCGATACCCAAAGGCGCTCGGTGTCGGTCGCTTCGCGCCATTTCAGGTCGCAGGTTGTCCCCATCAGCCGCTTGAAAATCTTCGACTCGTGCCCCGAATGCAGCACCAGTAAGCCCATGCCGTTAAGTACGTACTTTTGTACACGGTCAACTACCGCATCCTGCACATCGTTGTGCAGCATGTGTCCCCACCATGTCAGCACGTCCGTCTGACTCAACACCTCGTCCGTCAGGCCGTGTTCGGGATCATCGAAGGTGAATACCCGCGTCTTGTAGCCGTATTCTTGCAAACCCTTAGCAATCGTGTTGCCCATCCCGTCGGGATACACCTTCTGTACCGCCTCGTGGATTTGTTCGTGGCGGCCTTCATTCCAAATCGTAACGCGCAACCCATCTGTCATGATGATAGTCCTTTGTTAAAGCCAAACCGAAATATTTTGAACACTCAAATCATTATGGTAGGGGCGCACGGCTGTGCGCCTTTCATTTCCCGTTTTATTTCCCCTCGCCATTTATGGAGAGGCTACGAGCGACTTTAGCGAGTGTAGGAGGTAAGGTTTACTTCAACCGCACCAGCGCGCCGTTTTGCGCTGCCGATGCGCGGATCGCATCCCACAGCTTCGCCATGCGCAAACCGATTTCCGGCGGTGAAGGGTTCTTCACCTTACCTGAACGCACTGCATGAAATTGTTCATAGGCACCCAGTGAGGCTGGAACCGTCACCGGTTGCAGCGTTTTTTCGCCTTCGCGCTGAATATCGAGGAACTCGCCCCAGATGCCGGTGCGGATAATCGCGCCGGTCGTAAACACGCGGATTTCCGAAGCGCATGCATGGATGGAGTTACCGCACGAATTCATGGTGACCAAGGCGCCGCCTTCTAGCCGCCCCATCACGCAGCCCAGAATATCAACTGGCTTGCCACGGTTATCCAGCCACGCTGCCACTTCCACAAAATCTTGCCCTGCGAGGTGCGCAACCGTGTTGAGCATGTGTGCGCCCGTGTCAAACATAAAGCCGCCGCCAGAAATTTCCGGCTGCTGCTTCCAGTGTCCGTTGTAGTGTTCCGACCAATCTTCCACCACGTAGGCTACAAT
>JAPUDW010000311.1 GCA_027492915.1 Bacteroidota bacterium | reverse complement strand
GAAATCCGAAACCGACAACCTGCTCGCGTTCTTGCAGTGGGCGGGTGAACAGCCAGCCGCCAAGGACTGGCCGCCGCGCCCAATTGTGGTGAGCAGTGGTGGCAGCGTGAATGTGCAGCCAGCCGCATCTCTTGATAACGCCGCACCCGAAAGTGATGATCCGGTGGTGCGCGGGCAAGCATTGTTTAGCAATACCCCTGCCATCTGCTCGACCTGCCACTCGCTCGCGCCGGATGTGGTGATCGTCGGGCCATCGCTGGCGGGGATCGCCGAACGTGCCGCCACTCGCATGGAAGGGCAAAGTGCGGAAGCCTACATTCGCACGTCGATTGTGAACCCCTCCGCCCATATCGTAGATGGCTTTCAGGACGTGATGCAGAAGAACTTCGGCGACGTACTGCGCAGCGACCAGATTAATGACCTAATCGCATTTTTGATGACACAGTAGGAAGTCGATAGTCAGTAGTCTTTAGTGGATAGATGAATACGGTGAGCGATGGATAAACCAACTTTTGTCATTGACGGTAACAATTTTCATGATTTCGATAGTTTGTTTGATGAAGTGGAAAAATCGCTGATACCTAATGTGCAATGGGGAAGAAATCTCAACGCGCTCAACGATATTTTAAGAGGCGATTTTGGGTCGCTTCCACGCTTTTTTATATTGGTTTGGAAAAATATTAACAAATCGAAGCGTGATTTTGGATATGAGGCAACTGCTGTATTCTGGCAAGAAGGAATCGAAGAATGGAAACGACAAATTGGCATCCTTCAAGAGGAATACACCAATACTCATAATTTGGATGCTTTAAAAAGGAAACGGTTAAAAAACAGCCTCGAAAGCAGCCAAGAATATTTGATTACATTGAATGAAAACGTTCGACTTGCACAACAGCAACAAGGCCAAACGATGTTTGATTGGGTTATGGAAATGATTTACGGCGACGACAAAGATATTGAATTTCGACCCGAATAAGGACACAAAATAGACTTATGACGACCACACAAAAAATAACCCTGCGCTTCTTTCAGCAAACGGTGCTGCTGCTGCTCTTGTACGGCATCGCCTCGGTAGTGGCGGGGGTTAAGTTCCTCGCGCCAGAGGACGGCCTGCTAACCGTGCTGCCTTACCACCAGGCCGGAGCGCTGGCGAATGTGCTGCTGCATCTGACGGTGCTAACGGGCTTAATCGGCGGCGGCTTATACATCGGCGGACAGCAGCGCTTGAACACGACCACGCTGCGCCTCGCCAGCCTGTTGTGGACGGTGCTGATTGTGTTGAGCGTCCTCGCGGGGTTATTCGGGCTGCTCGGTGGGCGTAACCTGCTCGAACTGCCGTGGATACTCAGCGGGGTCGAAGTGGTGGCACTGACGCTGGTACTGGTGACGGTCGTGCCGAACCTACGAACGGCGCAAATCCAACTGTGGGCGCTGGGCTTGGTGCTGGTTCTGGTCGGCATCCTCATCGGCTTGCTGCCCGTGAGTGATTACTCGCAGGATCGCGTGCTGCGGTCGGTCGCCGTTGGTTTGCAGCTTTACACCGCCTTCCCATTGATGGCGCTGGCACTCGGCTACTGGCTCATGCACCGCTTTAGTGACCTCACCTTTGCGTGGCTGGATCATGACATTTTTATCGCGGGGGGCTTGGTGCTGCTGGCGGGGGTATCGCTCACCTTCGGCAGCTTGCAGGGTACTGTGGAGTGGATCAGCACCACCGGCCTCGGCAGTATCGCGGTTGTGGTCGCGCCGCTGCTGTACCTGATGATTATCGCCCGCTGCTACACCGCGCTCACCCGCCGCAACAGCACCCATACCCTATCGGCGCACTGGTTCACGTTGAGCCTGCTGCTGTTCTTTCTGGCGTTCGGCTTAGTCGGCGCGGTGGAGTTTGCGCCCGCAATTCGCCCCTTCACCGTCGGCACACGCCTGAGCGATTTGCAAACCAGCCTCGCTCTGTTGGCAGCGGTTGTTATGAGTCTGGGTGTGGTCAATCAAGCCACCGCCGAACTGCGCGGGCGTAACTGGCGCATCACCGGCCTCACGCCGTTCTGGTTGGTATCGGTTGGCATCCTCGGTGGGGCACTGGCGCTGGGTGCGGCGGGTGTGGTGCAGGTCTACCTCGAACGCTTGCTGTCGGTCGGCTATCTGGAAACGCAAAACCTGCTCACCCCGTTATACAGCGGTTGGGTGTTGGGGCTGCTGGTGTTTCTGCTCGGCGTGGCGCTGTACGGGCTGGGATTCCGATCAAACAGGCCAAAGAACAGCGGAGAAAGTTAAGCCCAGAATTATTATGTAGGGGCTTGTCGGCGGCAAACCTCTGCTTACCAAACACATTTCACTACAAAAACAGTATTTGACACACCTAACATCCCCGAATTAGGTACGACCACGGCATCCGCCATTTGGTGGAGATATTTTCCATCGGTCAGGCGTATATTGGTCGTAGGTTACAAATAGCAAAAATCGTCCTAAGCTATAGATGTAACAAAAATGTAATGGCGAAACATCATTCGTAAACGCCAAACAAATCCGCAGAATCGGGGGAAAGATCATGCAAACCAAGTTCTCAGTTTTAAAACACCGTTGGATGCTGGGCATTCTAGCGGCTATTTTCGTGCTGCCCTTCGCCTTCGGGCCAATGGGCATTCAGGCAGCCGCGGCACAATGTCCTGTGCCCGCAGGTTGGACACTCTATACTGTCGGGCCGGGCGACACACTTTACAAAATCGCCCAGCGTTATGGCACCACCACCACCGTCCTCGCCAATGGGAACTGCCTCGCCAATATCAACCGGATTAATGTCGGTCAGCAGTTGCGCGTGCCGCAGGGTAGCGTGGTGGTTACACCTGCTCCGCTGCCTCCACCAAATTCCAACGTTTACAACGTGCAGGTACAGTTCCAAAGCTTCGAAAACGGCTTTATGTTCTGGCGCAAGGATAACGGCGAAATCTCGGTGTATGTCGGGCAAGCATCCGGTTATACGACCAGTTTCCCGTCATACCGCTACGGCTATCTGCCGGATAACCCCGTGCCGGATGCCGTACCCGCTGGTCGCATCCGTCCAGCCTTCGGTCTCGGCAAGGTCTGGGGCAACTTCGTAGACGTTCGCCGTGGCCTCGGTTGGGCAACCACGCCGGAAGTCAGCTACCTGATTATGGTTACCCGCACCGGCAGCTCGTTCACGTTCAATGTGCCGGACGGTCGTATCATCTATGTCGATGGCCTGCGCAACTGGACGACAGGCGGCATCGTGCCACCGCCACCGCCCCCACCCACCGTTACACCCGCGCCAACGGGGCCGGTTGTGACCACCACTATCGCCAGCTATGCACCTTTTGAGGGCGGCTTCATGGTCTGGGAAGGGCGCACAGGCAACATCGTCGTGTTTTATAACAATGGCGGGGCTTTAAACGCGACCTACACCGTTTATACACCTGCCCAGTATGCCAACCTGCCCGAATACACCACGATTAACCCGCAGCCGATGGATCGCTTTCGTCCGACCTTCGGCATGGCAAAGGTGTGGAGTAACTTCCCTGAAGTACGCAATAACCTCGGTTGGGCGCTCGCACCGGAACAGGGTTTCACTGCGACCTTCATCAGCACGACGGTGAGCAGCCAGTCACAAACCTGCTTCATCCTGCCTGATGGTCGCGCTGTAACCTATGTGCGGTCGAATGCCGGTGCGCGTTACTGGTTGTTCTCTGGCGTGTGTTAATTACCGCTAACCACCGTAACTAAACAAAAGGACACAGCCATTCAACCACTGTGTCCTTTTTTATTGGGTGTAAAAATAGAGAAAATAACATGGGGGATACCCCGTGTAAAAATGAAAGCGTATCGTGCTGTATTCATCCCCATTCGCCTCAATCTTTTGAGGAGACAGCCGACTTACGCTAAAATGGGCGGCACGGCTCAAAACATATTTTTGTGGATAAACTTTTATGACAACCCAGCCTGCCGACCTGCCGATTTCACCCCTCGAAAACCCTACTGCCCAAGACAAACCCAAGCGCCGCCGTGGTCGCTGGCGCTGGATCGTTGGCATCCCGCTGATGCTCATCGGTGCGCTGATCGTGGCTGCCGCGTATCTGCCCGTGCCGGAAGATGCCCCTATTCCGCTCGCGCAGCAGGGTGGCGGTGCGCGGCAGGAAGGTGCTGCCATTAGCGGTCTACAAGCGTCGTGGCCGCAGGTCGCCGCGCCGAACCCTGACCAAGCCGCGCTCGGCAAGCTGTTGTTTTACGACCCCATTCTCTCGGCGAATGATGATCTCTCATGTGCAAGCTGCCACCACCCCGATATGGGCTTTAGCGATGGCAAGCCGGTTGCCGTGGGCGCACATGGCGAGGACTTACGCCGTAACGCCCCGTCGCTGTGGAATGTGGCCTACGCCACCAGCCTCTTCTGGGATGGCCGCTCGAAGTCGCTCGAAGATCAAATGCTCACGCCGCTCACCAACGAAAACGAGATGGCCGCTAACCCCGAAGAACTCGTGTCGCAGCTTGCGGGTATCCCTGAATATCAAACCGCGTTTGATGGTGCCTTTCCCGATGGGCTGACGATTGGTAACGTGGTGCAAGCGATTGCCGCCTTCGAGCGCACCCTTGTCGCCCACGACTCGCCCTTCGACCAATTCGCGGCGGGCGACTTTAACGCCCTTACACCCGCCCAACGGCGCGGCTTCAACGTGTTCCGCAGCGCCCAAACCCGCTGCTTCGAATGCCACACCTACCCGACCTTCACCAACAACACCTTCAGCGTCCTCGGCGTGCCGGACACCAACCCCCTCAACCCCGACTTGGGACAGGTGGAAATTGTCAACGGGCCGGACTCAACCCGCGCCTTCCGCACCCCCGGCTTACGGAACGTCGCCCTCACCGCCCCTTATATGCACAACGGCGTGTTCACCACCCTCGAAGAAGTGGTCGATTTCTACGCCAAGGGTGGTGGGCCAGCCTTCGGTGTGGATGTCGCGCCGGATGAATTTTTGCAGGGCTTTTCACTCACTGACCAGCAAACCAGCGATCTTGTCGCCTTCATGTACGCCCTCACCGACGAGCCAACCGACCTGATTACTATTCCCACCACTGTGCCGTCCGGTCTCCCAGTTGTGGGTCACTTACAAAACCCCGCCCGTGATCTCGTTGAACGTTCCGACGCGCCGCCGACCACCGCCGCCGAAGCCCGTCCACCGCAAACCATCACCGTCAAACCTGGCGACACCATCCAATCGGGTGTGGATCAAGCCCAACCGGGTGACACCGTACTGGTCGAGCCGGGCATCTACAATGAAACGGTTTATGTCGATGTCCCCGGCCTGACCATCAAGGGTGTGGTCAATAGCGAGGAACGTCCGTGGCTCGATGGGCAAAAGCTGATGAGTGACGGCTTCAACACCACCGGCGACGACTTCACGCTGGAAGGTTTCGGCATCAAGGATTACATCGGCAACGGCGTACTTACCACCGGAGCCGAGCGCGTCATCTACCGCGATATCATTATTCAGGACACGGGCTTATACGGTCTGTATCCGGTCGAAAGCACCGACATTCTTATTGAGCATAATGTGGTCAGCGGTATCGCCGACGCGGGTATCTATGTCGGGCAAAGCCGCGGGCCGATCATCGTGCGGAATAACGAGGTATTCAACAACGTCACCGGCATCGAAATTGAAAACAGCACCAACGCCGATGTCTACGACAACTACGCCCACGACAACAGCGGCGCGATCCTCGTGTTCTTGCTGCCCAACAACCCATCGCGTGTCGGCTATAACACCCGCGTCTACAACAATCGTATCGAGAACAACAACCACCCCAACTTCGGCAAGCCCAACTCGACCGTCTCCAAAGTGCCGCCCGGAACCGGCATCATGATTATGACCGCCGACAGCACCGAGGTCTTTAACAACACCATCACCGGCAACCAGAGCTTCGGCATCGGCCTCACCAGCCTCTACACCATCTACTCACGCGACACCGTGTTCGATCTTGGCGTGCTGCCGGAAAACAACTGGATACACGATAACCACTTCGAGAATAATGGCTATGCGCCGCAGGGGATGCTGAAGGAACTCGGCTTAGATGGTGCCGACTTGCTGTGGACGGGTGAAGGCTGGAACAACTCGTGGGACGAACCAAACGCCAGCAGCTTCCCACCCGTCCTGCCCTCGCGCCAGTGGGCAGACCCCGCCAAACGCGCTATCTGGCGAGTGTACGACATCCTCATCGGTATGCTGCTGTAAATCATCTACTGTAGGGGCGCACGGCTGTGCGTCCCCTATGTTTAACGCCGTCAATACTCACGCCAACGGCACCGTTTTGCTGGCCGCCACCGCTGCCGAGATGGCAATCGACTTCCCGATATCAGGGTTCAGGATTTGTGCGCCCTTCCCGATCAGCTTCATCGCTGCCAACGCCGCCACAAACGGCCGGAATTCTGGCGGCACACGTTGCTGATCCATCAGCTCGATAAAAGGCTTTTCATAATCGTAGAGCATCTCCACTGCTAGGCGAAGAGGCTGGTTATCCTCTGGCACATCATCACTCCATCCGCTTTTGCTATCAATTCCCAACGACTGGCAGTACGCCATCATAAAATTGGCGACTTCGGTACCAATTGAGTTGACCGACTCGATAAAGACAGGCGTACCCGGTACGGTGCGGATGAGCTCTGTGAGATCAATTTTGTCGTATGTGGCAACATTTCTGAGGATAGAAACCCCCGCCAAACTACCCGCGAGGCTGATTGCCGTTTCGACATGAACACCGCGCTCGTCGGCCAACATGGCTATAATAAACGTGATACTCGCATTAGAAGCTGAGTCCATCATCGCGAGTTCGTCAGGTGTCCACTTCATCGTAATATGCTCCATGAGTGAGTTCAGCAAGAGGGTGCAGGAGCAGTATAGCTTAAATAACGGCTCCATAGATGCCCCGTATACCCCTCATCATCAGGATGCCGCCCTAGCCCCAAACACACCACCGTAGGGGAGCACCTGTATATGCTATTTATTCCTCCTCTCAAGCGAAAAAGGATTTCTTTTCTGTTGTAAATTCTCTGTGCCTTCGTGCCATTGAGACTCTGTGTTAAAAATCCCTCTGCCTTGAACTTGGCGTTCTTGGCGACTGTGCGAAGCCTCCTGTGGATGGCGGTTCAATTGCATTTGCATTCCTCTAACGACTACCAACTAAAGACTATTGGCTTCTTCTCTCTCACCAACCCCTTATCAACTTTCACCGACTCGTTCTTCCATTTAACCGCGCCCCTTTTACAATAACCTTGTTTGTTGATCGAGTTAGCTAATGGAAAAGAGATATATCGAAATGAAATTGCGATTTGTTCCCCTACTCGCGCTGGCGATGATCGTCGCTGCCGCGTGCAGCCCTGCCGCCACCACGCCAACGGCACAACCCCCTTCAGCCTCATCCGAAAGCACACCAACCCCGGAATCCTTACAGGATGGGCCCGCAGGTGGTGAGGCAGCCGCCAGCAGCGCCAACGGCTTGGGTGGCATCGCCCAGCAGCCCGTGGCGACCTGTGCCGATGTGACCGACCCGAATATCACGATGCCGGAGAACAGCAACCAGCAGCAGTTCTCCGCGCCGGAACAAGTCATCGAAAACTCGCACACCTACTGCGCTATCGTCACCACCGAACAGGGCAAGTTCATCATTCAGTTGAACCCCACCAACGCCCCCCAAAACGTCAATAACTTTGTGTTCTTGGCCTCGAAAGGCTTTTACGACAACATCGGCTTCCACCGTGTCATCACCGGCTTCATGGCGCAAACCGGCGACCCTAGCGGCACAGGCGCGGGCGGCCCCGGTTATAACAACATCCCGCTAGAAGCCACCGGCCCCATGAAGTACGACAAGCCCGGTGTCATCGGTGTTGCCCGCACCAACCAGCCGAACTCCGCCGGCAGCCAGTTCTTCATCACCTTCGGGCCAGCCGACTTCCTAAATAACGGCTATACCATCATCGGTGAAGTCGTCGAAGGCATGGATGTGGTCAATAAGATCAAAGTGCGCGATGTTGACTCTGACCCCAACGCCAACTCGATTATCCCCGAACGCCTCATCAGCGTCCGTATCGTGGACATCGGCGCGAAATAACCCACAAACCTGCCTACCTGTAGGGGAGGGTCTGTGACCCTCCGGTTTTCATAACACCAAACAAAAAAGGGACGGTAACTCTATACCGTCCCTTATCATTTCTGGCTGTAGATTGTTACGCCGTCACCGGTTTTTTCGCGGGTTTGCGAATGGCGTTCGCTGCCGCCTTCTTCATGCGGTGGTCAACCGTTTTCTGAATATAGGTGATCGCGTCCGGCGTTTTACACCACGTCATCCCGTGGTCAACCTCGACTTTACCAATGCGCTCTGCCGCCGCAATCGCCTCTGCTTGTAGTACTGGATTACGTGCGCCAATAGCGATCAGCGCGTTGTTCATCGCATACCGCACCCAATTCTTGCTCCCGTGCAAATCCCGCTCCATAATCGCCAGATAGGCCTCAAAATACGCATCCGGCAGTGAGGTGTCATGGGTGGCGATTGTGCCAAGCATGTTCCAGCCCGCCATGCTCACATATTCCTTGTCGGATTGTATCCATTCCTCGGCCTTCGCCTGCGCCAACGCGCCGGC
>JAPUDW010000310.1:2306-8679 GCA_027492915.1 Bacteroidota bacterium | reverse complement strand
GTGGTTTTCCACAAGTGTCTTTACAAGGCTTAGTCCTATACCTGTTCCAGTGATATGCTCAGCACCATTCTGACCGCGCTGGCCTCCCCTCCAAAAGCGTTCAAAAACATGTTCCTGCAATTCTGCAGGAATGCCAATCCCTGTATCCTCAATAGCAAAACATACCTGATTTTTTTCTAATCCAACTTTTATGATGATCTGCCCATTAGGCATTGTAAATTTAACCGCATTTTCGACTAAGTTAACCAGCGCTTGTCGAAATTGGTCAGGGTCAGCTTTGAAAAGGGGTAAGTCACTCTCAATGTCTGCCGAAAGTGTGATTTCCCTTTCAACGGCCAAAAATTCCATATCGTGTAAGACTTCGTTGACTATTTGTCCGGCAGAGCACAGTTCTGTGACAAGCTGACCACCCTTGATCCGTTCTAGATCAAGCACCCCGTTGATGATTTTATTCATTCGAGTGAGCTGCGTGTTAATCGCCGTCATGGATAAGGCGATTTCAGGGTTATGGAAGGATTCGAGATCATCGTGGAGCAATTCAAGATTAGCCATCGCCGCTTGCAGCGGGTTTTTGAGGTCGTGGCTTGCCATCCTAATCATTTCGCTTTTCAGGCGGTCAAGCTCTTTTAGTTGGCTAATGTCATTGAGGACAGCAACCCAACCAGTTGCGTTCGGTTGACCTAGCGAAGCGACATGGCAAAGGAATGTCTGATTATTAATCGTTACCTCGTAGATATGAGCTTGCTTTTGGCGCAGTTCACGGAGCGCGAGGCGATAGTCAGCCGGGAGAATGGGTTTAGGTGTCAAATTGATCAGCGCATCCCCAAGAACGATGTCAGTTTCCTTAAACAGCTTCCGAAAGGCTGGATTAGCAAAAACTAATTGCAATTTTCGATCAACGACAACAACTGGATTCTCTGTACTCGTCAACACGGTTTGCAGTTGGTTATGTGCGGCTTCTACTTGCTGCGTGAGACTTTGTTGTTCGCCAAATAGACGACTGTGAGCGATGGCTACTGCTGCTTGTGCGCCCAACAATTCAAGCAGTTGTACATCTTGTTTCTGGAACAGTCGTCCTTGTCGCCCTGCAATGACCAGCAAGACTCCTATTGTCGACTCGCTGTAAATAAGCGGCACACAAATTACAGAACCAAATGTCTCTTTTGCATATGGGAAGTCATGACTTCCTTTCCAATCGCGTTCATAATTTTCGAGGTAAATGGACTGCTTAGTATCAGCTACATTCCCCGCTACCCCTTCCCCAAATTTGAAATGAGAATGAATAGATAATTCTGGTAGTTCATAAACGCTCACTAATTCTAGCTGGTCATTATCCTCTTTTAAGAAAATACCCGAAGCATCTGCGTTCAGCCATGTAACAGCCTGTGTCGCGATCTGGTTCATCACACGGTCGAGTGCAATATGGCTGGTAATTGCGAGGCTAACTTTATGGACGGCTTCAACTTGCGTGATTCGTTCCGCAAGCGGGGTGATTATTTCGCGTCTTAACATCGCAAAACTGATGAGTAAAGCGGCGGCTCCCCCTATCGTTATCGAAAGCGATGCGATCTGCAACTCAGGGTTTAAAAAGCCAAGGCTCTGACTAATTGCGAATAAGTTGAGGCCGACAAATAAACCGAAGCTTCTGATTTTGCGACGGTATCGCCACACTGAGTATAGCGTGACGCCATCAAACATCAGGTAAAAAATAGCTGATAAAGGTTGAAAGCGATATTTGAAGAAACCGTTACCCAGAGTCGAGAATTGAATCGGTGCGTCGGCAAAAATCAAAATACCCTGATAGGCGAAAATCAATAACAAACCAGCAAAGGCCATTATCCGAAAACGGCGCGTGTGTACACCCACCAATACAGCAGTCATTGAATAGAGTGCGATGCTCGAACCAGTAAACCCCAGTTCCATTATGGTAATGGCAAATTTGATAACAGAAGAATTTGGGGAAATGATGGATAACGCTAACGTGAAAAGCGACCCAACGTTCCAAAGCATCACCAGCAGTAAAAAGACGGCGAAAAACTGATTCAGCTCTTTTCGCACGTCGTTCCACAACACAATCAACAAAAACCCCAAGGACAGTGCTAATGTTAATCCATTGGAAAGTAAGCTGACTGTGTTAAAAAAGGCCATGTGTCATTGCGACTTCGTAATGATCGGCGATTGCTTTTCGAACCGGTATCCAATTCGATGTTCAGTCAATATATAAATGGGATTGGCGGGATCTGGTTCAACTTTACGTCGGAGCTGACTGATGTAGACACGCGGATAATAAATATCGTTGATATATTCCCTGCCCCATACCTGCTCTAAGAGGTCGCGCTGTGTAACTACACGCCCCGCATTTTCGAGTAAAGTTGCTAAAAGCTTAAACTCGGTTGGGGTCAAATGTATTTTACGACTGTCCACATAAACATGCCGACGATGTAAATCGACATTCAAATAACCGTCATTGTAACCCTGTTGGCTTTCCGAAGACGTAATTTGCGAACGCCGCAGTAATGCGCTGACCCGCGCAACAAACTCGTTCAAGCGAATCGGTTTGATAATATATTCGTCAGCACCGGCGTTTAAACCTTCAATGATGTCATCTTCTGTGATCGCTTGAGCCGATAACATCATTATGGGGGTGTCTGCAATTTCGCGTATCCTTTGGCAAATGGTCAGTCCATCCATGCCACCGGGCATCACGATATCCAGAATAACCAAGTCGGGGTGTTCTGCATGAAAGGTGCGTAAGCCTTCTAATCCATCGGCTGCCAAAACAACTTCGAAGCCTTCCCTGTGCAATTTGCGTCCCAATGCGTCACGGATTGCCTGTTCATCATCAACGATCAACGCCTTCATCATCATTACCCCCGTAACGTCGACTTCGCTCGGTAATTGGAACCCAAATACCAAATTCGTAAAAATAAAGTATGTCTCTAAATCAGTGTAGCATCGCTTTTGGGCACTAACAAGTAAGCTATATAAGCGTGAAATAGTCAGCTTAACGTCAGGTTGGGAAGATCAATAGCTGTTATAATCATTCTTGATTTGTTAACCAGCACCGAGAAAGGCATAGTCATGGCTCGTTTAGCCAAGATACGGCTCGTTTATTACTTTTTATTACTTTTGATGTTAAGTGGATGTAATCTAAGCAATTCACCAGAGCAGGTTGCCCTAACTGAATTACCAACGAATACGTCTGCGCCGACGCGCACTGCGATTTCAGGTGTTGGCGGCTTACCAACGACGCTGCCCATTACGCAGGTAGCGCCGCCGACTAGCCAATCACTTGTGCTGCCACCGACATCAAATTCGATACCTCCCACATTTCGCCCCTTCCCCACCAATACGCCTACGCCGATCAGTATTGTGATATTGTCACCAATCCCCGGCAATGTGGTGGCGGGTAATGTGCAGGTGTTGGGAGCGGCGATTCATCCGCTTTTCCTCCAATATCAGCTTGAATATGGCCCTGATCCGAACCCCGGAAATCTCTGGTATCCGGCTACAGGGATTTCCCAGAATCCGGTTTTTAACGGCTTGCTCGGTATCTGGAATACCACGCAGGTTCAAGATAGTATCTATCAATTAAGACTACGCGTTACCTTGCGTGACGGCACGAGTCTGGCAACGATTGTCAACAATATTCGTATTCAAAATCAGGCTCCGACGCCGGTTCCATCCGCAACCCCAAATATTCCGCGGCCCATTGCGGCGTTTACCCAAGACCGTACGACGGGGCAAGCACCGTTGGTTGTGCGCTTCATCAACCAGTCCAGCGGCAATATCAGCAATTTCACATGGACATTTGGTGATGGTGGGAGCAGCGCCGAAGCTAATCCCGTTTATACATTCCGTTCGCCGGGAGTGTATTATGTAACACTGACGGTTACCGGCCCCGGTGGCACGTCAAATGTTACCCAACAAATTAACGTTCAAAGTCCGTCCGCGCCGGTGGCGGCATTCACACAAGATACAACCAGCGGCCCATCTCCGTTGACCGTTAAATTTACCAACCAATCCACAGGTAACATCACTGGTATCAATTGGGCATTTGGCGATGGGACGGTGAGCACAGAACCTAACCCCACCCATCAATTTGTGGCCGTTGGAACCTATAACGTTATCTTGGGAATTGCCGGCCCCGGTGGCACCTCATTTGTGACACGGAAGATCACTGTGCAAGATCCCGTTATCCCACCACCGATTGCTGCATTTACGCCTGATAAAGCAACTGGCAACACGCCCTTGCTTGTACAGTTCGCGAACCAGTCAACAGGTCAAATCACGAGTTATAGTTGGGACTTCGGTGATGGTACAACCAGCGTTGATAAGAACCCAATTCACACCTTTGCGACTGCGGGCGAATTCACGGTTAGGCTAACAGTTATTGGCCCCGGCGGACAAAATGTTGTCCAAGCCAAAATTACCGCTGTAAAACCACCTGATGCACCCGTTGCTGCATTTACACAAAATTCGACTTCGGGTAATGCCCCGTTGGCTATCCAATTCACCAATCAATCATCCGGCAATATTGCCAGCTACAGTTGGGACTTTGGCGACGGTTCTCCGCTTGGCACGACTAAAGACCCAGCGCATACATACGCAAATGTCGGCACATACACTGTGAAATTGACGGTAACAGGTGCTGGTGGGGCAAGTGAAGCGCAATCAACGATCACCGCAACCAAACCGGTCGCTGCGCCCGTTGCTGCATTTATTGCAGACCCTGTTAGTGGCACTTCCCCACTCAATGTCCAGTTCACGAATCAGTCTACAGGAGAAAGCTTGACCTATGCGTGGGACTTTGGCGATAACTCGCCGAGTGTTACCGATGCAAGTCCAGTTCACAGCTATGCAGCCGTTGGTACTTATAATGCAAAGCTAACTGTAACAAATAGTGCCGGAAGTAATTCCACCCAGAAAACGATCACGGTTACATCCGCGCCAGTCGTACCTGTCGCCAGTTTCACGGCTGACCCGACAAGCGGCAACGCTGCGTTAAGCGTGACCTTCGTCAG
The DNA here is from genome assembly GCA_027492915.1 of Bacteroidota bacterium. Classification (GTDB taxonomy): domain Bacteria; phylum Chloroflexota; class Anaerolineae; order Aggregatilineales; family Phototrophicaceae; genus CFX2. The sequence goes on along the minus strand of JAPUDW010000310.1, from coordinate 3,655 downwards.
CACATCGACAGGTGATTTCAACGCTTACGCGTGGTCAATTACTGATAGTAACGGCGCAGTGCTTGGAACGGCTGATACCGCGAACACGAGTTTCTTGTTCCAGAATGCTGGCACCTATATAGTGACTTTGACAGTCAGCGGCTTAGGTGGCAGTGATGTCTCTGATCCGCAGACCATCACGGTTACATCCGCACCCGTCGCACCGGTTGCGAGCTTCACGGCTGACCCGACAAGTGGGAACTCATCGCTGGTGGTCAACTTCACTAGCACGTCGAGCGGTGATAACCTAACCTACCTGTGGGATTTCGGTGATGGCACGACCAGCACCGATGCCAACCCTATCCACGAATACGCGCAGGTCGGCCAGTACATCGTTACCCTGACGGTTAGCAACAATGGCGGTAGCGACCCCTCCGATCCGCAAACGATCACGGTTAATGCGGCACCCATCGCACCGATTGCGAGCTTCACGGCTGACCCGACCAGCGGCAACTCATCACTGGTGGTCAACTTCACCAGCACATCGAGCGGTGATAACCTAACCTACCTGTGGGATTTCGGTGATGGCACCACCAGTGCCGATGCTAACCCTGTCCACGAATACGCGCAGGTCGGCCAGTATACCGTCACGCTGACCGTTTCCAATAACGGCGGTAGTGACCCGTCTGATCCGCAGACAATTACCGTCAATGCGGCACCCATCGCACCGATTGCGAGCTTCACGGCTGACCCGACCAGCGGCAACGCTGCGTTAAGTGTAACCTTCGTCAGCACATCGACAGGTGATTTCAACGCTTACGCGTGGTCAATTACTGATAGTAACGGCGCAGTGCTTGGAACGGCTGATACCGCGAACACGAGTTTCTTGTTCCAGAATGCTGGCACCTATATAGTAACTTTGACAGTCAGCGGCTTAGGTGGCAGTGATGTCTCCGATCCGCAGACCATCACGGTTAATGCCGCACCCATCGCACCGATTGCGAGCTTCACGGCTGACCCGACCAGCGGCAACTCACCACTGGTGATCAGCTTCACCAGCACGTCGAGCGGTGATAACCTAACCTACCTGTGGGATTTCGGTGATGGCACCACCAGTGCCGATGCTAACCCTGTCCACGAATACGCGCAGGTCGGCCAGTATACCGTCACGCTGACCGTTTCCAATAACGGCGGTAGTGACCCGTCTGATCCGCAGACAATTACCGTCAATGCGGCACCCATCGCACCGATTGCGAGCTTCACGGCTGACCCGACCAGCGGCAACTCATCACTGGTGGTCAACTTCACCAGCACATCGAGCGGTGATAACCTAACCTACCTGTGGGATTTCGGTGATGGCACCACCAGTG
>JAPUDW010000310.1:0-2206 GCA_027492915.1 Bacteroidota bacterium | reverse complement strand
CAATAACGGCGGTAGTGACCCGTCTGATCCGCAGACAATTACCGTCAATGCGGCAGTAGTGATACCTGTGCCACCGCCTCTTAACGATGCAATCGTGTTTGTTTCGAATCGCACAGGTAATGATGAAATCTATCTAATGTCCACTGATGGAACGATCACGAACCTCACGAATCATGGTGCAAGCGATACTAGTCCATCAGCATCGCCGGATGGTAACCGCATCGCATTCGTCTCAAACCGAGACGGTAATGACGAGATTTACGTCATGAATAGTGATGGTTCTAATATCATTCGTGTGACCGATAATCCGGCTACGGATGGTTCGCCTGTGTGGGCGCCTGACGGCAGCGTGATTGTCTTTATCACGAGCCGTGACGGGAACTATGAGATCTATTCCGTCAACCCAGATGGTAGCAATCCTGTCAATTTGACCAATGCGACATCAAATGAAACTTATCCTGCCCCATCGCCGGATGGTACCCGACTTGCCTTCATGAGCGACCGTGACGGAAATAACGAAATCTATATTCAATCACTGGATGGCACAATTCTGAATGTGTCAAATAGTCCAAGTAGCACCGATGCTGCGCCAACATGGTCGCCTAACAGCAGCCAAATCGCATTTGTATCTGATCGAGAGTCATTGGCCCAAATCTTCGTAGTTAATGCTGACGGCTCAAATCCTGTACGTATATCTGATGCGACAAGACCGGATACACGTCCTGCTTGGTCGCCGGACGGGGCACAAATCGTGTTTGTATCGCAGGATAATGGTCTCTCTCAGGTCTATGTCATGAATACCGATGGTAGCGGTGTTACTAAAGTATCCGACGGAACCAGTAACGATAGTGCCCCATCATGGGTACCATAGGTCGGCTGATTAAATAGTCCTAACCATAAATAAACCAGACCTCGCATAACATGTGGGGTCTGGTTTATATTGGACATGATAGCGTTATAACTTTGACAAAGCATTCTAAATGACCATGATACTGCGCCCACATCATATTCGTGCACTTTTACTATTTAGCTTATTATTTGTAATGGTAGCCTGTCGTGAAACACCTCAGGCTGTCCAAATCCGGGTTAAATTGATTGCTGATGGGCGTGAACGTATATTTGATGTACCTTCTGCAACGACAATTGATGAATTCCTCCGCGACCCTAAAGTTGATATTCAATACTCCGAACTCGACATTGTTAATCCGCCGCCCTTCACACAGATTGCTGATGGAATGCAAATTACCATTGCGCGTGTCTCTGAACGTGAAGAGTGTGAGACTTCTGAAATCCCATATAAGCAGTCTCAAGTGCTTAATGAAGGCCTTCAGCCGGGCGAGAAAAAGGTTGTCAAATCTGGACAAGCAGGTTCGCAAGAAATTTGCTATCGCGTAACAATCATTGATGGCACACCTAAAGATCGTGTGATAACCCGTACCACTGAAGTAAAGGCGGCACAGGATGAAATCATTTATGTTGGCATATCGGGTGATGTTGAGCCTGTTGCTATAGAAGGATTATTAGCCTATAAAAGCAATGGAAATGTGTGGGTAATTCAAGGCAGCACAACGTCTAAAAAACCTATAACAACAGAAGGTAATCTTGATTCGCATGTTTTTGCCCTATCTCCTAATGGGCGACAACTTCTTTATACGCAGAAACCAAGTGCAACTGAGGCATCAACAACCTTTAATCAACTCTGGATGATTAATGATGTCGCTCGACCCTCACAACCAGTTAGTCTTGTACTCGATAATATTCTGTATGCTGATTGGATACCTGAACTCGAAAACACGATCAGCTATTCCTCTGCGGAACTCAGTCAAGCAACTCCGGGATGGCTGCCATTTCACGATCTATGGCAAATGCGAGTTGACCCGAATACGGGTGAATCACTAGGGGTTAAGCAGCTTTTAGGACGCTCTGGTGGGGGATTATATGGATGGTGGGGGACACGGTTTCAGTGGTCACCAGACGGTCAAAAATTGGCATGGGCGCAAGCCGATAGAGTTGGTTTCTTTGACTCAGCTTCATTACTGAATGGTGATATAACAGGCTTTGACGCTGGTTTAATGAAATATGCGGTATTAGTTCCATTTAGCGGGTGGTCTTGGCGATCTACCCTTTCATGGTCGCCTGATAACACATTACTACTTGCAACAACGCACGGTGCACCTGTCGGGAATGAGAGTCCCGAAAACAGCCC
>JAPUDW010000309.1:3713-8717 GCA_027492915.1 Bacteroidota bacterium | reverse complement strand
GGCATCAGCGCGCCCATGAGCTTGCCAATTTCTTTCGCCGACGTTACGCCCGTTTGGGCGATGGTTTCTTCAACGATAACTTTGACTGCATCACGCGAAAGTTGAACCGGCAGAAAAGAATCGATGATGGTGAGTTCCAAGTTTTCCTGGTCAGCAATCTCAGCACGACCGACTTTCAAGGCTTCGTCGATACTTTCGCGGCGCTTCTTGGCCTCTTTTTGGACGATGGCGGTAACATCGTCGTCAGCCAAATCTTTGCGGGTGTCGATTTCAACCTGTTTAACAGCACTCAACAAACCGCGAATCACGTCACGGCGCAGGCTGTCCTTATTAATCATGGCTTCTTTAAGCCCTGCTTGTAAACGTTCTCTTGTATCTGCCATGTGACTGCTCCTGTTTAAACAGCGCTGTGAAATAGCACTGGAATATCGCCATGTTATCCGTACCAGTATAGCCGAGATTGATTAAACCGTCTGCAATAGGTTCGTAAGAAAGGCTTAGGACGGGCCGTAGATGACCACGTTATCAAAATCGACAGCAATACCGGTGTCATCCAAAGATTGCGCGACCAACCCAATCTGCCCATTGGGAATTGCAGCATCAGTTAGGGTATCCAACATCTTACCGCCCACACACTCGCCCGTAATCGGAAAAGTGCTTACGCCTTCGGGGTCATCGGGGATGCAGAGCTGCATCAACTGATTATTCACAAAGAATTGGAATTGGTCGCCCCTAGCAACGACACGCAGATAATTTGTCGCGCCGATATGCTGGTTAACGACCGGCGAGGGTATCCATGTACTTAACTCTTTTTGAACACCGTTGAACGACCGCAGCACACGATAGTAACCGTCACCACTGACCTCGAAAACGTAGAAGTCATCGTCGCCAAGCGAGGCATTGTCTTTATTTTGAAGGCGGAAAATAAGCCCATAAGCATTGGCTTCTGAGCCATCCACCGCAACCGCCTCGGCACGAAGATCAAAATCCGCGAAATACGGTTTGGCTTGTGAAAATGGAAAACCCATTTCTTTTAGTTCGATACGCAACGCGCCATCATCGGTGACCGATGTTTTAAGGCGGCCTTCTGAGAGTGCCCAGTCCGTTATAAAGTCGTCAAAGGTAGCCACATAAGCGAGTTTACCGGCTTCAACCGGAACGATATAGTGAAGATTAGCAGTCACACGGTTCGCGGCATAAGCCAAACCGAGCACAATCAAAAGGATGAGTAGAATCAGAAAACGGCGCAAGGTAAACCACCTTAAATGGCCTAAGAAGGACAGAATTGTAACATGCTGGCAGCGTGAGCGTAAACGTAGATTTGACAACCGTAGGGCAAGCGAAGAGCAAAGACGAATCGCTAAGTGCGCCAAGGAAAGCAGAGATCGCCAAAAGATTTAAGGAATTAAGGAGAAGCCGTTAGTGTAAGTATAGCGGCAGGCGTATGGTCAATTGTGGGCGTAATGGGAATCGGTGTCGTCGTGGCAATTGGTGTTGCGGTGATGATATTAACCGAGGGCTGCTGGTAAAAAGCCGTGAGCAAATCTTCGAAACGCGGGTCGCTATTGGACAAAGTTACAGCCGCCTTATACCAATACTCGGCACTGACCGCGACACCCATCCGATCATAGGCGAGGCCGAGTTCGGCAGCGTAGGCAGCATTCAGCGGGTCAAGACTGGCAGCTAAAGTAAGTGCCTCGATACTCGCATCCGCTTTACCGACAAGCTGGAAATGAATGCCCTGCAAGTAACGCACCTGTGCGCTTTCGGGGGCGGCGGCAACCGCCTGCTCAATTTGCACACCACCATCCTTGCCCTGCTGGTCACGGGCGATACCGGTATAGGCCAAGGCTTCTGGCAGCAATGGCGTCATAGAGGCGGCATAGTGAAATACGTATTCGGCGGCGGGCCAGTACGTGTGGGTGGCGAGAACGGTACCGACGCGCATCGCACGGGCAAGGTCAGAAGGATCGGATAAAATAGGCAGGAGTGCAGTGACCACACCCTGAAATTGAAGGTCGCGGGCGGCAAGGTTGAAATGCTCGGTGGCGGCGCGGGAGTCATAGACACTTTGCAAGATGCCGAGTTGGAAGTGTGCCCAGCTATCGTCAGCAAGATCAACCAAGCGGCTCAACGCGATTACCGCCTGTGACCAACGCCCCAATTCAAGATAGGATTGGGCAAGTCGGCGCGTCAGCACAGCATTATCAGGCTGCAAACTGGATGCAAGTTCCCAATACGCAACCGCACGGCTAAAGTCACCCACACTGTCCCAGATATCGCCAGCAGTCGTTGCTAAAGACGGTGTCCAGCCAACAGCATTCGCCTGTAGCTCAACTTGGTAAAGCGCCTGCATCGGGCGTTGAGCGGATATATTTCCCGCGAGGGGGTCAGGTGGTGGTGGGGTTGAAGCCAGCACACACGCAGCGGCGGTTAATAAAAAAACCCTCGTGATGAGGGTTTGAAAAGATACGAAGCGGTTCATGCAATTTTGCTACGAAGGGCAGACATCACGACCTGTTCAACTTCATCCGAAGTGAAGGGCTTGATGAGGTAGTTATACACACCCTGAAACTTGGCGACTAAGCGGTTCGCCGGATCACCGTAGGCGGTAATCACGATGATAATCGGCATTTCATCCTTGTGTTTTTCTTTGACGGCTTCCAAGAACTTCCACCCGGTCATATCCGGTAAACCGATGTCGAGCAGCACAACATCAGGGTGCATCTCCTCAAAGCGTGTGATCGCTTTCCCCCCATGTGTTTCGTGGGCGGTTTGCATATTCATACGTTCAAGTGTGGCCTGAATGACTTCAGCAAGTTCAGTTGTATCTTCGATGATGAGAACCGAAGGCATGTGTTCAGTCATGGTTTGGGTCGCTTTCTGGTTGAGGGGTGCAACCTGTGTTTCGGCCGTTGTTCGTGACGCATCTTGCGCTTCATCATTATCCCTGCCTTCATGAGCAGACCACAATACAGCCGGTACAAGTCCCGTTTCGGCAGACGGCGCAAAACCCCCGGCAGTTTTTATGATGGGCGACATGGTGGTGCTATGTGGATTGGCAGGCTCCTTGTGATCCCCTGTGTCAGGCGAGCCTTCCCCAATTTCATCTCGACTAATCGGGATTGTTGAAGTGAGGCTTTGCTTCATTTCATGCCCCTGTGCAGATAGCACGGATATATTTTAGGTACTATATCATACCTCTATAACTTTCGAGCATTAAGTGTACCAAACTCTTAAGCCTACGCACATAGTTTTGGGCAATATCAATAAACTCTAACAAGATTAAAACGCCAGCACGATCCATCAGTCAAGGGCGACCAACGGGGATTTGTGATATGCTTGGCGCAAAACATTGTAGATTTGAAACACCATGAAACGCTTACATCATGCCCTTTGCGGGAACAAAATAACCATCGTAATTCTGTGCTGGATTCTGATCGGCGTCATAGGAATGAGCAGCACAAAAGCAGCCATTGGCGCAGTGGTTGAAGTATGTCCGCAAGGCGGCATCCAACTACGCGGCAGCCAATATACACCAGGGGGCATTATCCTAACCGCATTCGATCAGGCCAGCATGTGGGTATACAACATCGACGCCAACAGCCGCTACCCCCTGCCCGATACACGCCCGTGCGGAACCAACTGCCGCTTATCGCCGGATGCGACATGGATCACCTACGTCGATTCAATCACCGAATCTTATTCTAAGATGCGTATGGACGGAACACAGCGCACACCCCTTGTTCCTTACGCTGCCGATGTCGAATGGTGGACGAACGACACGCTGCTGGTATGGACACCGGGGAAAGACGCCTACCTGCAAACCGAGCTAGGTGGCGACCGCGAATACTTAAACGTAGACAGTGTGGCAGCCGTGCAACCCGGCGGACGCTGGGGCGTGAAGGTGCAGCATGACGGAGACAACTTCGTGCGGGCGATGGTGAACCTTGCCGCCGGAACCGACATTGATTTGACTGCCGTCCAAATGGGTGTTGACCGCGCCTACTATGACGCGGAAGCATGGTCGCCGAACGGTCAATGGCTGGCCTATGTATCCCCCGTAAATGCAGGCGGAGATACAGAGATCGCCAGCAGCGAGATTTTCGCCATGCAGCCGGGGACAACCTTCTTACCAACCAAGTGGACGGATCTAACCACCGCCTACGGGCCGGTGCGTATTAACGGGCGTACCAGCGGCGACTTGAGTTGGTCACCCGACGGAACCCATATCGCCTTCTGGGTGATGCCGCTCAAAGGCGCAAACCCCGAAACTGATGCAGGAGAAGCTAAAGTTCACATCCTTGATATTGGCACGGGTGAAGTACGAAGTTACTGCGGATTTTCGACCAAGGAACACACCCCCAACCCACCGCGCCTGATCTGGTCACCGGACAGTACGCACATCGCGTTTGGGGGCAACGTACCGGGGGATGACAAAGGTTACTTACTGCTGGCGGTCGATATTGAGTCGGGCGTCTTTACCCAGTTGAGCGAAGGCTTATTCCCAACGTTGAATGGACCCGATCCGGTCGCATGGGGTTTAGCGCCGTGATCCTGTGGCGGTTATGGAAAGGGCTAAAACACCCTGCCTATAACCACCCGATGTTTGCGCGCGTGCAAAATGACATCTCTAACCACGAAATCGGTTTTACGCGCTTACTCCAGAACGTTTTCTTACAGGGACAAATCTGGTTATGGCCGCTGCTCTTTATTATCGATATGCGCACAGTTTGCTTGATGGCGTTGGGCGGCAGCATCAGCGGGGTCATTCTAACAATGCGAATTAGTAACCAGATTGCCAGTGAACAACACAGCCGCACCTATGATTTGTTATGCCTGACGCCCGGCGGCAAGCTGCGGATGTTATGGGCAATAACCACCGGCTGCCTACACCGCGAAGATGCGTTTGAAATCTTGAACTCACACGAAGCGTGGGTCGTCCGCTTGGGACTGTTCGTCCCGTTTATTGTTTCCAGCCAACTGCTGCTGGAACGCCTGTTT
>JAPUDW010000309.1:0-3703 GCA_027492915.1 Bacteroidota bacterium | reverse complement strand
AGGGTGTTGCTTCGCCTTTTCAACCTTACTACAGTGTTGAGCGGTATCGGGGGGTTAGGATTTATGCTGTTGTATCTAATCGACCACCTGCAATCAACCGTGTTTGGCTGCATCATCGGGATGCTATCCGCACAAACAAATACACGGATGGATGCCCGTTTGTGGGCGGTCTTTGCATTCGCAGGTTTCCAAATCGGCACCTATTTACTAACGATAGTGGGCAGCCTGCTAATCTTGCCGCTTGTTTATCCCATATTCAACATTATAGGAATGAGTGTAGAAATCGGTCAAATCTTGCTGATCGCCTGTTTATTTTACGGCGTTCGGGAAGTTGTTTTGTCCCGCGCATGGCGGCTGCTGCTCCAGCAAACGGATACCCAACCGAACGAACTGGATTTCTTGACACCTTCATTTGTACGCGCCGAAATAAACCTTCATGATGACGTTCAAACTGTGGCGCGCGCTTAATAACCCACCGGCGACACATCCAATCTTTAGACGAACCGTACTGCTGCCGGTATTCGTACCGCGGCGCGGCTTGAGTATTTCAGGGGTGATGGTCGGCTTTATAATGCTGATGAGTGATTTTATGCCCACCCTACTCATCCTTATCATGCCCTTCTTTTTGCTCATCTGTGGGTTGGTTTACGGGCTGGAATGTGCCATCCGCGTCAGCCAACTCATTTTGGTCGAGCGCAAAAACAACACGTTCGAACTGCTGTCGCTATCACCACCGGGCGCGTTGGCGGCTTGCTGGGCGATTTGCACCAGTTCGCTGTACCACAAGCGCCAGTTTGAAAAGCTGCGTGACATCGTGCGAACCTCGGCACAAATTGCGATTGCCGTTTTCTTAGTAGTCACCGTCTTGTTCGGCGGTATGGCCCTTTCGATTATCCTATCGGACGCAGCTTTAGAATTACCGATGATTATGCCCCTACTGAACGCAACCGCTATTGTCATCCTCATCTACGTGGATTATGTGCAATCGACGGTGCTAGGGTGTGCAGTAGGACTTCTGATCCCAACCTTCGGCAGCAGCGTCGTTGACTCATTTTTGTATGCACCGGCTGTATTCTTACTGCTCAAATTCGGCAGTTATGCTTTAAGCGTGCTGGTCGGCATCACCTTGCTTGACATGGTGTTCTTGCAAGCCGGTTGGCAGAGTGGATTAGCCGCTTTAAGCATGACCTTGCTGCGCGTCACCACCATGATAGCGGTGCAGGAACTACTCATTCGCGTCTTGTGGCGGGTCATCCTCGCGCGGACGAACAGCCGCCCCGACGAAGCCGAGGCAGCACTAAATCCCAATTGACGTTTCCAAATTACACATAGAAGATAAGATGTCTTTAGCACAGCCGATAGGGACATAAGGAATGACTTTGACTCTGACATGGAAACTATGGCGGTGGCTCAATCGGGCGCAATCGGGTCACCCTCTTTACCAGCGTATTATCACACAGGCACCGTTTATTATGCCGTGGTATATGGGCTGCGCACTTATTATGTTGTCACCCTTTGTATTGCTGCCCGCGATTGTGTTTTTGAGCGCGGTATATGGGCTGCGCTGGACGGTTCAAATCGCCAGCAGCATTGCCCACGAGCGCGAAAGCGGCATGTACGACTTACTCGTGACTTCGCCACCGGGGATGCTGGGCATCAGCCGCATTATTATGTCAGCCTGTTTGAACCGCAACGAGACACTCGAACAAACACAGGCAGCAGGCACATGGATTATGCGCGGGTTCTTCACGGTTGTGCTCATGCTAATTGCCGCCAGCGTAAGCCCGCCGATTATCCCGACTGATGCTTATGCTAGCGGCGGGTTAATTATCTTCATTTACCTCGCGACAATGGTCACAGCCATGTATATCGACCATATCCATTCAATTGTGCTGGCGGTAGAAATCGGCCTATGGATTCCGAGCTACGCCACCCGCCGCCTAGATGCTGGTGCGGCGGCGTTCATCGCCTATTTGGTGGTTCAGATTTCGACCTTCGTCATTACCTTACTGGTTGGGTTCACAATCGCACCCGAATTATTTCATACCCTCGCCATGCCAGCCGTGGTCAGTGCGCTTCTACTGCCTTTCGTCCGCTTGGCGGTGTTTGCAGGAACGCGCGAAATCATCATCCGCTATTTGTGGAAGTTGGTGGTAAGGGAGACACAAGCCACACCATCGGAAGTAGAAGCGATGGGCGTCTAGCGATATAATAAAGTAAACACATATGGAGCCAATTTTCAGCGTGGCAACGCGCTGCTAGAACTATTATGAGGTTTGTATGACCGATTTAATTGACCCGAACGCAATCCCCCTAACCCCCAAAGAGGGTTGGCAGCCTGATCCCTCACATCCCCGCCGCCGTCCGCCGTGGATTAAAGTGCGTGCGCCAAGCAGCGAAGGCTATAAAGAAGTGTATGAGCTGATGCGCGAGAAAAAGCTCAACACCGTTTGCGAAGAAGCCCAATGCCCGAACATCGCCGAATGTTGGGGGCGCGGCACGGCAACTTTCCTGATGGGCGGCGACACCTGCACCCGTTCGTGCCGTTTCTGCGACATCAAAACTGGCCGACCGAACCCGATTGACTGGGCAGAACCGCTGCGCGTGGCCGAGTCGGTACGGGCGCTGGGGTTAAAGCATGTGGTGATTACCAGCGTCAACCGTGACGAGCGACCGGACGGTGGCGCACCGCTTTTCTCGATGGTCATCAATCGCATCCGTAAAATCCAACCGGGTTGCAGCATCGAGGTGTTGATACCCGACTTCAAAGGCAGTGAAGCCAACCTGAAAACCGTCATGGATGCCCAGCCAGAAATCTTGAACCACAACGTCGAGACGGTGCCGCGCTTGTTCAAGAAGGTGCAGCCACAGGATAAATACGAATGGGCGATGAAAACACTGGGTAACGCCAAGAAGATGGACCCGTTGGTACTGACCAAGAGCGGCATCATGGTTGGGCTGGGCGAAACCTTTGAAGAAGTTTTGGAAGTCATGCGCGATCTGGTGAGCCAAGGTGTCGATATTCTGACCATCGGCCAGTACCTACAGCCGAGCAAGTCACATCTCGCGGTCGAACGCTTTTACCTGCCGGAAGAATTTGATGCCTTCGAAACTCTCGGCAAGGAAATGGGTTTCAAGTGGGTCGAAAGCGGCCCGCTGGTGCGCAGCAGCTACCGTGCCGAAGCACAGGTACGCGAACTGTCGAAGCTGAACCACTTCCGCCTGCGCGAAGTCGTTGAAATGGAATAGCGAACAGTCATTTGTTAGCACTCAAAACGTCGTTCTAAAGAGCGGCGTTTTTGATTCGCATTTTGCACAAGTTTCGCAATTATCTGCCGAAATGGCGGGCAGGAAGCCCGGCTAATACTGCCGAATCGTCATTTTGTGATGATGGGATGTTCGGCTGCATCCGCTGAATTGGCGCACATTCGGCTAAATGCTCCCGTATGGCTGCCGCCGACGCCGATTCGGCGGATGCGAGGGAGAGTGCCGCCGAAATGACAGTGACAAGTTGCAAGGAGCAAGTTACAAGAGAAGTGCAGAGCAGAGATGATTCCATACAAATCGCCAAGAACGCCAAGATAATAGAGTAGTTGCACAGTAAGTGATGCATGTGAATTTGGGACACGGACGCAGCACGCTACGTCCCTACAAATGGGCTTCATTATTTGTTTGCATCCGACAACATCATTTACCAAATAAC
>JAPUDW010000308.1 GCA_027492915.1 Bacteroidota bacterium | reverse complement strand
CGGCAGGCCGCCGCAGTAGTAAGAAGGCCGTCAAGAATATTCCATACGGGCAGGCACACGTTCACGCTACATTCAATAACACCATTGTGTCGATGACCGATCAATTGGGGAATGTGATTGCGTGGGCGAGCGCCGGCACCTCCGGTTTTAAGGGCAGCCGCAAGAGCACCCCTTATGCCGCACGTATGGCTGCGCAGGTTGCTTCTGAGAATGCTCAGGGACAAGGTATGCAGGAAGTTGACATCTTCATCAAGGGGCCCGGCCCCGGTCGTGAAGCTGCCATCCGCGCTATTCAGTCCAGCGGTCTGAAAGTGCGTTCGATTTCCGACGTGACCCCTGTGGCGCACAACGGTGTACGTCCGCCGAAGCGTCGCCGCGTCTAACGAGGTTCGCTCACTCCAGAAAATAACAGGTTATTTTCAGGGTTTCAGAGTTTACCGGCAGTTGACCAGGAGGGTTTAACGAGTTGGTTACGAATAATATGGTTCTGCCGCACAAGGTTGAGGGTGACGCGACCTCCCGTAATTACGGGCGTTTTATTATCAGCCCACTTGAAAGCGGTTACGGTTTAACACTCGGTACGGCACTCCGGCGCGTATTGCTATCTTCGCTGCCCGGTGCAGCGATCACCAGCGTTCGCGTGTCTGACGTGCATCATGAATTCTCGGCTATTCCGGGTGTTCGTGAGGATATGACACAGTTGATCTTGCAAGTCAAGCAGTTACGCTTGAAGTTGTTTGATACCGATGCACCTGCCCGTTTGCGGTTGGAGCATCGTGGTGAAGGTACAGTGACTGCCGCCGACATTATTTGCCCGGCGGAAGTCGAAATCGTCAACAGCGATTTGTACCTGTTTACGGTGGATGCACCTGACGCACACCTTGAACTCGAATTTGAGGTTCAGTCGGGTCGTGGCTACAGCCCTGCGGAAGATCGTGGTCGTTTACCGATTGGTGAGCTGCCTGTTGATGCGATCTTCAGCCCTGTTCGCCGCGTGAATTTCGATGTGGAACGTGCGCGTGTGGGTCAGCGTACTAACTATGACCGGCTGGTGCTGGAAATCTGGACGGATGGAACCATTCGCCCTGAGGACGCACTGAGCCAAGCCGCGCAAATTCTACAAAAGCATTTGGTTGTTATCAGCGGTATCCAGCCTGACGAAGGTTTCGTCGGTGATAGCAGTGAACCCGCTGAGGAAACACACGGTCGTAAGGCCGAATTGTACGAAAAGCCGATTGAAGAACTTGACCTGAGTGTCCGTGTCTTCAATTCGCTGAAGCGTACTGGCATCACCACAGTCGGTGACGTGCTTGATATGTTGGCGCGTGGGCCGGATGCCATGTTGGCGATCCGTAACTTCGGCGAGAAATCGCTGGATGAACTGGTCGAAAAGCTGAAGGACAAAGGTTATCTGAACGATCAGCCCGACATGGCTGAATACAACACGTCTGAGTAACGGACTGAGGAAGTATCATGCGTCATCGCGTATATGGAAAGAAACTGGGACGTAACGGCGGCGAGCGTAAAGCGCTTAAGCTGGCCCTGACCCGTGCGCTGCTCGAAAACGGGCGCATTCACACCACTCGTGCGAAGGCTGACTTCGTGCGGGCGAACGTTGAGAAGTTGATCACCCTTGCCAAGCGCAGCACGTCTGGCGATGCCGCAGGTGTGGTTCACGCCCAACGTTTGGCAGCCAGCCGCCTGAATAACGACCGCACACTCGTGCATAAGTTGTTCGCGGAAATCGCGCCGCGTTTCGAGAACCGCCCCGGTGGATATACTCGCATCCTGCGCGTGTCTCCGCGTCACGGCGATAATGCCGAAATGGTGCTGCTTGAACTGACCGAGCGCGAAGAAGCTGCCGCCTAAGTACAGGGTGGTAGATGCGTTACCGGGCAACGCTGGCCTATGATGGCACAGCCTATCTAGGATTTCAGCGGCAGTCCGGTGACAAAGCAACCATTCAGGGTGCAATTGAGCAGGCGATAGCTACCATCAGTGGACAGCGCGTCACGATCTACGGAGCGGGACGCACGGACACGGGCGTACACGCCAGCGGGCAGGTGATCGGGTTTGAACTGGATTGGCCCCATGCAGACGAAGCGCTGCTGAAGGCGATCAACGTCAACTTACCGCTGGACATCGCCCTGCAAGACATTCGCCAGCAGCCGGAGTTTCACCCGCGTTACGATGCGGTCAGCCGCTTGTATCGCTATCGAGTGCTGGTAGCAAGCCAGCGCCAACCGCTGCTTTTACACAGGGTTTGGCAGGTGAGCAAGCCGCTGAACGGCGAGTTGATGGAGCAGGCCGCAGTTTTGCTTATCGGCGAGAAAGACTTCGCCGCGTTGGGCAAGCCTACACAGGGCGATGTGACCATACGAAAGGTCTTTCGCTCGGAATGGGCATCACAGCAAGATGAGTTCGGAGTGCTGTGGACGTATACGGTCGAAGCGAACGGTTTCCTTCAGCATATGGTGCGGCGGATGGTCGCGATGTTGGTGCAGGTGGGGCAGCAGCGGATGACATTGGAACGGTTCGAGTATTTACTCAACCGCGCCCAGTTGATCGAAGCGCTGGCAATCGCTCCGCCGCAGGGATTGAGTCTGGAAGTCGTGCGCTATAACGAATAAACTGGTATGAAATTCCCACTGATCTGTTTTTTCCAAATTTGGACACAAGATCAGGACAACAATGTGAAGGTGCGGGCGCGAGACGTTCGCTGAGAGGATTTTTGGAAATGGCACTCTATAAGACATACGTCACCAGGCCATTGGAACTCGAACGCGATTGGTGGGTGGTGGACGCAAAAGGTCAAAACTTAGGCCGTCTCGCCTCGCTGATTGCTCCGATTCTGCGTGGCAAGCACAAGCCGGTCTTCGTCCCTAATCAGGACGTTGGCGATTTTGTGATCGTGATCAATGCTGAATTGATCGCTGTCACCGGCAACAAGTTAGATGAAAAGATGTATTACTCATACTCCGGCTATCCGGGTGGTCTTTCGGAAATCAACCTGCGCGATAACCTGCGCAAGTTCCCGGATCGTCCTATTACGGCTGCGGTAAAGGGTATGCTGCCCGACGGCGCGCTGGGGCGTAACATGCTCAAGAAGCTGAAGGTTTACGCTGGCAGCGAACACCCGCACATCGGTCAGAAGCCCAAAGTTCTGGAAGTGTAAAGAGGAAAAGTATGGCTGCTCAATATTACGAAGGCATTGGCCGACGCAAAGCCGCAACCGCCCGTGTACGCATTACCGCTGGCGGCACTGGCAGTGTGATTATTAATGACAAAGACGGCAGTGATTATCTGCCGCGCCCCGGCGATGTGGATATCTTGCTGGAGCCGCTGACCATTCTTGGTCAGGCAAAGGCTTATGATGTCAGCGTCCACGTTAACGGTGGTGGTATCTCCGGTCAGCGTGACGCGATCCTCCTCGGTATTGCCCGTGCGCTGGTCAAGGTTGATGAAAATAGCAAGCCGCCGCTGCGCGATGCTGGTTACATGACAAGAGATGCCCGCGTTAAGGAACGTAAGAAACCCGGTCTCAAGCGTGCGCGTAAGGCCCCGACCTACACCAAGCGCTAAGGTTCACCCGAACCGCGACCAACAGGCGAGTTTACGCTCGTCAATGTATATGCAAATTCAGGCAAGGCCAATCGGTCTTGCCTTTGTTTTTTAGTTGCAAGTGTGCTTCTGGTAAAATCCACATCATCGATGGGTCTGCACAAGTCTAGGCCGAGTAGATGAACGATAAACACTCATATGCGCGTTATATATGGCTTATTCCTCTAGCGATGATCATTCTGGCGGCGTTGGCTTGTGATGACTACTACGTTCCGCCGCCGATGGTTGACCGTGTGGAGATCGATGCACAGGTTCAGGGACGGGTGTACACACGAGTAGTCAATATCGGCCGGACATATGGTACGGATGAAACAGGTGATGTACTTGAATATGTAAGCGACGACTATGGTGCAACATGGCAGCCTTCTGATCATGTGTTTGCCGAAGAGGCTGTTAATCGTTATCCAATGACGATGTATGGCGAAATGCTCGAATTGAATAGCTATGGTATGTGGTCATTCCCGCGTCCCATGTTCCGTACCGTATTTTATGATTCGGGTAACTTACCAACCTATCAACAATTCAAACTGCCACATGGTTTCGTCAGTAATGCTGCTCACGGGAATACTCTGTATATAGCGATGGGTACAGAAGGCGTGCTGGTTGCTAAGCTAGGCGATGATGGTTTCGCGCCTGATTGGTATCTGAGCAGCAATGGTATAGACACGCTCAATCCGCTGCCGCTAACCATCACCCAACCAGCAACCGTGTTCGGCATTGTCCTGCTTATTCTCTTTGTGCCACCGTTTGCCCTGATTCATGCTTATTTGCTCCAGCGGGTGTGGGTTTACCTGCTGCCACCGAAGGAAGCCCGACAGTTAGCGCTTAAGGTGACAGCGGGGTTGGTGGTGCTGGCAATCATCGGCAGTGTGTTCTGGCTGACCAATGACCGCACCGATCTGTATCAAGTTATTGCTGTATGTACGATTATCACAGTTATCGTTGGGCTAATCGTTACGGTATGGTTAGCGCAAGGCGCAGGTGTAACTCACTATACTCGTAACCGTTTAGCTGTGGCAGCAATCTTACTCTCGCTCATTGTTCCCGGTGGTGTCGCGGCTATTTTTGCCATGTGGTGGTTGGTGTTCGGGGTAGTGTTAGCTTATTGGGCATATCAACGTGTCTATATTTATTATTTACGTGAACAGCCTGCTGACATTAACGACCGTGAAGTCCGTTGGCGCATTGACCGTCAATGTCTAGAAATTATCATACTCATTACTGTGTCAGTGATGTGTTTGGGAGCCGTTATTGTCTTCGGTAGTACCTTTATCAATAGGATGGCTTTACGCCCTCTAGATAATGTCCTTGTGTTCCCCACCGCAATTGTAAGCCTCTATGTTTTTTATTTATGCCTGCGTACTTACGCTAATCGACGTATCATCCCCTTTCTGAAAGATACAATCAAATATCCACCAGAAGTAAATATTCTTGATCTGCGTAAGTCATTGATGCGGCGATTGTCTACTGCTACTATGTATTGGATCATTTTGGCCGTTATCGCCACCAGCGCGACCTTCTTGGGGCAAGGATGGGCTTATGGTTGGTTCACTACCCTTCTAAAAACATCAACTATTCCATGAGGACAGAATTATGACATTGACTATTCTCGGGCTTGGTCCCGGCGAGGTGGACGACCTTTCACGACGCGCGTGGCGGACGCTCAAGCAGGCTACCACCGTTATCGTTCGCACGTCACAGCACAACTGCGTGCCGTGCTTGCCGCAGGGCGAGGGCATCACCTACCAATACTGCGACGACCTATACGAGAGCATTCCTGCATTTGAGGATGTGTATAAGGCAATTGTGGAGCGGGTGATGACGGCGGCGCGTGCGGGTGATGTGGTTTACGCCGTGCCGGGTGACCCGCTGGTGGGTGAAAGTACCGTGTTGGCGCTGCTGAAGGCGACCAAGGACGAGGGGGTGACGGTGCAGATCGTGAGCGGCATCAGCTTCGTTGAGCCGACACTCGCCGCGTTGGGTGTGGATGGTATGAACGGGCTGCAAATTCTTGACGGGATTACGGTGGGGATGATGCACCACCCGCCAATTAACCCCGATTTTCCGGCGCTGCTGGGGCAGGTTTACAGCCGTGAGGTGGCGGGTAACGTCAAGCTGACGTTGATGAACCAGTACCCCGACGATTTTCCGGTGGCGCTTATCCACGCGGCGGGGACGGATAACCCGATTGTGGAGCATGTGCCACTATATGAGATCGACCGCAGTGAACATATCAAGCATATGACCTCGCTCTACCTGCCTGCGCTCGGTAATATGTCGAGCTTTGAGCAGTTTCAGGAGATCATCGCCCACCTCCGCGCACCGGAAGGCTGCCCGTGGGATCGGGAGCAAACGCACCTGACGCTGCGGCGCTATTTACTCGAAGAAACGCATGAGGTGCTTGAGGCGCTGGATGCCGAGGATTCGGTAGAGCTTTATAAAGAGATGGGTGATTTATTACTGCAAATTGTCTTGCACACACAGGTCGCGATTGATGACGGCGAGTTCAAGATGAGCGATGTCATCAGCCATATCAATCGCAAGCTGATCCACCGGCATCCGCATGTGTGGGGCGATGTGGAGGCCAAGAACGCGGGGGAAGTGCTGTCGAATTGGGAAGCGCTGAAGAAGCAGGAACATGCCGCCGAGGGGATTAAACGCGAGTCGATTTTGGATGGCATCCCCAAGGGTATTCCAGCGTTGATGCAAGCGCTGCGCTATCAGGAGAAGGCGGCTAAAGTCCATTTCGATTGGGACACGATTGAGCCGGTGATCGCTAAAGTGCGCGAGGAACTGGACGAGGTGCTGAACGCTAGCGACGACGATAACCGCGCCGAGGAAATTGGCGACCTATTGTTTGTGGTGGCGAATTGGGCACGCTGGCTGAAGATCGACCCTGAGACGGCGCTGCGCCAAACCAACGCCAAGTTTTACCGGCGTTTCCGGTATGTGGAGGAAGGGCTGGCGGTGCAGGGCAAAACAGCAGCCGAGTCTAACCTCGCCGAGATGGACGTGTTGTGGGATGCGGCGAAGGCGGAAGGGCTTTAAAAAGTGCTGTCTTACATCTCCGCCACATACGGTGCTTCATCGTG
This sequence comes from Bacteroidota bacterium, assembly GCA_027492915.1. Lineage (GTDB taxonomy): Bacteria > Chloroflexota > Anaerolineae > Aggregatilineales > Phototrophicaceae > CFX2. The sequence continues at coordinate 46,656 of JAPUDW010000308.1, read as the reverse complement.
GATGGCACCCACGAACTGGGGCAGGTCGGTATGACCGAGCATTTGACGCACGGCCATGCCTTCGCCGAGATGATACCAATAGTGGTAGATGTTACGACTCAGCATACTGCCGATGCTTTCACGACCATGCTTCCCATTCACGATGATAAAGGTGGACAGTATATCGGTTGTTAGCGTATCAAGGTATGGGTTGGCAGCGGTGGTGATGGTCTCCCACGCCGCCCACATATCGGCTAACGGTGGAGTACTCGCAGGCTGCCCACTGCCTACCAATGCATTTAACTGAGGCGCGGCATTTATATTCTGTGCGCGTATTAGCCAATAGTTGTTTTCTTGATTCGCCAGATGCCCGATTATCCAACTGATGCAGTTCATGGGCAGAAAGCGCTTTCGGGCTTCATCATCGGTTATTCCCTGCAAACCGCGTTTAAATTCGCTGCGAGCAAAGCGCAGTTGCACGACTAGGGGATGTGTCATGATTGTATTCCTTTCGTCACGCCTGTCTTATCGTGTTTGCTGCTATCAGAAGTGAGCGATTTGAGGCAGTATAGCACCATCGCGTTGGCCTGACACCGCCCTGCGGGTAGAATACGCATTATTAGCCAGATAGATTGGATACTTATGCCAACCTTTCAACAGGGTAGTGCGACCCTTCATTATGAACTCGACGGTAGCGGACCGGACGCAGTTTACGTCCCCGGAATGCTATCACACAGCAACGACTCGTTAGGGCGTGCGGCAAGGCAGGCGCTTGGTCAAAATTACCGACTGCTCACGGTAGATAATCGCGGGTCGGGGCAAACGGTTACGGCAGCCGACGACACCTCTACGATTAGTGATATGGCTGATGATGTTGCGGCGGTGATGCAGCATGTGGGGATGGAAAGCGCCCGTGTGCTGGGTATCTCGATGGGCGGCATGATTGCGCTTTCGTTGGCGGTGAACCACCCAGCAAAGGTTGACCGTTTGGTGGTAGCAGTGGCTTCTGCCCGCACACCGCAAGCACTCGACCCTGATAACCTTCAAGAATATATGGAGCGGATTACCCGCGAAACGGGGATGACGACCGACTATGTGCAGCGTAACAGCGCGATTACCCTGTTGGGTGAAAGTGTGTTTCGAGATGCACGGGAGCTAGTCGAGGGGTGGATTAATCCGCCACCGGAACCGATTAGCCAACCCAACAGCAATTATGAACTCCAAAATAAGGCGGTGGCGGGGTATGACCTTCGGGACTCGTTAGCACAGATTAAGATACCCACGCTGGTGATGAGCAACACCGAAGATCTAATCGTGCAGCCGCGCTATCAGGATGAAATCGCCGCACTTATTTCGGGCGCAGAGATTAAACGTTATATGGGCGGGCACGTTTTTATGATGCTTGAACCCTATGCTCAACCATTTTATGCTGATGTCCTCAGCTTTTGGGGCGCGTAAGCAAAGGAAGAACAGTCAGCTATGTATATTATCGGTCTCATGTCGGGGACATCGGCAGATGCTATCGACGCGGCGTTGTGCGAAATTCAGGGCGAACCGCCACTGCTCAAGATTCGCATCGTGAAGGCGATCACCTACCCGTATCCTGAAGGGTTTCAGTCACGCATCTGGGATGCCTGCTTACCTGCCAAAAGCCATGTGGATACGGTGTGCCAGCTTAATTTTGATATGGGCGAGTTGTTCGCGTCGGCGGCTAATCAAGTGATTGCAGAATCGGGCATGTCCGCAGCAGAGGTTGACCTTATTGGCTCGCACGGGCAAACGATCTGGCATATGGTGCAGCCTTCCGGTCAGGTTAGTGCTACCCTGCAAATTACTGAAGCGTCACTTATTGCCGAGCGCACGGGCATTACCACCGTTAGTAACTTTCGACCGCGTGATATTGCGGCAGGTGGGCAGGGCGCACCCCTGACCGGATATGCCGATTGGTTACTGCTTCGGCATCCAACGGCGTGGCGGGCGGTACAGAACGTGGGTGGGATGGGCAACGTCACTTTTTTACCACCCCTTTCGGATACCATCAATGTGCCGGTTGCGTTCGATACCGGCCCCGGTAATGCGTTGATCGATGGCGCGATGACCATACTGACGGATGGGAAGCAGAGCTACGACAAGGACGGTCAGGTTGCCAGCCGGGGGAAGATTGATGAAGATTGGTTGCAAACGCTGATTCTGCATCCTTATTATGAACTCAAGCCACCCAAAACGACCGGACGCGAACTCTTTGGGGCGATTATGGCGGGGCAGCTTGTCGATGAGGGTAAACAGCGTGGGTTGGATGACAACAGCATTGTGGCGACGATCACCGCGCTTACGGCGGCGAGTATCGCGGATGCTTATACCCGTTACGCGCCAGCCCCCGTACAAGAAGTGATTATGGGCGGGGGTGGGGCGCGTAATCCGGCGCTTTTGGGCTTACTCCAAAGTTTGTTACCTGCTGCCCGCGTTCTCACCCATGAGGACATCGGACTGGACAGTGACAACAAAGAAGCACTGGTGTTTGCCCTGCTGGCGCACGAGACATGGCACGCGCGACCGGGGAACCTGCCTTCACTGACGGGGGCAAAAGCGCCAGTGGTGCTGGGGCAGATTACCCCCGGTCAGAACTACGCCAGTCTTATCCGGCGGACGTGGTGCTGAGAGGAAACTCATATATTTCCAGTGCTTTTTCACTAGACGACAGTTTGTGATGCCAAGGAAAAACGGAATGGTCTGAGACCATTCCCTACGAGAAACAATACCGAAAATCTGAAAAGTGTTCTCTCCTAAACTAATGCTTTAGAGAGAATAGTCAATTTCTAACGGCTAGAGCTTTTTGTAGTAGCGGACGATGGGTAGAGCGGTGTAGCCGGCCTTTTCGTAGGAACGGCGGGCGGCGGCGTGGCCTTCATCACCACCCGTACCCACGGCTACAAGTTCCATCCCCTCTTGGCGCATTTTGTCGATGGCGAAGGTGTTGAGAGACGCACCGATACCCTGCTTTTGATAATCGGGATGCACCATCAAAAATTCAAGTTCGCCGTTTTTTGTCTCGTGATCAAATACGAGGACAAGAAGCCCTGTTAAGATTAAGATGCCTTCGGTTTCGGCAACCCACGCATGAAATTTTTCGGGGTTGGCGAAGTAGGTTTCGACAGCGGTTTTCTGGGCGTTCCTCCAGTCGGGATACACAACATTATAAATGTCGTCCCCCATGACCTTTTTGAATGAAGTGAAAATCGGTTCGAAGGACAACGCGGTCATTTGAACTAATTCGGGAAGATCGTTATTCGTTGCAGGGCGAATGGTATGGGACATGAGTAAAAACCTCTATAGAGTGATTGATGTTCGTTAAGGATTGTTTGTGATTGCAAAATTCGCCCTAAAGGACTTCGTTTAGTCGCATTTTTCGCAAATTTCGCAATTTATCCGCCGAAATGGCAGGCGGGACGCTCGGCTAATGCCGCCGAATTGACATTTTGTGACGGCGGGAGTGAGGGAGGATGGCGCTGAAATGACACAACTTCAGCGGATTGCTCCCGTGTAACTGCCGCCCCACAAGGGGACTGTGCCGCTGCTGTGGTTGCTGCAAAACAGGATTTACCACAGAGGTAGAGCGATTAACGGGGAGCCATTCACCTTAACCGTAGGGACACCGAAAACATAGAGATTATTACAGAGCAATTCATCTGGTTCACCAAGAGGATACAGAGATAACAAAGCCATTGTAGCACAAAAATTCTTGATTGTTGGTTCGAATTTTCAAACTTTTAAGCAGGAATATTTTGTTAATTGCCAGATTTATGAAATACGAAACCTGAAAGCCGGAATACATTAAAGTTGGCTATAACCAAAATGTGGGAATTGTCCCGTGATTTGTTACCATATATAACATGAATGCTATTTATGTTCGCCCGATGATTGCCAGCGATATTCCCTTATTGGCTGCATGGACGGTGGAACTGCCGCTGATGCAGCGCTACCGGCTGACAGTCGAACGTGCAAGTCAGCAGTTCGAAACGGCACTGGTGCAGCAGGATATTTTGCTGGTGGCGGATGTGGGCGACAATGAGTCAGCCTGTGGTTTCGCGTGGTGTTTGCCCAAGGGCGGTTTTGGACGCAGTGTTTATCTGCGGCTGATCGGCGTACGACCTGATCGCGCAAGGGCGGGCATCGGCGCGGCGCTGCTAGGGGCGGCGGAACAGGCGGCGATTGCAGTTAAGAGTGACCTTCTCTTGCTGGTTTCTGACTTCAATACGGATGCACAACGCTTCTATCAACGGCAGGGTTATACCCAAGTCGGGGCTTTGCCGGGATATGTGTTGCCGGAAGTGTCCGAGTTGATATACTGGAAGCAACTGCGTACCCCATAGGGACTTACCCTATTCAAGTTTCGCAAAGTCTTATTTGCTAAAGGGAGTTGTCGTATGCAAAGATCAGTCCGTCTTGCTTTAATGGTTATCATGTTGGCGCTCGTTTCGGTGGTTCCGGCGCTGGCGCAGGGTGGCAACAATACCCTCGTCATGGCGCGTGCTGCTGATACGACCGGTCTTGACCCACACACTCAAACGGCGTTCGCCTCGTTCCGCTTGCTGGAATTGATTTACGAACCGCTGGTGACGCTGGATGCTGATTTGAACATTGTTCCGGCGCTGGCCGAAAGCTGGGAATTCTCCGACGATGCGACAGCACTGACCTTCCATTTGCGTCAGGGTGTGAAGTTCCATGATGGCTCGGATTTTACCTCAGAAGATGTGAAGGCCAGCCTCGACCGCATTTTGAATGAAGAAACCGGCGCGGCTGCCCGTGCGAATTTCACCAGCATCGCGTCGATTGATACGCCCGATGATTATACGGTTGTGCTGAACCTGTCGATTGCTGATGTGCCGCTGTTGGCGGCTTTCGCCAGCCTGAACGCCGCTATTGTTTCTTCGGAAGCGGCCACCAGCGGTGATTTTGCTTCAACCGCGATTGGTACCGGCCCCTTCAAACTCGATAGCTGGGTTCCTGAAGAAAACACCCTGTTGAGCGCGAATGCTGACTGGTGGGGTGAAGGCCCGTATGTCGATGGTGTCGAAATCCGTATCATCCCCGATGAAAGCTCGATTTTAGCGGCTTTACGCGCGGGTGAAATCGACTTCGCGCTGCTGGGCGACCCGCTGGTCGCGACACTGCTGGACGGCGATGCTGAAGTGACGCTGAACAAGGTTCCGTCGATTTCCTACCATGTGTTCCAACTGAACCCTGCGCGTACCCCGCTGGATGTACTCGAAGTGCGTCAGGCTATCTCCTGCGCCATCGACCGCCAAGAAGTGTTGGATACGGCTTCGCTGGGCTTTGGTACGGTCACTGGCCCGCTGACCATTCCTGCATTCGCCGTGCCGTTGGATGAATATGCTTGCTACACCAAGGACATTGAAAAGGCGAAGGAACTGCTGACTGCTGCCGGTGTGCCGGATGGCTTCAGCTTCAAGGTGATCGCTGCCAGCGCCGAACCGCCGACTGCCCTTTCCGAAGCGCAGAGCATTCAGGCGCAGTTGGCTGAAATCGGCATCAACATCGAGATTGAATCACTCGAACTGAGTGTGTATGTCGAGCGCTGGTTGGCTGGTGACTTTGACGGTGCGATTGCCCTGAACGGTGGTCGTCCTGACCCGTATACCATGTATGCCCGTTATTGGACGAGCGCCGGTAACTTGCAGAAGGTTACCAACTACCACGACGACAAACTGGATGAATTGATGGCGGCTGGTCGTGCTGAGACTGACCCTGCCAAGCGCTACGAAATTTTCGCCGAGTTCCAGAAGTACCTCGTCGAGATTGCGCCGTGGATCTGGCTGTACAACGGTTTTGACTACAGCGCACAGCAGCCGTATGTTACTGGCTTTGTGCCGAACCCGTCCGGTTCGCTTTACTCCTTTAGCCAGATCAAACTGGAAGGCAAAGGCGGCTAATGCATCCGCGTACACCCTGTGGGGCAGCTTATGCCTCACAGGTCACTTAGATCATGCTGCGATATTTACTCCAGCGGCTTTTGGCTGCACTGCCGACCTTCATTGGCATATCGCTGCTGATCTTTCTGGCTATCCGTCTGATACCCGGCGACGCCATTACGGCAACGCTGGGTACCGAGGCGGGTATGCTGACCCCAGCGCAACGTGAGTCGCTGCGGGAATATTACGGCCTCGACCGGCCTGCCCCTGAACAATATGTTTATTGGATCACCGAAGCGGTGAAGGGCAACCTCGGCTTTTCTATTCGCCACGGCAAGCCGGTGTTAGAACTTATCCTAGAACGGTTTCCGCTGACGCTGCAATTGGCACTGATGGCGGTGACGATTGCGCTGGTGATCGGCATACCACTGGGTTTGCTATCGGCGATTTACCACAACTCGATTATTGACCTGCTGGCACGGCTGTTTGCGCTGGTGGGGTTGTCGATGCCGGGATTCCTTGTGGGGACGATTATCATCTTTGTGCTGTCGGTGGTGTTTCGAACGCTGCCGAATTCCGGTAATTACGTCAGCTTTACCGAAAACCCGTCTAAAAACCTCCAGCAGTTATTCTTTCCGGCGCTAACGTTGGGTTTTGCATTCTCGGCTTCGGTGATGCGGATGACGCGTTCGTCGATGTTGGAAGTGCTGCGGGAAGATTATGTGCGGACGGCGCGGAGCAAAGGCTTGCCAGAAGGGCGTGTGATTATCCGTCATGCGCTGCGGAATGCACTGATTCCGGTGGTGACGCTGATCGGTATCGAGATTGGCTACCTGCTGGGCGGGACGTTCATCGTCGAGCAGTTGTTTGCGCTGCCGGGTTTGGGGCGGTTGGTGGTGAACGCCATTAGCCAGCGGGAGTATGCGCTGGTGCAGGGGGCGGTGCTGTTCGTGTCCTTCAACTTCGTGATTATCAACATTGTTGTTGATCTGGTTTATGCGGTCATTGATCCGCGGATTTCTTATGACCGCCACGCTTAATTTGAACACTGATGTCATGCCGAAGTCGCCGAGCTTTTTGCGCCGACTGCTGACCAACCTGAGCGGCGTGGTTGGCCTTGTGATTGTCATCCTGTTTCTGGTGGTCGCGGTACTCGGTATTCTGGGTTTAACGCCGTATCCGTCGATTGAACAGCATCCGCGTGACCGTTTGCAATCGCCAAGTGCGAATTACGCGATGGGGACGGATTTATTCGGGCGGGATGTGACGAGCCGTGTGATGGAAGGTGCGGCGAATTCGTTGAAGGTGGCGCTGCTATCGGTGGCACTATCGAGCACGGTGGGGATTACACTGGGCATGATCGCGGGATTCGTCGGCGGTTGGATCGACAATGCGATTATGCGGGTGATGGATATATTCTTCGCGTTTCCGTCTTTGCTACTGGCGCTGGTGGTGGTGACGGTCATGGGGCCGGGGTTGACGCAAACGGGTTTGGCGATTGCAGTGGTGTATACGCCGATTTTTGCGCGGGTGGCACGGGGGCCGGTGTTGGCTGCGAAAGAGCGCGAGTTCGTGCTGGCGGCGCGGTGTTTAGGGATGCGACCGGCAAGGGTGCTGTTCCGGCATATCTTCCCGAATACGTTAGCGCCGTTGATCGTGCAGATTAGCCTTGCGTTGTCGTGGTCACTGCTGACAGAGGCGGGACTGAGCTTCCTCGGTTTGGGGACACAACCACCGGCGGCTTCGTGGGGCGTGATGCTGAGCGAGAGCCGTGGGATTGCCGAAAAAGCGCCGTGGCTGCTGCTGTTCCCGGGTTTGGCGATTATGCTGGGCGTGATGGGTTTTAACCTGCTGGGTGACGGCCTGCGTGATATTCTTGATCCTCGTATGCGCGGTACACGGTAGCCCAAAACCCCTATTTTTGAGTGGTCGCTAAACAACCTTTGAACCTGTAGTATTCTCCACTTGCGGCGCTGCATTAATGCATCCATACTTCAAATAATTACGCAGCCTGTTCATTAATCCTATTTACAAGGGGGAGCCATTGTGTCACTAGATCGTATCGTCAAGGCTATGTTGATTTTCGTGCCGATTGCACTGATCGCCGAACTGCTGCACCTTGACCCAAGTATCATCTTCATCGTGGCGGCGTTGGGTATTATTCCGCTGGCGGATTTGATCGGTGAGGCGACCGAAGAAATAGCCCATCATACGGGGCCGAAGATCGGGGGTTTGCTGAATGCGACATTGGGGAATGCCGCAGAACTGATTATTACCATTCTGGCGTTTCAAGGGGGGTTGTTGGTTCTGGTAATGGCGTCGTTTGTCGGGTCTATCATCGGTAACCTGCTGCTGGTGTTGGGTTTAGCGCTGCTGCTGGGCGGGTTGAAGCACGGCATCCAAAAGTTTGATGCGAAAACGGCGGGGTTGAATGCGACGCTGCTGATTCTGGCGGTGGTGGCTCTGGTGGTTCCGTCGTTGTTTGACGTGGCGATTAGCGATAATAAGGCGGCGGAATTCGGCCTGAGCGAAGGTGTGGCGCTGGTCATGATTATCCTGTATGCGCTGAGCGTCTACTATTCGTTTACGCATCAGGGGACGGAGACAACCGGAGCCGTAACCCGTGAGGCAGCGGTCGAAGAACACCATTCCAAGTGGAGCATTCGGACGTCGGTGATTGTGCTGATCGTATCGACACTGGGTATCGTGTTCTTGAGCGAGGCGCTGGTAGGGGCGGTCGAGCATGTGACGGCGACGCTGGGCTTGAGCGAGTTCTTCATCGGTATCATCGTTATTCCATTGGTCGGTAATATTGCCGAGCATCTGGTGGCGGTGCAGGTTGCCATCAAGAACAAGATGGAACTGAGTATGGCGGTGTCGGTCGGTTCGAGCTTGCAAGTGGCGTTGTTCGTGGCACCGGTGCTGGTGTTTATTACGCTGGTGATGACCGGACAGCCGTTACTGCTGGTGTTCAGCAGCTTTGAGCTAATCGCCATTTTTGCGACGGTGCTGGTGACGGCGTTTATTGCGCTGGACGGCGAGTCGAACTGGCTGGAAGGGGCGATGCTGCTGGCGGTATACATCATCATTGCGATTGCGTTCTTCTATCTGCCGTCGGCGGGTGGTGTGGTACCACATCCGTAGTTTAAGCGATTTTTCAATTGATGATTGCGTGGAGGAAGGTCGATTATGACCTTCCTTTGCGTTAGGGAAGGTGAAGCGGATATGCGAATTGTGATACCTGATGATTATCAAGATGCGGTGCGGGGCCTGGACTGTTTTAGCAAGCTGGCGGGGCATGAGGTAACGATTTACAACGATACGGTGACGGATGTGGATGTGCTGGCGGAACGGTTCCAAGAGGCCGAGGCGTTGGTGCTGATTCGGGAACGGACGGCGATTGGTGAGACGTTATTAGCCAAGCTGCCGAAGTTGACGGTGATTGCACAAATGGGCAAGGGGATGCCACATATCGACCTAGCGGCGTGTACACGGCACGGGGTGGTGGTGACGAGCGGCGTGGGATCATCGGAGGCGACGGCGGAACTGACGTGGGCGTTGGTGCTGGCGGCGATGCGTCATATTCCACAGGAAGTAGCGAGTATGAAGGCAGGCAAGTGGCAGAGCCGGTTGGGGACGGGTTTGCATGGGCGGACGTTGGGGATTTACGGCTATGGGCGAATTGGGACGATGGTGGCGGGATACGGCAAGGCGTTTGGAATGCGGGTGCTGGTGTGGGGACGAGAAGGTTCGTTGACACGGGCAGCGGCGGATGGGTACGAGGCAGCCAGCAGCCAACAGTCGTTCTTCGAGCAGGCGGATGTGCTGAGTTTGCATATCAAGCTGTCGAAGGATACGGTGGGCATAGTGAGTGCGGCGGATTTAGCGGTGATGAAGCCAACGGCGTTGTTGGTGAATACCAGCCGTGCGGGATTAATTGCAGATGGTGCGTTGGTGACGGCGTTGAAGGCAGGCAGGCCGGGGATGGCGGCGGTGGATGTGTACGAGAGCGAGCCGGTGGTTGACCATCCGTTACTGCACATGGATAACGTGATTTGTACACCACATATTGGTTATGTCGAGAAGGATAGCTACGAGTTGTATTTGGGTACGGCGTTTGACCGTCTGCTGGCTTTTGTGGATGGGCATCCGGTAGAGGTGGCGAATACGGATGTGCTGAGTAGGAGAGATTAACCGCCGAGGAAGAGGGAAGATTGAACCGCCAAGGTCAAGGCGGAGGGATTTTTAACGCAAAGTTGCAAGGGAGCAAAGACGCTAAGGGGAAGAGAAAAATTAACCGCTGAGGCACAGAGGAAGAGGGGAGAGATTAACCGCCAAGACGCCAAGAACGCCAAGGTCAAGGCGGAGAGATTTTTAACGCAAAGGCACGGAGGACACAGAGAAAGCAGAGAGTGATGGAGGGGAAAGATGACAAGCGAATTGGGCGATACTATTTTTGAGCGTGAGCTTGATTGGGTGGATGCAGAGGGCAACAAAAAGACGATCAAGCTGAAGATAGGTATGCCATACGAGGTTGCCGATACCGATGGTGATTTGAAATGGCGGTGTGCTTATCAAATTGTCGGCAGGGGCTTAGAGACGGTGAAATTGGCGAGGGGAATGGATGCCATTGATGCGATGCTGACAGCGATCCAATTGGCCTATATTTTCTTGAAGTCGTATCAGAAGGATCAGATTACATGGCTAGGGGATGAAGAGTTGGGTTTGAGACTGCGTTCCATGAAAGAACTGAATCAAGACTCTGAGAGATACAGATCGGAAGATGAAAATAGCCCTTTTAAGAAAGCCTTTGATGATTTTTTCAAGAACTTTAAATCTGGTCGTGAACCGAACAAGTAATAGGCTACCTGTTTTACAGGTGATAACAGGTGGTGTGAGCCTTACTGAACCCGATTTGTGAAGGTGCGGTTTGAAAGCACAAACTGGGTTTAAATGTTCCGTAGGTTGTGTGACGAGCAGAGACCGCACAATTCAGTTAAGATTGAGCAAGATAGTTATTTGTTTTCTGAGGATAAAAATAATGAGTACTTATGCTTTGACGGCTGAACAACTGGCTTTTTATGATGCGAATGGCTATTTGCTGCTGCGGAACTGGATACCCAAAGATATGTTGGAACGGCTGCAAGCGGCGGGTGATACGTGGATTGCGGACGGCATGGCAGCGGGTGAGGATGACCCACAGCATGGGCCGGATTACCGCTTTGTTAACAACGATCACGGCAGGACGATGTGGCGGGTGGATTACCTCCATAACAAAGGGCTAGCTGCCTCGTTGGAACTGCTGGGCAGCCCCGTGGTCACCGAGGTAGCGCAGAGCATGTGCGGCGTGAACTTTGTGCCAACTTACGAGGCGATTGTTTTTAAACAGGAAGGCAACGGTGCGGCGGTGGAGTGGCACCAAGACGCGGTACACCCACGAACACACCGTATTTTTAACTATGACCTGTATTTAGATGAGTCACTTTCCGGTGCAGGGGCGCTGTGGGTGATCCCCGGTTCACACTTGCAGGCGCACGATGTCTGCCGTTTATCAGCGGAGCATGGTTGGGATGCACCGGGGGCGATTGAGATTGAGATGCAGCCGGGGGATGTGCTGCTGCATGATGTGATGGTGCTGCATGGCTCGCCGCAGACGGAAGGCAAACGCCTGCGACGGACGATTTACTACGAATTTCGGGCGGCGGAAGAAATTGTCGAGGATGGGCCGTGGGATCGGACGTGGATTGACCAACGACTGCGACTCATTCCGTTGGGGTTGAAGCGCTACGCGGCACAGTACCCACAGGATGAGCAGTTTCAGTGGCAGATCAGCGATGAATTCCGCCCTGAAATGGGTGATGATGAGGCGGCTGAACTGCGGGTGGTGCATCAAGTGCATATGAACGGGTCATATTGCAGTGCGGGGGACGCGGCGAAGCTGAAAGCGGTACTGGCAGCGGCTGGTGGTTAGTTTGTAGCGGTTATCGGCGATTTGGAAAGGTGCGGTGAAAGCTGCACCTAAAAGTAGGTCTGCGGGAGAGAACCCAATGGTGGCAGACATGGATAACACAATCGAGCTGGCACTGATGATGGCGGCTGAGGCGCACTTCGGGCAGGTGGATAAACTTGGACGACCTTATATTTTACATGTGATCGCTGTGGTGAACGCCTGCGAAACGCTGCCACAACAGATTGTCGCGGCGCTGCACGACATTGTTGAGGATACGCCGATTCAATTAAGCGATTTGGAAAACCACTTTTCGGCGGAGATTGTGGCGGCGGTGGAGGCGATTACCCACCGTGAGGATGAAGCCCGTGAAGTGTACCTCCAGCGGGTGAAGGCGAACCCGCTTGCGCTGGCGGTGAAGAAAGCCGATGTGGCGCATAACATAAGCCGCTTATCTGCTCTGGAAGGGACGGAACACCACGCGCGGTTGGTGAAGAAGTATGAGGAAACGACACGCATCCTTTACAGCGGATAACTCATCAATCACTTTGCAACAATGCTCCGGCTTCCCGCGTATAATACGCACAAGGCGACCTGTTGGGGGTTCGCTAAACGCGGCGGCAATTCACACGGAGGAACACGATGAAACGACTTATCGCCATTATCACCACACTCATCACGATTGTTGCGGTGGTTGTTATTACGCTGCTATTTGCCAGCCAATGTATTATCCCCGGTATTTGTGCGGCAAAATCGACCTTTAACGCAAGTACGATTTTGGACAAGGTGCAAAATTTGTCGTCATTAACAACGACCCGTTACAGCTTTTCGACGATTGTGACGGTTCAAAGTGATATGCCGGGATTGTTGCAAACGCTTTACGGGCAAAAGCAGGTGGTGGTAGCCGTGGGTTATATTACGGCAGGGATTGATATGACGCAGGTGCAGGTTCAGAACGCAACGGTGGGCGATGGCTTTACGCTGACGCTGCCTGCGCCGACTTTGCAGGACTGTATTTTAGATGAAGGCAAGACGTATATCGCGGCGTTGGAGCGCGGCATCTTCGCGCCAAGCAACCCGACGATTGATCAGGAGTCGCGGCGGTTTGCTGTGCAGCAGCTTCGCCAATCAGCCATCGACGGCAATATTCTGGTCGAAGCGCAGACACAGGCGCAGGTGGCGGTGAGTGATTTCCTCGAACTGGTAGGCGTGCCGAACGTGCAGATTGATTTCGCACCGGCCAGCCCGAATACGCCACTGCCAGAAAGCTGCGTGTAGGGGGAATCCAGTAGGGTGGGGACACAGTCGTGTGACCCTACCTCTACTTTAAACTTGCTTCTGCCAGTGAGCGAACCGTACCGAGTTCGCCACGATGCTCGGCCTCGTGTTCGATCAGGTGGTAGATGACCCACGCGGGTGTCACGTCGTAGCGCTCGGCGGCGCGAGGACGGCGGAAGTCCTCCAACGTCATAGGCTTGAAGGCATCCAGCACCAGCTTACGGGTAGAGTCGAGGCGTTTGTAGTGGGCATCCAAGCTCACACCAGTAACCACTTTCAGCCGACCATCTTCGCCGCGCACGGGGTAAGGGAAGTTATCCCAAACTGACTGCGGCATTTGGGTTTCCATGACTTCGTTGTAAAGCCAATCCATTTCGATGATGGCGATGTGGTAGAGGATGGTGCCGATGCTGTTGCCAGCGGGTGGCTGCCAGTCAACGACTTCCGGCGCGATACCTTCTAAGCGGTGTCCAGTTACGGTGCGAACATCTTCTAGCATCCACAGCGCACGCCCGATTTCTGGCACGTAGCCCGCCAGCGGGGCGATATGCAAATTTTCGCGGGGTTGATTGGTCATAACACACCTTTCTCGAAGGTTGTGGGCAGGCACTCTATAATACCATCAGCTAAAAATTATTGAATGCAGATAAGGATATGCCCACCATGAAACCCGCCACCCGTGTCGTGCGTGCTGGATTACCCGCACCACAGCAGTCCGCACCGTATCTGCCCGGCCCGACGTTTGCCGCACCTTACCATGCGGCGGGTGAGCCGAGCAGCGCCCCGTATAACTATGGGCGGCTGCATAACCCGACATGGACGCTGTTCGAGGATGCGCTGGCGGAGTTAGAAGGCGGCAAGGCATTGGTGTTCGCGTCCGGCATGGCGGCAATTGCAGCGGTGTTCGGGGCGGTACTGCGACCGGGGGATAAGGTGGTGCTGCCTTCCGACAGCTACTATCTGGCGCGTGTGATGGCGAACGGCTACTTCACACAGATGGGGGTGCAGGTGGTGATGGCACCGACGGCGAATAACAGCCAACTGGAACACCTCGACGGGGCGAAGCTGCTGTGGTTGGAAACACCGAGCAACCCGAATTTGGATGTGTGCGACATCGCGGCGCTGGTCGAAGCGGCACAGGCGCGGGGGGTGCTGGTGGCGGTCGATAACACGACGGCGACACCATTGGGACAGCAGCCGTTGGCACTCGGCGCGGATTTCTCGGTGGCATCCGACACGAAGGCGCTGACCGGACATTCGGATTTGATCCTCGGTCATGTGGCGGTGCGTGAACCCGCGCTGTTGGACGGCATCCGCATGTGGCGCAACCAGATCGGCGCGGTGCCGGGGCCGATGGAAGTGTGGTTGGCGCACCGTTCGCTGGCGACGCTGCACCTACGGCTGGAACGGCAGTGCGCGAGTGCGTTGGCGATTGCGCGGTATCTGGCAGCACACCCTGCGGTGGCGGATGTGCGCTACCCCGGTTTGCCCCAGCATCCGGCACACGAACTGGCAGCGCGGCAGATGAACTACTTCGGCACGATAGTGGGCTTTACCTTGGCGGATGAGGCTGCGGCACAAGGTTTCTTGAGCGCATCCAAGTTAATTTACGAGGCGACGAGCTTCGGCAGCCTGCATAGTACGGCTGAACGCCGTGCTCGGTGGGGCGGCGACGTGGTAGCGGCGGGGTTCATCCGCATGAACGTGGGCTGCGAGGATGTGGAAGATTTGCTGGCGGATTTGGCGCAGGCATTGGGATAATCGGCTTTACCGATTTCATACGCTAACCCCCCATTTTGTGGGGTATGTTGAACCTCGTGCGTGCTAGTGTTGATGAGGTACGCAGGAGGAGAGCATCACTATGATTGCACGCTTTAAGCACGCCGAACCCGTGCGCAAATTGGGTGTTGTACTGCTGGTTATCGCGGGAGTCGTGACACTGGTTGGCTCGTTGGATAACCACCCCGGCCTCGACCCGCTGACTTTTTTACGCGCGACCTTCGACGACTTTTATGCCAACGCCGGAACTGAACTCGCCAGTATTGCCATTACTGTGCTCATTATTGACCGGATGCACCATCACCACGACGACGAAGCCCAACGCGAGGCGCTGATCTTGCAAATGGGCAGCCCTGACCACTCGTTTGCGATTGAAGCGGTACGGATTTTAGGAGCGCACGGCTGGCTGAAGAACGGTATCTTAAAAAATGCACAATTGAGCCATGCCAACCTCGAAGGCGTGAACTTGCAAGATGTGGGGCTGGTGGGGACACGGCTGGCGCTGGCGAATTTACAGCACGCCAAGCTAACACGCGCTAACCTGCATCACGCGCTGCTCAAAGGGGCGGATTTGCGGGATGCCTGCCTGCGCGGTGCGGATTTACGCGGGGTGAACCTAAATGACGCGAACCTCGCAGGGGCGAAGCTGGATGAGCACACGTTGATAGATTCTGAAACGATACTGCCCGACTGTACGTATTGGTCTGTAGGGGCGGATCTCAGCCGCTATACCCATCCACAGCATCCTGACTTCTGGCGACCACGGCATCCGCCAGCGAAGTCGGCCTGAATACCGATTGACAGCCAGCGCGGGGGCTATTAAGCTGCATAATCATATCATTGACGCACAAGTGTTTTCGTAGGACGCGGTTATGCTCGACTCGTTGTTTGGTCGTTCAAAAAGCGCACTGATCCAGCAGATGGGCAGCAGCGATAACAAGCAGGTACTTAAAGCGGTTGAACTGCTCAAAGCCAAGGGTTGGTTTCGGGATGGTTCTCTGCACGCGGCACAGTTGGAGAAGGCGAACTTGCGCGGGGCGGCGCTGGCAAAGGCCGAAATGCAGCGGGCAAACTTGCGTGGGGCAAACCTGACCAAGGCTTACTTAGGCGAAACGCTCCTTAAATCGGCGGTGTTGGCTGAGGCTATCCTGCACGAAGCCAATATGCGCAGCGTGATTCTGACCGATGCTGATCTTTCTGGCGCTGATCTCAGCCGCGCTTATCTGCCGCAGGCGCAGCTTACCGGCGCGATTTTGGCGGGCGCGACTTTACACGCCACCAATTTCTGGCAGGCGGATTTATCCGGCGCGAATTTCCACCGTGCCGCGATGAATGGCGTGATTTTCTTCGAGACCCGTTTTAGTGAACAAACGATTTTGCCTGACGGTACTTTTTGGACAAGCGGCACCGATTGGGCGCGTTTTATCGACCCCACACACCCTGAATTCGGGCGGGTCAGCACCCGCTGATGGATAACCGGGCGGGGCGAGTGGTGCTGGCGCTGATTTTCCCTCCGTTGGCGGTGCTGGATAAAGGCTGCGGCACGATTCTGGTCGTTACTCTGTTGATGTTCCCGCTGTGGATACCGGGGATGATTGCGGCGGTGTTGATCGTGCTGGCGGATAAATCTCCGGCGCCTGAGGCTGACCTCATTTATGACGAATCATGGCCGGAAAAAGAGAAGCGCAAAGGTGCGTACGTCCGGCTGGCGGATGGTGAGGTTGCCGAAGTGGTCGAGGATGACCACGCGCCGCTGACGGGGTATCGGAAGGGGAAGTGACAGATAAAAATGTTGTCGTTTGCACCGCATGAGGCTAAAGCCGTCATGCTAATCGCCAGACAAGTCCACTGAAGGGACTTCAAAAGGCATTATCGACCAATCAATTATTTACCACTCTATTTCGTAAATCGCCATAACCCAGCCCTTACAATGTGAATCTAAAATTCATCATGTAACAGATAACGTCTATTTAAATTTGTGAAGAACTTGTGTTCTGGTCGCGTGGCGGGGTATACTGACTGCATAATCGGCTAAGCTAACGGTCAGGAGTTGCCGGTGCAGTCTACCGTTTTGCCCATCCCCAAACCCCTACGCGATGATGTGGAGTCGATCCGAGTTACTCAGCACGACAGCGTTGAGCCTATAGCCCTTACGGTATGTGTGAATGGCCTGCCGGGTATCGTGTTCGAGCATCATAACGGCTATTCACCGCTGGAGAACATCACAACTCGCCACGGCAGTGCCACCAATGTGCCGACGTTGTATGTTTACGGACAGATGACCGAACCGGGGGTGATGCACTATAAGCGCGGTTCGTTTACGACAACACAGGTGGTACTGAAACCTCATGCGCTTCAAACGCTGCTTGGCCTAAACGCCGCAGAAATGACGAACTCGGTTGTGGAATTATCAGAATTTAGCGACCACAGCCTGAGTATGCAGCTTCTCGACGCGTGGACTACCGATGACCGTTTGAGGTTGATTACGGTTTTCCTGCTGAATAAGCTGCGGCAGGCGCGAACCCGTGATGGCATGATTGAGGAGAGCTTGCGACTTATTCACCAATCTTGCGGTGAGATCAGCGTGAAGTGGTTACTTGATCACTTGAGTATTTCCGAGCGGCAGTTTGAGAAACGCTTCTGCCAAACGGTCGGGGTGTCGCCGCACTTTTACAGCCGCATCAAACGGTTTAACCGCGCGATTATGCTGATGCAAACCCGCCAATACGCCACGCTGACCGACATCGCTCACACCCTCAATTTCCACGACCAATCACACTTTATCCGCGACATCAAAGCGTTTTCGGGAATCACACCCAAAGGTCTTTCACAAAAGATGGATGGGTTCGATGACAGCGTATTCGCTTATACCTGAACGCGACGGTTTTTTACAATTTTGGTACCCTCACGCCAGCCTATACTGGATTGAGATAACCGATAGGAGAGACCCATGCGGAATATAAGCGTATTAAACCGGATTACGTTAGACGGGTTTTTTGATGGCCCCAACGGCGAGAATGATTGGTTTATCCCCGGCGACGAAGAGAACAAGGTGGCGCACGAAACTGTGCCGGACACGGACAGCCTGTTACTCGGTCGGGTGACCTACCAGCACCTCGAACGCTTTTGGCCGACCGTGAGCGACGACTCGAATTTTCCCGAACCGGTGAAGGTGCAAGCCAAAGAGATCAATGAGATGCCCAAATTGGTGTTTTCACGCACGTTAAAAACGCTGGCGTGGGAAAATTCAAAGCTGGTGATAGGGGATTTGATCAGCGAAGTCGAGAAGATCAAGGCAGGGAGTGGTTCGGGCTTGCTGATCCTCGGCAGCGGGACGCTAGTACAGCAGCTTACCGAATCTGGTTTGATCGACGATTATGTGTTTATCCTGACGCCGACGGTGTTGGGCAAGGGCAAGCCGCAGTTTTTGCAAGATAAGAAGGCTGACCTTGAACTGGTGAAGTCGCAGGCGTTTCCATCGGGCAACGTCATCCTGCACTACAAAAAGAAGTAATCTTGCCTGTGTTTAGAGCAAGCGGGTATCGACGGCGGTTTTGGGCGAACCCTCGTCATCATCGTCGTCGGTTTGGGTGCCGCCCCAGTAACCCGCCAGCCACTTCATCGCGTCCACGGAACTGTGCGGGAGTTCTTCACCGGACATTAACTCGCGGTCAACCTCGTCGCCACGGCGCATGAGGTTGGCGCGGGTGCGGTTGTCGCCCATGTTGCCAATAACGAGCGCGAGTTCACGCAGGTTGTTTGCCAGCACCTGCCGTTCTTGCGGGGGGAGCATATCAGCCTGCGCGTTGAGTTCGGCGCGGGCGGTATCGGGGTCGAAGTGGAAGGCACGTTTGCTGTTGGCTTCGAAAGCATCGGCGAGAGCGCCCAAGACGTTATAAGCGGTTTGTACAGCCTGCGCGAAATCGGGCATGTTCTGCCCACCCATCATACGGCGTACTGACCACAAGGTTTGTAGTACGCTGCGGGCTTCATCCAACCCGCGCTTGCCTTCCAGTGCTTTATCCAAGCGACCGAGGCGCGAAACCGGCTGCTGGCGGATGAAACCGCGCCACCAATCCATCATCAGGTCGTGTACGGAGGGACTCCATGCAGTTTGGCTATTCACGCGGCGCAGGTTTTCGATTAATGCCGGTTCGTCTTCTTCGTCAACCAGTGTTGCCAGCGCTCGTTTCAAAGCTGTTTTAGTGACCAACTCATCTTTAAACTCGCTGCCGACTTCCACCAAACGCCAGAGGATATCCGGCGGGGCGCTAATTTCGGGGTGCTTGAGCAGTGTGCGACACAACTGCTGCATAAGCGGTAAGGTTTCGCGCTGCCACTCCAAGCCTTTGAGCATCTGGATATAGGTGGCGACGGCCTCTAAGGGCTGCATGTCACCGGCGGCCACGATGCGCCCGATCAGGTTCATGGCATCTTCAATCGTGCGGTGGCTGCGTTCGAGGATGAAGATCAGACGCGGCAGGATAACCTTCGCGCCGTTTTCTTGGTGGAGCAGTTGCAGGAACAGGTCATCGCGGCGGCTGGTGAGGATTTGGATCGCCAGCATTTCCAGCGCCTCGCTACTCAGGCACTTGACGCCGCCTTCGAGCCACAGTTGGATAATTGTTTCGGCTTGATATTTGGGCGGCAGCGAAGGGATGGACTGCGCCCCGACGTACAATTCCCAGATGCCCGCGATGGCAGACGGTGTGAATAGGTCGGTGGCACAGGCGTGTGCCGCGCGTGACATACCCACCATAAAGAGTTCAAGACCACGATTTTGCAGTAGGGCTAAGGGATCACCCGCGAAATCGCGCAGCACCATCCCTACGTTGTTCGGCAGGGCTGCCATAAACTCGGTGTCATTCAGATATTGTTCCAGCACGGCTGCGTCGCGTTTGGCCGCCAGCCCGATCAACACGCGAGCCAGCTCAGGGTCGTCATGAGCGCGTTCTTGTGCGGCGAGTAAACCGGCGTGGAGGACATCGCCCAATTCGTATTTTGCGGGTTCACGGGCGATGAGTGTCAGCCAATCGGCAGTGGTTGAGGCGGCGGCGTCAGTCGTGGCGACCTTCAAGGCAGCAGCGGCGGCGAGCTTCAAGCGTTCCAGCCAACACTCATTACATTGGTCGACGAGATGGGTGCGGATAAAGGCATAAACCGCGTCCGGCTGCTCTTGCAAATGGGTATATAACTGGGCTTCGAGGGGGGTATCGAGTGTCGGGTCACTGTCCATCAATTGGGCGACGAGGGCGCTGGCAACCGGATCACGGGTTTGCACGGCGTGTTCCAACAGGCGCTCAGCATAAGGCAGACGCAGTTCTGGCGCGAGTTCGGCGGTTTTTTGCAGGGCAACAACAATGGCCTCACTCGACAACTCGGCTGCGTTCTGCATGGTTTCCCCTTCGATCACGTCTGAGTTCCCCATTTTAGTAACAAACCTACCCCCCTGACTCTACTGCTGTCCGAATGATAAATAGCGTAGAGGTTAAATTGATATAACGATTCTGTAAAATTGTACAGTTTTCATACTTGCCGGATGCGCCGGATAAAATCTACACTCTGTAACTTGCGTTCCAATAAAAATGTCATGTAACCCAATAGAATACGTTCACTCTCTTCGTGTAGGGCGGGATGAATGGTTAATGTTTTGACATGGCTAAATGGGCTGCGCTGCATGTGTCGCAGGAGTTTGAGCGTCGTGACGCTGACCGGCACGACACCCATGCCATCGTGGGCGTATCCCGGTTTGACCACACCGCCCATTGGATAGCTAAAGAATTGATCTTCGGCCTCAATTGTTTCGCGGCTGACCACGCACTCGCTGAGTTCTGGCCGGAAGCCGACCAGATCGAGCAGTTGGGTTTCGTAGTAGCGCACGGCCAAGCGCGGGTCAGCTTCGGTACACAGGCGGTCGAGTGTGTCGTCCATCAGCTCGAAGAGTTCTTCGTAATCCTCGTCGGCTTCGCCAGTGAATCGGTCGAGCAGTTCGGCGATGTAGCTGGCGTATGCCCCACGCACCAGATCCTCGCGCACGCCGAGATAAGGCATGTTCATCTCGGCCTGCGCTACGATGTCGAGGTCACGCCCTTTGTGAATCAGCATATCCGTCCGTGTGAACAGTTCCACATGGCCGGTCTTGGTGCTGGTCGGTTTCCGCGCACCTTTGGCGATAACATCCAGCTTGCCACGGTCAGGGGTGAAGATCGTCAGAATACGATCCGCTTCACCAAAGTCGCGGCGTTTAAGAATGATGGCCTGTGTTCGGAAGGCGCGTTCAGGTCGTGACATTTAGGTATACCGGAAACCGTACTGTGTACAGGCAGGAGGGGAGAAATTAGGTGTTGAATGAAGTTTTATAAAAGGTTTTTTAGAGCCTATTTGCTGTTTACTATAGACGTGTTTTGGGTAGGGTAATCTTACCAAAACAGCGACTTGATGGAATGGTGATAGGGTTGTCATCATCGGCTTGATTAGCGGGGTAAGCGGTTCGGCCCGAAGCCGTCGGGCAGCAGGCCGGAAAGGGTGGTGTCGGAGGTGATATTACCGTTTAAATCGGCTAAGATGACGCGCATATCCGGCGCAAATTCGTACAGCATTTGGCGGCAGATGCCACAGGGTGAACCCGCATTTTTGGTGACGACCACCAACAGATCAAACTGGCGGTGTCCTTCGCTCACGGCTTTGACGAGCGCGGTACGTTCGGCACAGATCGTCGCGGGGTAGGAGGCGTTTTCGATATTGCAACCACTAAAGAATATGCCATCGACTGTGCGAAGGGCAGCCCCGACAGGATAATTCGAATACGGGATGTAGGCATGTTGGGTTACAGCAATGGCGGCTGCGAGTGCTTGTTGGATAATGGGGTCGGACGTGGGTGCCTGACTCACGATTGGACTTTACTCTATTATGTGCAGAGGGCAGAAGTGTATCGCAAAGCTGATGTTGGTGCAATGCGTGTTCCCACTGCTTATATGGGGCTGGAAAAAGGCAGTCATCATCGGGTAGGGTACACTTATAGGCGAGGGTGAGATGGCTAATGCACCTGTCTGAAAATTCGATGTTTGGGAGAAAACGGATGAGATCTAAATCCGCCCCTACGAAAAGACATTGTTTGTGGTCGGTAGCGCGGAGGAGGCACGCCTCCTCCCTACATAATAATTATGCGACCTTTTAAATATGCTTTTAGATCATACCTTTATTTGACGATGATATTTACATGACGAGACTCCAACGATTACGCACACAATTTGACAGCGGCTTGCTGGCAGCGGCGCTGCTGCCGTTGGTGGCTATCCTGCCGACCTTTAACGGTGATTGGGTCATTAACACGGCGGACGGCGTGTTCCATGTTCACCGGATTTTCGCGATGACTACACTGATGCAGAACGGCGACCTGTACCCACGCTGGATACCCTATTTCCATCTTGGTTATGGTTATCCGGTGTTCAACTTTTACGCACCGCTGGCGACATGGTTGGGCGGGTTGCTCGGCGTGCTGGGCATAAGCGCATCGCTGGCTTTCACGCTGATCGTGGCAGTGGGTTGGATGCTGGGCAGCGCAGGTGTTTACGCACTTGGCCGCCGCTGGCTGCCTGTTCCGATGGCGCTGGTGGGGGCGGCGTTATGGGCATATGCACCGTCGGCGTTTCAAGGGGTGTGGAACATCGGCAGCATCGCCCAGATGACTGCCTCGGCGCTAGTACCGTGGTTGTTTTTGGTGATTATTCGACTTGCCGACCAGCCGAGTTTGCGGCGTGTGAGTGCGTTGGGTGCCGTGTTCGGGTTGATTCTGCTGGCACACCAACCGACGGCGGTGCTGGTGGGGTTATTCGTTGCGCCGGGTGCGCCCCTGCTGTGCCTGTGGTTCGCGCGGTGGGATAAGCGATGGCTAGGGCGGTGGGTGGCAGTGGGCGGTGGGTTGGTGCTGGGGGCAGGTATTGCGATGATATTCCTACTGCCGATGGTGCTGGAACTGCCGTACATTCAAGTTTCGGAAGGGGCGGATAACCTGCCGAATGTGTTGAGTGCCAGCTTCTTGCAGCCCTACCAATTGTTTCTGCCTGCGTTTGCGCCGGATTTGAGCGACCTGAACCGTAATCTGCCAGACAGCATCGGTTTGTTGACGGGGGTGCTGGCAGCGGTCGGGTTGGTGGGGCTGGTGGTGAAGCGAAAGTACCGGCTGGCGCTGGTGTGGGGTGCAGCAGGGGTGTTTGTTATTTTCCTGCTTCTGCCCATCTCGCTCGACTTCTGGCTGAAGGTGCCGTTATTAGGGCAGCTCCGGTTTCCGGGGCGGGTGCTGCGGTTGGGGGGTATCTTTTTCGCGCTGATGGGGGCGAGTAGTTTGCTCCTGCTGCCCCGACGCTGGCAAGTGTGGGGTTCGGGGGCAATGCTGGTGGTGGTGTTTGTTTCGGCGATGCCAACGTTGTACCCCAGCCGTGAGTCGTTGGATTTTAGCCAGCTTTCGGCAGCGGACTTCATTCGCTACGAGATGGACACCTATTCGTTCGGTGGGACGAGCTACGACGAGTTCAAGCCGATCTGGGGCGAGGGAATCCCTTACGATACGCCGGACATCGAGTCGTATGTGAACGATCCGCTGCGGGTGGACTTCATCACGCGCGATGGTGAGGGCGAGGCGCTGACCCGCGAGGGAGCGATGACTTACCGCTATAAGGCAGAACAGCCACAGGAAGTCCACTTCCGGCAGTTTTATTTCCCCGGTTGGGCGGCGACGATTGACGGTGTTCCGGTGGCGGTGTTCCCGAACGCCGAGTTCGGCCTATTGAGTGTGAATGTGCCAGCGGGAGAGCATGTGATTAGTCTTTCGCGACCGGGGACACTGGTGGAGAACATCTCACCGGTGTTATCGCTGGTGAGTGTGGTGATCGCGGGGGTGTTTGCGGTGCGGGGGCGAGAGAGTCTCAGCCCATCCGCTACGAGAGAAAGCCGCTTATATGGGCGTTTTGCGCAGGTGGTGATGGTTAGCGTAGTGGGATTCGCGGTGGTGAACCGCTTGTATATTCAACCGCAAACCGATTGGTTTCGGCTGCGGTCACCGTTGGATGCTCCAGCAGCGATGCAAACGCCAGTTCATGCGACATTCGGCGATGCCTACGAACTGCTGGGTTACACGCTCGACCAGACGCGCGTGGTGGCAGGGGAAACGCTGAACGTGACACTGTTCTGGCGGGCGCTGCGTCCGTTGGAGGTGCCATACCCACCGACGGTGCAGCTTGTGAACCGCGCGGTGAGCGAGGCGTGGGGGACGACGAGCAGTTTTTTCATCGGGGCGGCGGATGTGCGCCACCAGCCCGATTATTTTGTCTCCGAAACTTACAAGATACCGATTTACGCCGATGCACCAAATGATGTGGGGCTGATTAGTGTGCAACTGCGAGACTCGACCACGAACGAAGCCCTACGTTTACCGGATGGGTCTGACCGTTTGCTCCTGCCGAGTGAGGTGAAAGTCGATAGTCGTTAGTGATGACATATGGCAAATTTGGCGCTATCGATTTCAATAAGGGCGAGGGAGCATAGGCAGGATTTGCCAGCGGCAAACCTTTTTTATAGGACTGAGTGCGCGACTGTTCAGAAGTATTAACCAGTAGTGCAAGTCTAACCCCTTCATCCCAACCCTCCTCAGCCGCACGCAAGGGAGAAGGGCTTAAGACACTTATGCGGGGCAAATAAGCCTATCCAGAACGGCTTACAAAGGTTCAAATGCAAACATGCACCATTGGTTATTAGGGTGATGCGCGAAAGTCGTTGAAACCCTGTTTACATATGCGGTTCATAAAATTGATGTGACTGAATTGGATTGAGGTGGAAAAGTGCCAAGCCGCTGCGGTTTGGCACTTTTGATATGAGCAAGTGTTACGAGGCGGGTTCAGCCGTCACGTATTCTGCCGCAGGGCTTGGGATCACCGGCTCGGCATCGGTTAGGTAGGTGAACAGATCATCGAGGATCAAGTTTGCCGCTAGATAGGTTTGGGCGCGGAACCAGTGCGGCCCGACGATATGCGCGTTACCGGACTTCACACCGCTGAGAGCGTTAAAAACAGGATCATTTTCGTAGTAGTCTTTAAGATAGGTGTTGATCTCGGTGTTCTCAGCATCATCCGTCGAGGGGTAGGTAAACATGAAGATGACATCACCATCTACCAGATTCAATGTTTCTTCGGAAATAGCGACGAAACCGTAATCCGCGCCACCTTCGACATAACCACCGTCGGCGAAGTTAGTTGCCTGTGAATCCGGTCGGCCTACACCAACGTCATTCAACACCACACCCTGCGCCGAGTCGACCAACCACATCATCGGGTAAGTCGGGCTGGGGACGAAGGCCGACACTTTCAACTCGCCGCGATCTTCACCCAACGCGGTTTGCAATTCGGCAACACGCGCGTCGTAGATTTCCAGCATATCGGCATAAGCATCTTCTTTGCTGAAAACTTCGCTCCAGAAAGAGGTTGATGACTTCCAATCGGTTGCATAAGCGGCATCGTAAACCACCAATGGGGCGATTTGATCCATGCCCGAATAGAATAGTGACGAGTCTTTGAAGGCCACGATCAGGTCAGGATTCAAACTGGTCGCCAGTTCTAAACTCGGCGGCCAATCGAAACGCGGAATGTCCGCAAGTTCATCGGCAAAACCGGGTGTCACTGCCGAAATTTCATCGGCTGCGTAACCGAACACACCGACAATCGGAATATCATTCAGCAGCAAGAATTCGGTGGCGGGCATATCCAACGACACGATACGCTGCGGATTTTCGGGAATACATACAGGTTCAGACGCCAGCCGTTCGTGGTCGAACAACTTGAAGCCTTCTTCACAGGTAGTTGTATCCTGTGCGGCGGCGAACTGCATACTCATCAGCAAAACAGCGGCGACCAATATACTCATACGAAATTTCATTCCAACATTGCTCCTAACAATCAACTGCTAAATCTAAAAGGGCTGGTGCAAATAAGTGATCGATGTGGATTGGTGGTGCGGACGCAATGTATCGCACCCCTGCAATTGTGCTTTTGCAAGTTGTTGAGTTGGATGATCCGCACTTACTAAATCACCAGCAGCTTAAAAGAGAAGAACCGGATGCGCATCCAGTTCTTCTCTTTAAAAGACATTTTAGGCTTGATCTTGCCAAGTCACCTGAAGCGCATCTGCGCCGGAGAACCGTTCCAGATGCCCCCCAACAACATCCTTCACCTGTTCCAAGCCTTCAGCGTTTTCAGCTTGAACGGCGAAAGATAGGGTGTCAGCGTTGGCGTCCATCTCGCACGATCCCATCGCGAACTGCACGCTGCCATGATTTTCATCATAGGTGGCCTGCACCTTATGGCTGAAGTGGTTACACAACGCCTTGAGGTAACGCTCGGCTTTATCTGTCTTAACCTGTGCTTGGGATTTCAACATAAGGTTACTGTGCTCCTGTAAATGCAGCCTCTACATTGTCTAGCACCAGCATGACAGCCAGCGGGCCACCGCTGCTCGTCCACAGCGAACCATCGACGAACACGACATGGTTATTCTTCGCCACTTCTAGCGCCTGGAACAGCGGGTTTTCTTTAACTGCCTCAAAGGCATCTACTGCGTCGCCTTCGCTTTGCAGCGTGCCAAGGAATGCCCAATCAGTATCAATGACACCCAGCGTTTCGAGGCTCAGGGGTGCAGAGTGGGCGTGACCACCTTCCAATTCTGGAATTTCTTCCGGCGAGGACAGACCGAGTTCGAACAGGACAGCACTCACAAATGTGATCGGTGCCATGACCTGCGGACCATCGGCACTCCAACGGGCGACAATGAACTGGTCATCCAGATTGTCGGCCAGCGTGGTTTGCAGTTCAGCAATCCGGTCGGTGTAGCCGGTTAGGAAGGCTTCGGCTTCGGCAGACTTGTTCAACGCATCACCAACGGTTTGGAAATGGGTTTTCCAGTCATAGCCATTTACATAGGTATCAACGGTAGGGGCAATGGCATTCAGTTGTTCCAATGTTGCCGGATCTGCCAGCCCTGCCGCCAGAATGAGGTCGGGCGCAAGTTCGAGAACTGCTTCAAGGTTGGGGGTGAAGAAATCACCAACGACGGTAGCCGTTTCTGGAATGGATGCACTCAGGTAGCGTGGCGGGGTGGATTGTCCACGCCCATTGGTGATACCAATCGGGTCTACGCCGAGTGCTAACACTGCGTCGAGATCCGAGTCGGTGATGGTGACGACACGCTGCGGATTTTCTGGAATGCAGACACCCGCAAACGCACGTAAACCGGCTTCGCAGGTTACAGCGGCAGTTTCGGCAGCAGGGAACATGGCTTCGAGCTGGGGCAGCACGGCATCGAGGGCATAGGGCAAGCTCAAGGGCGAGCTAAAGCCCAGCGCGTTTTCCGAGTTCACATCCAGATAAACAACGCGACCTTCTTTAACAGCGTCGAGCTGGCTGAACAGCGGATCGGCCTCGATGGTTTCGCGCCCACCGGTGACGAACTGCAAGTTGACGATGGCGATGACATCTTGATTCAACAGGTCAAAGCGTTCGTTGCTGATGTTGGCATAGAAGGCTTCACCGGCGATTTCAACCAATTCTTGCGGAATGTTGAAACCGAGTTCGGTAAAGAAGCGGCCGCGTGCATCTTGATCGGTATAAAAACCGAATGTACCTTCGCTGTAGTAGGCTACGACGATGGACTTTTCGGCGTATTCAGGATGTTCAGTACGAACTTCTTCAAACTTGGCTTCGACATCGGCAACGGCGGCTTCAGCTTCGGGTAGTTTACCAACGGACTCACCCACCAAGAGGGTCGCTGCTTGCCACGGCATACCGAAGTTGATGTAATCGCCGGATTGAACAATCGTCGGCGCAATTTCTGAAAGGAGCTTGTACTCGTCCTCGGTTACACCGGAAGTGACGGCACTAATCAGGTCAGGATCGAGTGAGAGAATGGCTTCAAGGTTCAAAGCGCCAAAGGGCATATTCAAGACGATGGGCGCATCCCCTTCGACCTTATCCACTGCCCACGGGAAAATAACATTGGTTTCGTCACCGTACCAGTAACGGGCGGCAATCGGTGTCACACCGACCGAGAGCAGCAAGTCTTGCTCGGTAAAGCCGATGGCGACCACACGCTTCGGCGCTTCGGTAATGGTGGTGCTGCCGTACTGGTGTTCAATCGTTACGGGGAATGTGGGGGCATCCTGTGCAACGACTGGAACCAAACCGATAGCGAACAACGCTATCAGCACAAATGCAGATAAACGGCGAAATAACATGAAGAGTCTTCCTTTGCTTAACTTCTCGGATAGTTCGATCTAAACGCACCTGAATAAATAGATCCGGTACGCATAAAACCTTATCTTAATCACGCCTGAGACCTGCGTGATGTGCTTTTGCTGCTTCGCTTTTCAAACCACGCTTCGGCATCTGCAAGTGAATAGAACATTTCGCAGTCACAACCAAAAACGCGCTGCCCCACACCCTTGAGGACAATTTTCTGAAGCAAACTTGCAATTCCCGGTGTTGCAATCATTGCAATACCGCTGCAATAGCGGCCAATTTCTGACCGATGCGCACGCAGCCATGCGTCTTCCAAAGAGCTAGCAGCTTTTGTTTTCTTTGGTCTGCCACCGGTATAATGAAAAACCACACCCACATGCTCTTGTCGCTCGATCATCTGCGTAAAACGATCCAAATACTTTTGGGTGTTGTTCTCATCCACATGTTCGCCGATTTCCATATGGATATAGCCTTTATCAATCTTGTCCGTGACTTGGATCATATGGTTTCCTCCGCAAAAATAGATGATCCTTAACCACTGGCTTCGGGTGTTGCTTCAGCCTCAACCAAGGTGAATGGGTTCGGGATAGTCGGTTCTTCGCCACCCAGAACGCGCCACAGATCATCAATAATGTAATGTGCAGATAAGATACCGTTAAAGTTCCAGAGCGATTCGACAACATGCAGTTGTTGGTTTTTAACTACCGATAGCCCTTGTAAGAGAGGGTTTTCTAATAACGCATCAAAATCCGTCTGCAATTGCTCAGCGTCGCCGCCTTCTACAATCGGGTACACGAATAAATAATCGCCATCCACTACCGACAGTTCTTCCAATGTCACGGGTTGAGCACCATAAGCGAATGTTTCGCGTGTGGTAGCAAGTTTTTCTGCGAAATCAGTCGAGGGTTCCCAGCCTGCATCTTCCAAAACTGCATAGGCCGAGTTATTGGAGAAGAACAAAAGCCCGCTCGCATCATACCGTCCGACAATAACCGATTTACCATCAATGACCGGCTTAATAACCTTGCTCAAAGCTGCTACTCGGGTCTGGTAGGTTTCCAGCAAATTCTCGGCGTCTTCACTTTGGTTCCATAAAGTGGCGTGGAAATCAAATGCCTCTTCGATATCGACATTCTGTATGAGACGCATAAAAACAGTCGGTGCGATACTATTAAGTGCATCCGACGCATCAATTAAGAAATCATAGGCGATGATCAAATCGGGTTTTGCAGCTACCAGTACTTCCAAGTTCGGCGGTACAAAGCCAACATCGGGGATTTCCTCGAAGAAACTGGTGATTTGTGGCTCTAGTGCAGGGAAATTGGCATTGAGCTGATCCACATATGCTTGCATTTTGACGGCAGGTGGAACATTCTCTATCAGCATGAGTTCAACACCAATCGTTTCCATCATTGCAATCCGCTGTGCTTTTTCAGGCACACATACGGGATCCGTTGCTAACAGTTCATGGTCAAAAAGGCGAAAACCTGCTTCACACTCAATTGCATCTTGTGCGCCAACCGGAACAAAACCAATTACCAATAAACCCAGTAAAAGACTTACAGTAAAATAACGAAATTTCATGAACCACTCCTTATGATAAGACAGTGGGTTATCCTAGCTGTAGCGGCTCTATATATCCACGCAGACGATTAAAATGCGGCTTTCAGTCGCGATACTGTGAAAACAGCTTGTGTAAATGTCTGAATTTCATGGATGAGAGGATTCGTAAATCCCATCTATTAGTTATGAATTAACAGCGGTTAAACTTCAGTGGGGTGAGGGACATATAACCACAATGAGGGGCGTATGGCAGCGTTTTATCCGGTAATGCTCAACCTGGAGGGTCGTGTCTGCGTTGTCGTGGGCGGGGGGGAGGTTGCTGTGCGTAAAGTACAGAGTTTGCTGGATGTTGGGGCGCGAATTTGGGTAATCAGCCCACAGCTTCACCTCAAACTGGCTGCGCTGGCGGAGTCGGGGCAAATCGCGGTACATCAAACCGCTTACAAATCGGGCATGTTGGCAGAACTTGAACCGCTGCTGGTATTCGCTGCGACCAGCGACGCAGCCCTAAACCAACAGATCGTAAACGAGGCGCGGTCAATCGGTGCGCTGGCGAACGCGGTGAATGCGCAGGGTGAACATGATTTTATGAATATGGCGACGATTGAGCGCGGCAGTGTAAGGATTGGGGTTTTCTCCGGCGGTGCGTCACCGGAATTGGTCTCGCACATACGGGAACAAATTAGCGACCTGATTGGCGTGGAATACGGCACACTAGCGGCATGGCTTGGGGAAGCAAGAACGGCGGTACAGGATAAGATTGCCTCACAACCGGAACGGGCAGCACTCTGGCGGCGGGTGATGGAGTCGTCGATTCTCGATACGCTGCGCGAGGGGGATATTGAAAGCGCACGGCAAGCCTTCGAGCAGATTATCCAAGAAACGGTAGACCGTCCATTATGAAAACCGCCGTTGTCCTCGCGGGGCATGGGTCGCACATCAGTCCTGAAACAGCAGGTGTGGTGTGGGCACAGGTGGATGCGCTGCGGAGGCTGCACGCGGCGGATGAGGTGACGGCGGCCTTCTGGAAAGAGCAGCCTTCCTTCCATACGGTGTTTGATTCGCTGGCTGCAAGCGACATTACGGTTGTACCGCTGTTCACGGCACAGGGTTACTTCACCCAAACGGTTATCCCCGCCGAGATGGGGCTGACGGGTGCGGTTACGGAGCGTAATGGGCGCACGATACGTTATACACGCACCTTGAGCGAACACCCTTATCTGGGGCAAATGGTTCGGCAGCGTGTAGAGGATGCGTTGCGCAGGCTGAACTGTAGGCCGGAGCAAACAGCGGTAGCCATTGTCGGGCACAGCACGCGTCGCAACCCCGAAAGCCGCAAAGCGACCGAAGCCCAAGCCGAAGCCATCCGCCAAACGGGTTTAGCCGCTGAAGTCGCAGCGGTTTACCTTGATGACACGCCAGCGGTTGCCGAGGTCTATAACCTGACACACGCGCCCACACTGATTGTCGTTCCTTATTTTCTCGCCAGTGGTTCACATACCACGATTGATGTCCCGCGAGAGCTGGGGTTGGATTCACACCGGATTAACGAGCCAACCGTGATCAACGGGCGAAGGGTTTATTACACGCCGCCGGTTGGTGTTGAGGCCGAGTTACAAACGGCGATCCTCGAATTGGTTGCCGAGGCTCAAGCGGATACTATAAGGAACAGACTACAACCGCCTCCTACTTCACAATGGGACTGTTTCCCCTTGGCGGCGCTGGATGAAGTGCGGCGGATGATGACGCATTTACCCTTCACTTTCGGGCAGCTTCGCATTACGGCCAGTGATGTGCGCCACGCGGACGACGACCAGCCAAACGAGACGATAACCACGCCGGACGCGCTGCGAACCCGCGTGCGCGAAAATCCCTTTCGCCCCCTCGCGACCAGCGCCGATTTGCCACGCGGCTGGCGTGTGATAACCAATGGCGACCCCTATCGTGTGTTAGCGGTTGTCGAAACGGTTTACCCCGGCGTGTTGGGCAGCCATGTGTCGGCAAGCGGCTCTTTAGAAGCCCTTCTCTGCCGCCAAACCGGACGCTACCGCGATCTGAGGTGGCTGCACGAATCAGCTTACGAGCAGGTGATGGCGCAGGTATGCGGGGGCTGCGTTCGCCAGCCGGTGTGGGCGGGTGCATCCGATGGGATACGCTGCCCCGAACCGTGTGACTATTGGCTGTCGGCAGCGCTCAAACAGGTCAAGAGCGACCAACCGTAAAAGCGCCGCTCGATGCGCGATTTAAGCATCGGCGTTATAGTCGGCTTTGCTTGGTAACTGTTTATGCCTATTTGTAGAGAGGACAAATCCCATGTTCGTCTTGCAAATTGAACATCCCGTTCCGAGTTTTGAGGGTTGGAAGCAGGCATTCGATAGTGATCCTGTGGGGCGGCGGCAGATGGGGGTGCAGCGCTACCGCATCCTGCGCCCCGTCGATAATTCCAACTTTGCGATTATTGAACTTGAGTTTGAGACGGTCGCCCAAGCTGAAGGGCTGCTGGCGGCGATGCGTCAAGTCTGGGCGCGGGTTCAAGGCAGCATCATGACAAATCCTGAGGCGCGAATCGTTGAGCTGGTGGAGACTATACAACTGTAACGTTTATCTGGTCGATTCCAAAACCATCAATCATGTCATACACATGCTTTTGGGGGAAGCGAAGGATATTAAAGGTAGTAAGGCTGTATGACAGGTAAAGTGGTACTGGTTGGCGCGGGGCCGGGTGATGCTGGCCTCATCACGGTCAAGGGTTTGAAAATCTTGCAGCAGGCGGATGTGGTACTGTTCGACCGCCTGATTCCAATGGCGCTCCTTGACGAAGTTCGGGTGGATGCCGAGTGCATTGACGTGGGCAAACTGCCGAAGAAACACCGGCTGGCGCAGGAGGACATCAACCGCCTGCTGATCGACCATGCACGGCAGGGCAAATTGGTGGTGCGGCTCAAGGGCGGTGACCCGTTCGTGTTCGGGCGCGGCGGGGAAGAAGGGCTGGCTTGCCACGCGGCGGGAATCCCGTTCGAGGTGGTACCGGGGGTGAGCAGCGCGATTGCTGTACCCGCTTACGCCGGTATTCCCGTGACGCATCGGCAGGTCGCCAGCGCCTTCACCGTGTTCACCGGACACGCCGACCCGAATACCGCCGAGTCGGAAATTGATTACACCGCGTTGGCTGCTGCCGCCCGTTTGGGGACGCTGGTACTGCTGATGGGTGTTAACAACCTCGCCCATATTGCCGCCCGTTTGCAAGCGGAAGGCATCGCCGCCGATACACCCGCGATCTGCATCGAGTGGGGGACAACCGCCCAGCAGCGCACGGTTGAGGGGACATTGGACACTTTACCCGCCCTAGCTGTCGCGGCTGAAATCAGCACCCCCGCTCTCACGGTAATCGGTGCAGTCGTCGGGCTGCGGGGCAAGGGGCTAGATTGGCTGCGACAAACAGATGAGTTTCCCCCAACGGCTTGACATTTCCCGTGGATGATGCCTATAATCCTACCAGCTTGTGAAATTTGGTAGAAACAAAGTCCATGTCAACAATGTATTGTCCAATGTGTTGTCTGTGTAACATGGTTACGACCACGGGTTGTAGCACGGCTTTGTGTTTCTAAGCGCCAACTGCGAATGAATGACACGAAACCCGGCTTACAACGCTGGGTTTTTTATTTGTCGCTGTTATAGGATATTGGTGATGCACCTGAACTGTTTGATGTGTTGTTGTCTGTGTCATAAGACTACTGAATCAGTAAGTCCGTTTCGGCGCGCGTAAAGCAGGTTTTCAGCCAGCGAAGCAAGCCTCGGACAATTTCCGGGGCTTTTTTATTGCTTAGGATGAACATGAGCCAGCAAACAACCGACCTTGATACTTTAAATGTGCAGTTCGAAAATACCTACCCGCCGGACATCCTGCGTTGGGCTGCCCAACGCTACGGCGAGGGCTTGGCGGTAGTGACCAGTTTTCAGCCCACCGGTATTGTTACGCTGCACATGTTGAGCGAGGTTGCGCCAGACACGACCATCCTGACATTGGATACAGGGCTGCTGTTTCCTGAGACTCATAACCTGATCGACGAAGTAGAAGCGCGTTTGGGGCTAAAGCTGATTCGCGTTCGGCCTGAATTGAGTGTCGAACAGCAAACGGAAGCCTATGGCGCAGCACTCTGGTCACACCAACCGGATCTCTGCTGCGGAATGCGCAAAACCGCGCCGCTCGATAAAGCGCTTGGTGGCTACAGCGCATGGGTGACCGGGTTACGCCGTGACCAATCATCCGGTCGCAAAACGACACCCATCGTCAGTTGGGATGCAAAACGGGGGAATGTGAAAATCTCGCCGCTGGCAACGTGGACAGAGGAAATGGTGTGGATGTATATCCATGCCCATGACCTGCCCTACAATACGCTGCATGACCAGAATTACCCGACGATTGGCTGCTACCCCTGCACGAAAGCGGTTGCACCGGGCGAGCAGGATAAACGTGCTGGACGCTGGGCAGGGCATCAAAAAACCGAGTGTGGTATTCACATCGCGACGCTGGATCGTGGATGACAAATGACACATTTTTACCGCAAATCGCGCCTTATAGCGCCATTATCTTTATCTTTTTTGGTGTGAAGATGTATACTTGCGCCCTAATTCAGGTGCACTTAGTCGAAAATGCAAGGCTGCGGATACACTTCTATGAAGCTGTCTTCAGGCTAACCGAAATGTTACGGAGTCGATAATCGTCATGGGTGTTCCGCGCTACAATTTGACTGATAATGATGTTTTGTATTATCTGCATATTCCAAAAACAGCGGGAACTTCGTTCACCGAGATTGTGATCGATAATCTACCCAAGGGTACAGTGCGTCAGCCAACGACCGTTGAACAGCTCATTAATATCGCTCTAGAAGAACGCACAAATACCCGTTTCAAATTTAAAGATAGGCACGCTGCGGCGTAAAATCATCCCTCAAGGATCAGTTATTGAAAACGTTTATCTCAAAATACGCAACCGGCTTGCGTAACCTATCAAATGCATTAGAGGAGAACTCGATACTGTGACACAACAAGGCTTTACACTCTGGCTGACCGGCCTTTCCGGTGCTGGCAAAACCACCGTCGCGGTGGCGCTGGAAAAAGAACTGCACAACCGTGGCTTGCTGATCGAGCGGCTGGACGGCGATACGGTACGTGAAGGCTTGACACGCGATCTCGGCTTTAGCAAGGAAGACCGCGATAAGAATATCGAGCGCGTGAGCTTCGTTGCTAAACTGCTGTCGCGCAACCGTGTCGGCGTGGTCGCCTCATTTATTTCGCCCTACCGTGAAGCGCGGGATGGCGTTCGCAAGAACACCACCAACTTCATTGAAGTGTATGTGAACGCACCGCTGGAAGTATGCGCCTCGCGCGATGTGAAGGGCTTATACGCCAAAGCGATGTCGGGCGAACTCAAGGGTTTTACGGGTGTGAATGACCCGTATGAAGCACCGGAAAACCCCGAAATTACGCTGCGTACCGATCAAGAAAGCATCGAACAAAGTGTAGGTAAAATCGTCGCTTATCTCGAACAACATGCCTTAATCCCTGTACTGGAAGTGGAAGCAGCCTCATGACCAAAGTATTCCCGCAGATCGCCGCCCACGGTGGCACGCTCATCAACCGCCAACTGACGGGGGATGCGCGGCAAACAGCCATCGAACGCGCTAACGGTCTGGTACGCATTATCCTGAGCGACCTGAATGTGGCGGATCTCGAAATGATCGCCATTGGTGCGCTTAGCCCACTGACGGGTTTTATGGGGCAGGCGGATTACACCTCGGTCGTCCATAATATGCGCCTCTCCAATGGGCTGCCGTGGACTATTCCGGTAACGCTGGCGATTAGTGCTGAACTTGGCGCCGGTATTCAGGTCGGGCAGGCGGTCGCATTAGTCGAACCAACAGACAGCAGTGAACGGCTGCTGGCGATCCTCGACGTGACCGAGAAATACACTTACGACCGTGAGGTTGAGGCGCAAAATGTTTACCGAACCACCGAGGAAAAGCACCCCGGTGTCGCCCGTTTGTATAAGCAGGGCGAGGTGCTGCTGGCGGGTTCGGTGGATGTCATCGACCTTCCGTTACGTGCCCAATCCGAGTTTGCCGAACTGCGCTATACGCCCCTGCAAACCCGTGCGATCTTCGCCGAACGCGGCTGGCGGCGCATCGTCGGCTTCCAAACCCGCAACCCCATCCACCGCGCCCACGAATACATCCAAAAAACCGCGTTGGAAATTGTCGACGGTTTGCTGCTTCACCCGCTGGTGGGCGAAACCAAGTCGGATGACATTCCCGCCGCTGTGCGTGTGGAAAGCTATCAGGCGATTCTTTCGTCGTACTATCCGGCCTCGCGAGTGCTGCTGGGGGTATTCCCCGCCGCGATGCGCTACGCTGGCCCGCGTGAAGCCATTTTCCATGCGATGGCACGCAAGAACTACGGCTGCACCCATTTTATTGTTGGGCGTGACCATGCCGGTGTGGGCAGCTACTATGGCAGCTACGACGCCCACTACATCTTTGACGAATTCACGCCGGAAGAACTGGGCATCACGCCGCTGTTTTTCGAGCACACCTTCTATTGCAAGGCTTGCGGTCAGGTGGTCAGCCTCAAAACCTGCCCACACGATAAGAGCGAACACGTTGTTCTTAGTGGTACGCAGGTGCGCGAAAAACTCTCGCGCGGCGAACTGCTGCCAGAAGAATTTACCCGCCCCGAAGTCAGCCGCGTACTGATGCGCGGTATACAACAGTAATCTGAAAGGAATTTGGCGAAATGCATCTCTACTCTGTCCGGCTTTCGATTGAGCCGCCCTTGCGGGCGCGTGAACTTGTGGGTTGTCGCAGCTTATCGTGTTGTTGTAGCTGTCGTTAATTCATCTGTCCATTCACTATTCAATCGTCTGATTTGGTACCGAGTTTAAGGAGCATATCGAGCATGAAACGTACTATTCGTAACGCAGCCATTTTGATGGCACTGTCTATCGGCGCCGTTATCGCGCCGGTCGCCGCGCAGGACGCACCCGCGCCCATCACCCTCACACTCGTCGGGTACGCCGTCCCGCGTGAAGCCTATGGCGACATCATTCCGGCCTTCCAAGCCAAGTGGTTGGCAGAAACCAAGCAGCAGGTCAATATCCTCGAAAGCTACGCTGCTTCTGGTTCGCAGTCGCGTGCTGTGGCGGGCGGCTTTGAGGCCGACATCGTTGGTTTGTCCATCGAGCCGGATGTCACCCGCCTCGTGGATGCAGGACTTATCACCCACGACTGGAAAGATAATGCCGCTAAAGGTATTGTGACCGATTCGCTGGTCGTGCTGGCGGTTCGCCCCGGCAACCCCAAGAGCATCACCGACTGGGTGGATTTAGCAACGGATGGCGTGGAGATTATCACCCCTGACCCTGCGACCAGCGGCGGCGCACAGTGGAACATTCTTGGTGCCTATGGCGCAGCTCGTCGTGGTAACGTCGAAGGTTTTGAAGCCACTGACGTAGGTGCAGAAGCGTTCCTCACCAAGCTCGTCACCAACATTGCTGCCTTCGACAAAGACGGACGCGAGAGCTTCTTGACTTTCGAACGCGGTGTGGGCGACGTTGCCATTACTTACGAAAATGAAGTTTACGCGGGTTTGCAAAAGAACGGCGAATACGACATCGTGTACCCGTCATCAACCCTGCTCATTGAAAACCCCGTAGCCCTCGTGGATGTGTATGTCGACAAGCACGGTACGCGTGAAGTTGCCCAGGCATTCATCGACTTCTTGTGGTCGCCCGAAGCCCAAACGATCTTCGCTGAACATGGTTTCCGCCCGGTGAACGAGGAAGTTGCGGCTGCTTATAATGTTAATGTTGAAGATGGAACCCCGCCGGAAACAAGCTCCAGCCCCGTGCCGCTGGTTTACCCGCCGGTTGCCGATCAATTCACCATTGAGGAATTTGATGGCTGGGCAGCCGCCCGTAAAGCCTTCTTTGGTGACGAAGGCACGATCACGGCGATCATCACCAGCATTCGCGGCTAACGTCGTCTGATGTTTATATGGGAGGGTCACAAACCCTCCCATAATCGTAGCAACCTATTTCGGGGTCGAATTTCGGTGACAAATGTCATGAAATAGGCCACCCCTCTACCTTAGATTTGACCTGCAATAAACTTAAGGGCATGATGACATCTTTACCCTTGAATAGTCGTACTGATTTCAGTCGCGCGGCTCGCCGTACCCGCCCTGCATGGGGCAAATGGCTGCTGCGTTTTTCGGCTGTCATATACTTGCTCGCTTTCGTCGCCGTTCCGGTGGTGGTGGTGAATGTCGAGGGCTTTCGTTCCGGTTTGGATACCTTCCTTGCCGACTTATCTCGACCCGCCGCCTTGAACGCCATCTGGCTAACCGTATGGACAGCCGCCGTGATGACGGTCATCAATGTCATTATGGGGACACTCACCGCTTATGTGCTGGTGGGCTACCGCTTCCCCGGCAAAGACATCTTAAACACGCTGGTTGATCTGCCCTTTGCCATTCCCACGCTCGTTACGGGTGTCATGCTGGTGCTGCTTTACGGGCCGCAAACGGCGATAGGCGGCTTCTTCCAAAATCAATTGGGTTTCAAACTGTTGTTTGCGCCGCCCGGTATCGTGCTGGCGCTGCTGTTTGTCGGTTACCCGTTTGTCATTCGTGCCGTACAGCCGGTGCTGCTGACGCTGGAATCGAATCAACAGGAAGCCGCGCAAACGCTGGGGGCTTCGGATTGGTATACCTTTCGCCGTGTGATATTTCCGGCCATCCGTCCGGCGGTGGTGACCGGCGGCTTGCTCAGTTTCGCCCGTGCGCTGGGCGAGTTCGGTGCGATTATCGTGGTGGCGCAGCGCCCACAGGTTGCCACCGTGTATTTGTATACACAGGTCGAGTCGGGGAACATGCAAGCGGCGAGCGCCGTGTCGGTTGTGCTGCTGGTCATTGCCTTCGTTATTACCCTGACGGTTGATCTGGTGGAGTCGCGTCGCCATGCGTGAAATTAGACCGCACAAACCACTCCATTTTGTGATCTTAGGTATCGCCTTGTTGTATGTCGCCGTGCTGCTGATTGCACCGATTATCAGCATTGTGCAGCGCGCACTGGAAAACGGCTTCGAGCCGGTCATCACCAGCTTGAGCGAGCCGAACGTTGTTCACGCCCTGCAAGTCACCTTCGTGTTGACGCTGGGCGCAGTACTGCTCAATACCGTGTTCGGCATCATCATCGCGTGGGTGCTGACCCGTCAGCGTTTTCGCGGGCGGCGCTTTCTCAACATTCTGGTCGATATACCCTTTGTATTCTCGCCGGTTATCGCCGGATACACGTTGATCGTGCTGTTCGGGCGCAATGGCTGGCTAACCCCGACTGTCATCCCCATTGTGTTCGCACTGCCGGGGATTTTGTTAGCCAAAACATTCGTATCGCTGCCGTTCGTCACCCGTGAGGTCGGCCCCGTTCTCGCCACACTGGATACCGAACCGGAGCAAGCCGCGTATACGATGGGCGCGAGCCAATGGCTGACCTTCCGGCGTATCGTGCTGCCAAACATCTGGCCGGGGATTATGTACGGCGTGGTGCTGACGCTGGCACGGGCGTTGGGCGAGTTTGGCGCGGTGTCGGTGGTGGGCGGCGGTATCGAAGGTCAAACCGAAACAGCAACCATGTTCGTGTTTCGTGCGTTGAACGACCGTAACAATGTCGGTGCGTACAGTATGTCGCTTTTACTTGGCGTTACTGCCATCCTTGTTCTAATCGTTATGCGTCTCCTGCGGCGCAGTGTTGTGAGGGAGCAGGCAGCCTATGTCAATCATACTGGATAATGTGCGTAAGGTTTACGGCAGTCAAACGATTGTCGATGACATTTCGCTGGAAATTCAAACCGGCGAATTATTCGTGCTGTTGGGGGCTAGTGGCAGCGGTAAAAGTACCCTGCTGCGCTTGATCGCTGGTTTGCTGCCAGCAGATGGTGGTCAGGTGTCGCTCGATGGGCGTAATGTCACCACCTTCACACCGCAGGAGCGCAACACGGGTTTCGTGTTTCAAAATTACTCGCTGTTCCGCCAGATGACTACCGCCCAGAACATCGGCTTCGGGCTGGAAATCCGCAAGCAGTCGAAAGTGGTGCGGGACAAGCGCGTGAACGAACTCCTCAAGCTCATCGGCCTTGAAGGCATGGGCGACCGGATGCCGTGGCAGCTTTCCGGTGGACAGCAGCAGCGTGTCGCCCTCGCCCGTGCGCTGGCCTACGAGCCGAGCGTTCTCCTGCTGGATGAACCTTTCGGCGCGTTGGATGTCAAAATCCGCGCCCAACTCCGGCAGAACTTGCTCGAAATTCAGCGTCAGTTGAACGTCACCACCATTCTCGTCACCCACGATCAGGATGAGGCGTTTGAACTGGCTGACCGCATCGGCATCATCGAAGGCGGCAAGCTGCTGGAAGTCGGTACGCCGAACGCGCTTTACCGCCGACCGCAAACGCGCTTTGCAGCCACCTTCCTTGGGGCGGCCAACCTGTTACCGGGGCAGCGCAACGGGACGCACGTTTATGTGGGTGAAACGGCTTTAACCGCGCCACCGAATACCGAGCATCTCTCAAACCAGCCGGTCGAACTGCTGATTCGCCCTGAAGAAGTCGAACTGGCGCTCAAGCAGGAAGCCCTGCAAAGTCAGTTGGTGGGGCATGGCGTGGTGCAGCAGGTGGGTTTCGCAGGGCCTCTGGAACGGGTCGTCGTCCGCTTGGATGACCACAATTTTGAGCCACTGCAAGTGCTGCTCAGCCCCGAAAAAGTGCGTTCACTGGCGATTGCCCGCGATTCGTCGGTGTGGGTGGGTTTGCAGGATTACCACCTGCTGCCCGCGAACAAGCCAACGCCCAACTAAGCGCCAGCCGTTTGCGACTGATTGCTCTATTGAGAAGGGGTGCGAAAGCGCTCCTTTTTTTGTTGGTCGTCAGCTAAAGAAAATTTACAAATCGCCAAGTGCGCCAAGGAAAGACAGAGAGCGCCAAGGTTTTATGGCGGCTGTGGCGGCGGCGGCGGCGACGACATACGGGTGTTTTATGGCGGTCATGTCGTCATAGTTGTCAGTGTCGGTAATGTCAGATACCCCATCCCCAACCCTTCCCTGTTACTACGGGGAAGGGAGTAAGGCAATTGGCAAATTTGGCACGTACCGATTTCGGCAATTTCAATTGGCAAATTGTGTGCCAATCAGAAGATTTGCAGCAAAAAGGTGAGTAGTCTGCTGCTGAAACGTTTGCTGCAAACGAAGTCTCCAGTCTATAGTCGTCAGTCACCAGTCAAATGCACAACGTGCGGAACAAGCGGCAGAGGCGGCGCGAAATAAGTTGTTAAGGTGCGGCGAAACCCCTATCCCCAACCCACATCGGCTACCCTCGCAAGCTCAGTACGCGATAGCCCGTAGTAACAGGGCAATGGGGCAAGATGTGGTTACCCGTATGAACAGCATAAGCGAAGTGAAAGCATTTAGGGTGACCATTTGGAAGAACATTTGGTAGCTTTTAAGGACGGTTGGCACCAACCATTTTGAGAGAGCGGGTTTGTTAAGCAAGTTGCTAGAAGGTTGGTAAAGGGTTTGTGGCACAAACGGAAAGTAAATGTAGGGCATAATAAGTACCGAGTACACAGTGCCGAGTAAAGACAATTGAACCGCAGCCCTAAAGGAGGCTACGCACAGGCGCGGAGGACGCAGAGATCAAGGCGGAGGGTTATAGAAATATGAGGCGGGTTGCGCCGCATCAGGCTAAAGCCGTGATGCTAACCATAAGACAAGTCAGCTAAAGCGACTTCAAAGGAGGGTCATGCGATGCGGCGAGAGGGCGGGCGGTCGTTTTTGAAGCGCGACTATCAGGCGAGAGGTACAACAAGGGAGATGAACAGGTAACAAAAAACCTTCTCACCGTCGGGAAGGTTTTTCTATTCGTAAGTTTTCGAAGCGCGGCGTTGATCGTTACCTAGACGGCAGCCGCCACGGGCATGGCGTTCATGAGGACATTGCCGATCATCTGTACCACGTCCTTCGGCTTGAAGGGCTTGCTGATGGCAGCCGTCGCACCGATCTGGCGGATAAAGTCGCGCTCACGG
This sequence comes from Bacteroidota bacterium, assembly GCA_027492915.1. GTDB lineage: Bacteria > Chloroflexota > Anaerolineae > Aggregatilineales > Phototrophicaceae > CFX2. Next base: position 4,771 of record JAPUDW010000308.1, on the reverse strand, counting down.
ATGCGCGGGCCAGCGCTGTAGAGGATCACCGGAATGTGGCTGATCGAGGCGTCGTTCTTAACCGCCATGCAAACATCAGCGCCGCTGATGCCGGGCAGCATGTCGTCCAGCACGACGAGATCCGGCTTTTGCTGGTAGATGAGGTTCAGACCTTCTTTACCGTTGGTCGTGACAATCGTTTTATACCCGGCTCGTTGCAGGATAATTTGCAAAATGTCGAGGAAGCTGGTTTCGTCATCAACAATCAGAATGGTTGGCTTCATGATCCTTGCGGACCTCTTTCTAGCAACTTACGAATAGAAGCGATGCAAATGTGTTCTTAAAGAATGATCTTTTCGCACTGTTTCTATCTTATAGCGCAATCCTCAAAAGAATCATTAAAGTATTGAGGGTTTTGTGTGAATTTCGTAAATTTTAACGTTATGGTTAATAAATTGTAACATCCTTTGCCTGACACATTACAAGCGTGAATCAAAAAGTGCAGATTAATCTACACTTTTGTTATAATCACAATACTTGTCTTAATATAACGCGTCAACGCCTGATGATTGTAAACACCAACTCTTTAGCTGGTTATCCTAAATGGCTGCATACGCGCTTCGTGAAATCGGTGGTCGAAATTGCGCCTTCGGTGTAAATATCAACCGTGTAATCGCCTTCGGATAGGGTTTTGCGTACGGCCTGCTCAATTTTGTCAGCGGCTTCTAACCGGTTCCAGTATAAGCGCAGCAGCATCGCTACACTCAGCATGGATGCGGTCGGGTTGGCGATACCCTTGCCGGCAATATCCGGTGCGCTGCCGTGTACGGGTTCAGCCAGCGCCACGTTCTCGCCGAGGCTCAACGACGGAGCCAAGCCCATGCCGCCACCCCACGCTGCCGCCATGTCGGAGAGGATGTCACCGTATAAATGGGGAGTCTGTATGACATCGAAGCGTGTGGGTTCCTTCACCATCCAATAAGCGGCGGTATCCACATACAATTCGTCGGTAATAATTTCGGGGTAGTTGGCAGCGACTTCCAACGCCACGCGGCGGAACAACCCGTCCGATTGGCTGAGTACGTTGGCTTTGTGAACAATCGTGACCTTTTTGCGCCCGACACGCCGCGCCATTTCATACGTCAGCTTGGTCACACGTTCGGTTGCATCGCGGGTAATCACCTTTTCGGCAATACCGGTTTGGCCTTCGTCCTCGGTATGCTCATGACCGATGTACAAATCCTCGGTGTTTTCACGCACGATCAGCATATCCACACCTTCGCGTGAGGTTGGCACGGGCAGGTGCTGGGCAGGGCGCAAATTCGCGAAGGCTTGCAAGGTTCGCCGCAGCCGGACAATGGGCGAGAAATAACCCTCCACCGGATAAGCGGGTGATGAAACCGCGCCGAACAGGATAGCTTTGCACTCCCGCGCGACTTGTATCGTTTCGTCAGGAAGCGGCGTTTTGTGCTTTTGGAAGTAGCCCCATCCAGCCTCCATCGGGCGGATGACGACATCGGGTGCGACCTGCTTCAAGACCTCGATAGCGGCGGGAATGACTTCACGACCGATACCGTCACCTTCAATGACGCATAATTCAAGAGGGGTTTGAGGGGTGATCTCCTGTGCCATACAACCTACCTTCACCTGTGCATAGTAAAAGTCCTGCCGAGCAGGACGCAATAAATATCAACAAAATTGACACAAATGAAGGCATTAATTCGAGAAAAAATATTGAAGGTGTGATTACTTTTGTAATCACAAGTGTAATAAGAGACTAATTTGGACAATTGTGACATGCTTTTAATGATTTGTCCACTTTGATCAACACGCTCATCATTGATGCTTGCCAAGCGCGTCCGCCAGTGGCTACACTTCTGCATGTCGATTTGAGGCAGCGAAAGAATACAGCAGATTATGCGCGTCATATTACAACGGGTTAGCCACGGCAGTGTTACAGTTGAGGGGCAAATCACCGGCGCGGTTGAAGGCGGGTTTGTGGCTCTTGTGGGCATCACCCACGCAGATACGCAAGCCGAGGTGGATTTGCTGGCGAAGAAAACGGCAAACTTGCGCGTGTTTGAAGATGCCGAGGGTAAAATGAACCTGTCGATTTTGGAAACCGGCGGCGGGGTGCTGGTGGTGTCGCAGTTCACCTTGTACGCCGACGCACGCAAAGGCCGCCGCCCTAGTTTTATCGACGCTGCCCGACCGGAACAGGCCGCGCCATTGGTCGAACGGTTTGCCGCGCAATTATTAGCTGAAGGTGTTCAGCGGGTGGAACAGGGTGTTTTTGGGGCGATGATGCACGTCGAAATTCATAACGACGGCCCTGTGACTATCATTCTTGACTCGCGTGATATGATGTAAAAGTCCGCGTTCGAATATGTTGGAGGTCGCGCTGTGTCCGACATGATAAAAACAAAAACAACCTTTGCTGAATATGCGTCTTTACCCGAATCCAACCAAATAATTGAACTTATTGATGGAGAAGTTATCCTGAATCCGCCTCTGGATGCACACCAAGATGTACTCGGTAATATTTATCTCTTTTTGCGCCAGCGGGTGCAAGGCGGTGTGTTACGGATGGCTCCTACAGGCGTTTACTTTGATGACGCGAACAGTTTTGAACCCGATATTTTCTGGGTTAGCACGGACAATGACCATTGTTTCTTAGGCGCGGATCATCGGTTTTGGCACGGCGCACCTGATTTGATTGTCGAGGTGTTATCTGTCTCGACCACATCCAAAGATCGCGGGATTAAATTCGACGTTTACGAGCAATCCGGTGTAGCTGAATACTGGTTGGTTGATCCTTTAGCACAGTACGTTGAAGTCTATAAGCTGCATAATGGCACCTTCAACCGCATTGGTTTATTTGAGGCCGACCAAGCATTTGCCTCTCATGTACTGGGGGGCGCTCAAGTAGAAGTCAGCCAATTCTTCAGTGCAGCGCCGTAAATGCATACTCCAACAATGACGTTGTATCGTCCAATCGGACAAAAAGAATACGAGTTGATTCGTGCTTCTGAATTTCGGGCTTTTCCGCCTCGACTTGCCGCACAACCGATTTTCTATCCCGTTTTGAACGAAGGCTATGCGATCCAAATCGCGCGGGATTGGAATACCAAAGACCCTGCCTCCGGCTACATCGGCTATGTAACGCGCTTTGATGTTCGCGCCGATTTCTTGAGTGCCTATCCGGTACAAACCGTTGGCAATAACACCCATCAGGAATATTGGATTCCAGCCGAAGAACTCGATCAGTTCAACCAGAATATTGTTGGCCTCATTGAAATCACCTCGGAATTTCATTCACCCACTCAAATTTAGGTAATTATGGCTAAAAAAGTATTTGTCAGCGGCTGCTATGACATGCTCCACAGTGGGCATATTGCGTTCTTTCGCACGGCGGCTGCCTATGGGGATCTGTATGTCGCGCTCGGTTCGGATAAAACTGTTTATGACCTTAAAGGCCGCCTACCGGTGACGAATGAGCATGAACGCCTGTACATGGTCAAGGCTGTTAGTGATGTGACCGATGCGTTCATATCCACAGGCTCAGGGATGCTGGACTTTGAGCATGAGTTACGCGCCATGCAGCCGGATATTTTCGTGGTGAATGCCGACGGCAACACGCCCCAGAAAGAAGCCCTGTGCCGTTCGCTCGGCATCCAGTATGTCGTCCTTGAACGGCAGCCGCACGCCGACCTGCCACCGCGTTCGACCACGGCGCTGCGTCAAGTCGAGCAGATGCCCTACCGGATTGATTTGGCAGGTGGCTGGCTCGACCAACCGTTTGTGTCGAAACTGCACCCCGGCCCTGTCATCACCATTTCGCTTGAGCCGACGATTGCCTTCAACGAGCGCAGTGGCATGGCAACCAGCACCCGCAACCACGCCCTCGAACTATGGGGCACAAAACTGCCACCCGGCGACCCTGAAAAATTGGCCTATATCCTGTTCTGCTACGACAACCCACCGGGTACCGAACATGTTTCCGGCTCACAGGATGCCATCGGTATCGCCATGCCGGGTTTGAACATCGCGCATTACGACGGTGCTTATTGGCCGCACAAAATTGAGCATGTGGGCGACGAACTTACCCTGCAATTTGTCGAGCAGTCGTTGTACCTGATGCCGCTCGGCCCACGCCACGACGGCTACAACCCGCTAGACGCGCGTAACCTCTCGGCTGCTGGCGCAAAGGCGCTGGCTGACGCGACCCTCGACTGTTGGCAGGCCATTACCACGCACGACCGAGCAGCCTTCGGTCGCAGCTTCCGCGAAGCCTTTGACGCGCAGGTGGCGATGTTCCCGCACATGGTTAATGAAGAGGTACACCAGCTCATTCACCGCTATAAAGATCAGGCGCTCGGCTGGAAACTCTCCGGCGCGGGCGGAGGTGGTTATGTCATCTTTGTGGCTGACGAACCCATCAAAAATGCGGTGCGTGTCAGCATCCGGCGTGAACTGGAATAGCCTTTTAAGGGTGTGGTGGAAGGCAGCCCTAGCGTTCTTCGACGTTGACCTTAGCGCCTACAAAATTAGTAAACGTTTACGCTATTTAGGCTCGAAATCTTGTAAGTTATAAGGATAGAGTCGTGTAGTTTATTCAACTTTGCTTATGTCCTTACGTCGTAAGACCTTTATCGCCATTATCACCACCTTGATTACCCTTGTCGTAATCCTGTTCGTGATGTCTCAATCCATCATCTTGCGTCAGTTCAACGAGCAGCAGCAAGAAGCCATCAACATCAGTGTGGCGCGTGCCCGTTACGCGGTTGAGCAA
>JAPUDW010000307.1 GCA_027492915.1 Bacteroidota bacterium | reverse complement strand
CGCCTTCGCCCTTGATCTGGATTTGCAGACCTTCGCGGACGCCGGGGGGAATGGTCACGTTGAGGTTGGCACGCTTACGCATGACACCCTGACCGCTACAGGTTTTACAGGGGCTGGGGTTGATTTGACCACGGCCATTGCAGCGCGGGCAGGTGGATGTACGAACCATCGCGCCGAGGAAGGTTTGGTCGACACGGCGGACTTCACCCGCGCCCTTACATTCGGGGCAGGTGGTGGGCGAGGTGCCGGGTTGGGCACCGTTGCCTTCGCAGGTTTCGCAGACTTCAAGGCGGTCGAACTCGACCTGTTTTTCGACACCGAAGATCGACTCTTCGAAGGTCACTTGCACATCGACACGGCGATCCGCACCGGGGCGCGGGCCACGCCGCCGACCGGCAGTACGACCGCCGCCGAAGTTGTTGAAAAAGTCCTCGAAGATTTCTTCGAAGCCGCTAAAGCCAGTTGCTCCACCGAAACCCGGTTGGCCGTTTACACCGGCCGCGCCAAAGCGGTCATAGCGCGAACGTTTGTCGTCGTCGGAGAGGACTTCATAAGCCTCATTGATTTCTTTGAAGCGGGCTTCCGCATCTTCGTGTTCACTGACATCAGGATGGTATTCGCGGGCTAATTTGCGAAAGGCTTTCTTGATGTCGTCTTTGCCAGCAGTGCGGGGAACCCCCAGTAACTCGTAGTAATCCTGTGCCATAAAGTCCGTCTTAATCCCCAGCTAATAAGCGTCTCAACCAAGTATACTGCTATGCGTGTCTATTATAGAGTTGATAAGAATAAAAAGCGGGTAGGGACAAATCCCTACCCAAACTGTTTGCTTATCGTTCGATTACACGTTGGTGAAGTTAGGCTTCGGTGTATTCGCCTTCGACCACATCTTCACCCGCCGGTTTTTGCTGCTGACCAGCGTTCGGGTCTGCGCCCGGAGCAGGTTCAGACGCACCCTGCTGGTACATGCTGCCACCGAGGGTTTGGACGTGCTGGTTGAGCGCTTCGGTTGCGGCCTTGATAGTTTCGAGGTCGCCACCTTCGAGCGCCTTGCGGGTCGCGTCGATTTTTTCCTGAGTCTGCTTCTTGGCATCTTCAGGCAGCTTATACTCGAAATACATAATAAAAATAAAAACCCACACAAAGTGGCAGTCAGAGGTGTTTAACACATAGAACAAAACATTGACCATAATGGTGCTGTCGGCGGTGTTGCGCACTTCGACCTGCTCTTTGCGCTTCAGGTCTTCGGCGGCGTGGGCTTCGGCATCCTTCACCATCTTGTCGATTTCAGCTTCGGACAAGCCGCTGCTGGCGGTGATGGTGATCTTCTGGGCGCGGCCAGTCGCTTTATCGGTTGCGCTGACGTTGATGATACCGTTGGCGTCGATGTCAAAGGTGACTTCAACCTGCGGCACACCACGCGGTGCGGGTGGGATACCGTCCAGAATGAACTTGCCGAGTGATTTGTTGTCGGCAGCCATCGGGCGTTCGCCCTGTACAACATGGATTTCGACCTGTGTCTGACCATCAGCGGCGGTCGAGAACACCTGTGATTTCTTGGTCGGGATGGTCGTGTTGCGCTCGATGAGCGGGGTCGCTACGCCACCGAGGGTTTCGACACCCAACGACAGCGGGGTTACGTCGAGCAGCAGGATGTCCTTGACTTCGCCACCCAAGACACCGGCTTGAATAGCTGCGCCGAGCGCGACGACTTCGTCGGGGTTCACACCCTTGCTCGGTTCCTTGCCGAAGAAGCCCTTTACCGCTTCAACGACGGCGGGCATACGGGTCATACCACCGACCAAAATAACGTTGTTGATTTCATTCTTGCTCAGGCCAGCATCTTTGAGCGCGGCTTCGCACGGGGCGATTGAACGCTTGATGAGGCTTTCGGTCAAGCTCTCCAACTTGGCACGGGTGAGTGTCATGTTTAAGTGCTTCGGCCCGCCGGCATCCGCTGTGATGAAGGGCAGGTTAATTTCGGTCGAGAGTGTGCTGGACAGCTCAATCTTGGCCTTTTCTGCGGCTTCCTTCAGACGTTGCAGCGCTTGGCGGTCGCCCTTGAGGTCGATACCTTGATCGCGCTTGAATTCGGCAGACACATAGTCAATGATGACTTCATCAAAGTTGTCGCCACCGAGGTAGGTATCACCATTGGTGCTGCGAACTTCGAATACGCCGTCGCCGACTTCGAGGATCGAGATATCGAACGTACCACCACCGAGGTCATAAACTGCGATGACTTCGTTTTTCTTCTCGCCCATACCATAAGCCAAGCTGGAAGCGGTCGGCTCGTTGATAATACGCAAGACTTCCAGACCGGCGATCTTACCGGCATCTTTGGTGGCGTTACGCTGGGCATCGTTGAAGTAAGCCGGAACGGTAATGACGGCCTTATCAACGGTTTCACCGAGATAGGCTTCAGCATCGGCTTTGATCTTCTGCAAAATCATGGCTGAAATTTCGGGCGGGCTGTACTCTTTGCCACCCATATGGACACGGGCATCACCATTCGGCGCTGCGCTTACCTTATAGGGTATACGCTTGACGGATTCTTGAACCAGTGGGTCGGCAAATTTACGTCCCATAAAACGCTTGACCGAGAAAATTGTGTTTTCCGGGTTCACGACGGCCTGATTACGGGCGATTTTACCCACCACACGCTCGCCGGTTTTGGGATTGGTTGCTACCACTGATGGGATGAGGTTGTTGCCCTCGGCAGAGGGGATAACCACAGGCTGGCCGCCTTCCATCACCGCTACAACCGAATTGGTTGTGCCGAGGTCAATACCGATTATTCTTCCCATAAAATTTATAGCTCTCCTTAGCTTTGATTGGGTGCGAGTTATTGATCGGGACGATCATGCGTCCCGCGCACTTCCCGATGTTAGATTGCGATCTTAACGAGTGCGGGGCGCAAAATGCGTTCCCCGCGGACGTAACCCTTTTGCAGCGTGGCGATCACATGACCACTTTCGATTTCACTGCTGGCTTCGGTGACAACGGCTTCGTGACAATTCGGGTCAAATATTTCCCCGACTGGATCGAGAACGGTTACACCTTTTTCTTCCAAAGTCTTTAGAAATTTACGGTGTATGCCGCCAACACCATTTGTCCACGGATTATCCTGAATTTCAGCAGGGACGTTCGCCATCGCACGTTCGAAATCGTCGATAATGGGCAGCAAACCAAGCATCGCTTCAACTACAGCACTGTCCCGCAAATCTTTCATTTGCGTTTCGACACGCTTCTTATAGTTGTTGAAGTCTGCTCGTTCCCGCAGCCAGCCTTCCTTAAATTCGGCGGCTTCTTTACGAGCCGTCGCCAGAATGTCAGCAAGGTTGATATCTGGAACTGGAGTTCCTTCATCTGGCTTTGGCGCACCGCTGTCTTCGGCGGCGAACTGTGTCGTCTCCTCTTGGCTCACGTTATCTATTATCCTCTCTCAGGCTGAATGACACACCAAAGGTGGTGCGTAAGACATGTTTAATATAGCGGACATTGTATCAGAATCGCATAAGCATTTATATGATTAGCGTATGAGTTGGTGGTTGACTGTTTATACAGGCAAATCGAGGGACAAATCAGGTCAATCGTCTGATTGATCTTCGGATTCTGTATTCCCCTCGTCCGTTTTGTCTTTAGCATAAATGTGTTCGAGTGCATCGGTCATCAGCTCGGAAACGTAACGCACGGTGCTGATGGCGCGTCCGTAATTAATGTAAACCGGCCCCAATACCCCTAACGCCCCGCTGATTTGACCGGGGATGCCGTAGCGGCTAAAGACCATACTGAGGTGATTGAGTTCTGACCAGCGTCCTTCGCCGCCAATAACGACCTCGACGCGGTTAATTGTGGGGGATAGTTCGCTCAGAATCATATTGAGAACGGGGCGTTCCTCGAACACGCGCACGGCCTGTTGTGCGCCGACGCTGCTTTGGAAGCTGCCCATGACCTCGCTCAACCCTTCGCGGTAAATGAAGCGCAGGGGGTTATTATCGGATTTTTCCATCAGGTCAGCGATGACATCGGCAATTTCGCGGTCGAGCATTTGGAACTGTACGCTGCGCATACGCACCTGATTGGCGTTGAGATCCATAAATTGGGCGTTGATGCGTGATGCAACCTCACTCAATTGCGTTTGGTGGATTGGATCGCTCAGATTATGCATTTGCTGCTGAACAGCACCGCCGTGCAGTACCAAGACAATGAGTACCAGCCGCCCTTGAATGGAAATCACTTCCAAGTGTTTGAAGCGGTTGGTTTCAGCAATCGGGGGTGTAACTAATGCGGCGGAATTGACGGTACGCGCCAAGATGAGGGCGGCGCGGCGCATCCACTGTTCCGTGGCAAGCGGTGTGTCTTGAAAGGTTTCGGCGATATGGGTTTGTTCAGCATGGGGCAGGTCGCCAGCATTGATAAGCCGTTTGACAAAGTAGCGGTAGCCTATTTCGGTCGGCACGCGACCCGCCGAGGTATGCGGCGCGATGACATAGCCGAGTTCTTCTAAGACTGCCATCTCGTTGCGGATGGTGGCACTGCTTACATTTAGGGCAGCACTTTCGGCAAGACTCTTGGAACTCACCGGCTCAGGGTTGTTGGTATATGACCGGATGATATGTGACAGAATTTCTTCTTGACGGCGGGTAAGTTCTGGTAGCTGGGGATCGTCTGTATGCATAGGATAAAGTATATCTCGTGCTGTTGTTAATCAGTTGTGCTCATCATGGCAGTGTATTCGACATCATGATAACATGGCTAGAAAACAGCGTCAAAATAGTTAAAGGATGGAACGCGCGATGAGCGACAAGACCTTTGAAATCACTGAAGCGAATTTCCAGAAGGAAGTTCTGGAGTCATCTGAACCTGTGCTGATTGATTTCTGGGCGGATTGGTGTACACCTTGTAAGATGCTAAGTCCGTTGGTTGATCAGATCGCGGAAGAATATAAAGGTAAGATGCGCGTGGGTAAGCTGGACGCGGATGCGAACCCGGATGTGTTGATGCGCTATAACGTGATGGGTTTGCCGACGCTGATGTTGTTCAAGGGTGGCGAAGCAGTCGAACGCATCACAGGCTACCAGCCCAAAGATAAAATTACTTCCAAGCTGGTTCCGCACTTCTAATCCGTGCAACCTAGCCTGAAGAACTAAGAGCAAATGCCCGCGCTCAACCGAGTGCGGGCATTTTTGTTGCTTATTTGAAACCCAACGAACTGCTATTTCGCAGGCTGCATTTCCGGTTTGGCTGATGGCTGCTTTTCGAGGGCGACGGGTAGGGTGAAGTGGAAGGTCGTCCCCTTGCCGAGTTCACTCTCTACCCAAATCTCGCCTTTGTGCTGCTGGATGATGCCGCGTGTGATGGTTAAGCCCAAGCCTGTGCCCGGCTGCTCACGGGTAAGCGGGTTTTCGCTGCGGAAGTAAGGTGTGAACAGTTTCGCCAAGTCTTCCTCGCTCATACCGATTCCGCTGTCTTTAACACTGATGTGCAGGGCTGGCCCTTGGTCGCGGCCTTTGCTATCCAGATTTTTGGCTTGGACTTCGGCAGCAATAATGATTTCTGTGTTTTCCGGCGAATATTTCCACGCATTGCTGACCATGTTGGTGAGCACTTGAATCAGGCGGTTCTGGTCAGCCAGAATATTTGGCAGGCGTTCTGGCAGGCGCAGGGTGAGGAGCTGTTCTTTTTCCTCGATCTGGCGCGTGAGTGGACGTAGTGTTTCGCTGACAATCGTGCGGAAATCGACCGGGGCCAGCTCGACACTGAGGTTGTTGGTTTGCAGTTTGGTAACGTCGTTTAAGTCACTGACGAGCGTGTTCATGCGGTCGATGTTGGAACGAATGGTGTTGAGGAAGTTCTTTTGGTTTTCATTCATTTCGCCGGCCATGCCGCTAACGAGCAGGTCGGCAAAGCCCTTCATCGAGGTCATCGGTGTTTTGAGTTCGTGAGCGACGAAGCTGACGAATTCGCTCTTCGACTCATTGGCGCGGGTGAGTTCAGCGTTGATCTGAGCGTTGGTGATGGCGATGCTGGCATGTTCTGCAAGCCGCTGGGCAAACGCCATATCGACTAGACTGAGGCGCGGCTCTTTATCTTTTTCCAGCACGAGGATGGCGTTGATCTCACCACCGGCGAGCATCGGAATCGTAAGCTGGCTGAGTGACCCGCGCAGGCTGGGAATGTAATTCGGGTCGATTTTTGTATCGGTCACAAGGTCAGGCTGGAGGGTACGCATAACGCGCTTGACGACACCTTCAAGCGGCCAAATTCGGCCTTCCGCGCCTTGAGGATAATCTTCGGGTGCGTAACCGGCCATCGAGATAATTTCGAGGTGTGGATTGTCATCACCGACGACCAGCCCCAGTACACCCGCCGATGCGGTGCTGTTCGAGATCGCATAGCGCATGGTGATGTCAGCGACTTTTTGCAGGTCGAGCGAACGGTTGAGTTCAACGTCAATACGTTCGAGCGCTTGTAGTTCTGCCACACGCTGGCCGAGCTGTAAATCGGTCATTTGAAAGAGGCGGGCGTTTTCGATGGCAACGGCGGCCTGACCTGCGAAGGTGGTGAGCAGTTCAGCATCTTCGGGAAGGTAGAGACCACCTTCTTTTTTGTTCAGGACTTCCAGCACGCCGATGACGCGGTTTTGTGCTAGCAATGGTACGGCGAGGACGGCTGTTGTGCTGAACGCGCCGGTTGCCTCACCACCCCAGCGCGGGTCGTTTGCGGTATCGTTGACGATGACCGTTTTACCGGTTGTGGCGACTTCACCCGCGAGACCCCGATTCTTGGGGAAGCGGCGACCGATGAGTTTTTTACCAGACTCACCGGTAGCGACTTTAAATTCGAGGCTGTCGCTGTTCTCGTCAGTCAGCAAGAGTGAACCGGCCTCGGCGTTGAGAATGTTTGCCGCGCTTTCGGTGATTAGTTCTAGCAGGTTTTCGACGTTCAATTCGGACGACAGCTTTTGGCTGATTTCGTTTAGGGCGCTCAACTGGCGGGCGCGCAAGTCCGTTTCGGCGAAGAGGCGGGCTTTTTCCAGCGAGGTCGCGGCGAGTGTGCCGATGTCGCTAAAGACACGGAGCTGCTCATCAGTGTATTTTTTGCCGACCTCGGTCGAACCGACGGCCAAAACGCCGAGCGTGCTTGAACCGGCCTCCAAAGGTACACCCATCCAACCTTTGAGGTTAAGACTTTCGTAGACGATGGTGCTGCCACGCTTTTGCATTTCAGCGGCGTAATCTTCAACCCGCAGCGGTTTACCCTCTTTAACGACTTCGCTGAACAAATCACGCCCCATGAGCCAGCGGTGGTTTTCACGGTCAGTATAGCGCTCGTTATTTTCGAGGAAGAAGGCGAAGAACAGCTTGTTACTGCCGCGTTCACGCAGGGCGATATAAAAGTAGGGTGCGGAGATCAAACGGTCGGTTTGGGCGTAGATGAGTTCGAGCAAGTCGTCGAATGAGATGGTGAAGTTTACTGCTTGGCTGACCTGACTTAGTACGTCCAGTTCGCGAACACGGCGTTCCAGCGAGTCAACGACCTGTGCGCGTTCAACGGCGACGGCTAATTGCCCGGTGAGACTTTGAATGAAGAGGAGTTCTTCAAACCCATAACTGCCTTTTTCATTACGCGAGTTGCCTAGCGAGACGAAGCCAATAAGCTTCTTACGACCGCGCAGAGGTGTTAGCACGATGGTTTTGAGGATGCCAAGACGCGATTTTTCCGCCAGCAGTTCCGGTTGCCACGCGCGTCCGGGTTCAATGTAGACCTGTTCGTTCCGATCCAGCAGCGTTATCAATGTGCTTTTATTATCGAAGCGGACATCCGTTTCCGGCTTGGGGTTACCGTACGCCGTGAATTCGCCGACCTGCCGATTAGGCAAAAAAAGGAAGATGCTGCTTGGATTGAGCGTTTGCGCGAGTTCAGTGCGGTAAGCCTCGAATAATTGGTCGAGTGTTTCTAATGACGTTAACCGCGCGGCAAACTCTTCGACATGTTCCTGATAATTGGTACGTTTGCGGAAGTAAATGCGGTTGATGCGTTCCTGCATGGCGTTGCGAACAGGCAAGAAGGCCACCGCCAGCACGAAAATCGTCAGTGCGATGACGAATTGGTTGCCTTGCAGCGCCAATGCTTGATTAGTAAATAGACTCGCGCCGAACACGATCAAGAAGTAGCCGAACACCAGCGCCACCAACATGATGCTGTAGGTGATGCTCTGGCTAATAATCTGGTCGGTATTCACACGCCGGTATTGCAGCACGGCATAAGCCAAGGCGATGGATGGCATGACGAAGAAGGGCATGGTCGCCGAAGTGTTCACGCCGAAAATAGGGGCGTTGAACACGTTTCGCAGCATCTCGTCGATAATCCAGATGAACAATGGTACGACCATGAGCGCGATGCCGATCAGTACGCTGTTGGTTTGGTCGCGTATGGCGGGGGAAGTGGCTTTGGCGCGGCGTTGTACGAGGTTAATCGTCAGCACGATTAGCATCAACACGCCGTAAAAAAGGCCGGGCTGCCAGACATTTGGGAAGTTGGTGCCGGATGCAGGTGTGAGGAATAGAAATAAGCCAAAGAGAAGTACCGGAATATTTAAAGCCAGCGGCAGCCACTTGAGCCACGGATAGCGATAAACAATATTCAACCGTACCGGAAATACGAGCGCCAGTGTCCCTAACGGTGCACCGATGACCAGTGTTGCCAACAGCCACGGCAGCAGCGCGGTATAGGTGTTGTTGATGGTGAACAACCCCGCCATAAACACGCCAAAGGCCAGCGAAAACAAGCCAACAAGCTGGGCGGCGG
>JAPUDW010000306.1 GCA_027492915.1 Bacteroidota bacterium | reverse complement strand
CGCGCCCTAAGGCCGCCGAGACCGCCAGCGCGAGGAAGATGCCGGGGAAGGTCAGCATAATATCGGTGAAGCGCATGATGACGGTATTCACCCAACCGCCATAATAACCGGCAATCGCGCCGAGTGTCACACCGATGCTGATGGCGACCACCAAGATAATAACCCCGACTTGAAACGAGATGCGGGTCGCCATGATCGTCCGCGAGAACACATCACGCCCCGCGTCGTCGGTGCCAAACCAATGCTCGGCGCTTGGCGCTTTCAGGCGTTCAGCCATGTTGACACTGCCCGTCACATCCTGCGGATATGGTACCCACACCGGCGCGGTGACGGCGATGATTAGCATGATGACTACGATGCTCAAGCCAAGCACCGATAGGCGGTTACGGCTGAAGCGATATAAGCCGCGCCGAAAATCGGTGATCTGGGTGGCGTGTTCGGTACGCCAGCGGGCGAATGCGTTTTGTGGCTGCGGAGGGGATAAAGTTGCCATTGGCTATGTCACCGTTCTACATCAGTCGTTCCAGTATGAGGTCGGAAATTTTATTGGCGTCGACACCGATACACAGGTTCACCAGCGGGCGGTTCTCCCATGCGGTGCTCCATTTATTCATGTGATTGTTGGCAGGCCACGTTTTACCACGGCTCATACCCTGTGTTTCCACCCGCACCGCTTTTTGCAGGGTTTCGAAGGCATCTTTCGCCACCAGATAGGCTAAGGTTGTGGGGTCGTGGAGGTAGATACCATCAAATTTGTTGGCGTTCAGGGTGAAGGTGTGATAGAAGGGGATAATCGCACTTAAGTGTTTTGACATGGTGTTGTCGGATTGTGCGAGTTTTTCAAGCTGGGCGCGGGTCATGATTGTTTTCTGGGTCACGTCCAGACCGACCATCGTTACCGGCCAACCAGCGCCGAATACCACATCGGCGGCTTCGGGGTCATGGAAAATGTTCGCTTCGGCAGCAGGCGTGATATTGCCCGCACAAAAGGCGTTGCCACCCATGATGACGACCTCGCGGACAGCCCCGGCGATGCGCGGTTCTTGTTGTAGTGCCAGTGCGATATTGGTTAGGGGGCCAATCGGTACCAGCGTAATTTCCCTCGGCGCCCGCATCACCTGTTCGATGATAAAATCGACGGCATTCTGTTCCACCGGTTTAGTCGTTGGGGGTGGGAGGTGCAAGTTACCCTGACCGTCATCCCCATGCACCACAACACCCGGTTCGGAGAAATGGTCAGCAATTGGCTGTGATGCGCCAACGGCCACTGGAATATCAGGTCGTCCAGCGATTTCCAACAGGCGCAGGGCGTTCATTGTTGTGAGGTTGGTAAAGCCGTTACCAAAAATCGTGGTTAGGCCAATGAGTTCGAGTTCCGGCGAATTGAGCGCGAAAAATATTGCCATCGCGTCGTCGATGCCGGGGTCGGTATCAATAATGATTTTTTGTGCGGTCATAAAATTGAGTATCCCTAAGTAAAGCCGATACGCGGGTCGATCATACGGTATAACAAATCGGTGATTAAATTGATGACCACCACGACGCAGCCAATAAATAAGGTCGCGCCCATGATCGGTTGAAAGTCTAAGAGTAAGGCGGCTTTGAGAGCGTACTGACCAATTCCCGGCCAATCGAGTACGTATTCGATAAGCACCGAACCGCCGAGTTCAAAACCGATGAGGAAGCCGAGCATCGAGACGGTGGCGATGAGCGCATTTTTCATGAGATAGCGCGTCCAGATGACCCGTTCAGGAATGCCATTGGCACGGGCTACCAGCACAAAATCCTTCTTCACAATGTCGAGCATGTCACCGCGCAACTGGCGTGTTACCACGGCGATGACCAGCAGCGATTGGCAAAAGGCTGGCAGAATCATATAG
Organism: Bacteroidota bacterium; assembly: GCA_027492915.1. Lineage (GTDB taxonomy): Bacteria > Chloroflexota > Anaerolineae > Aggregatilineales > Phototrophicaceae > CFX2. The sequence continues at coordinate 6,937 of JAPUDW010000306.1, read as the reverse complement.
CGTAGGGCAGTGCCGAAGCCTTGAACATTACCAGCAACCAGCGTATCGACAAGCAGCATTCCCGTATAGGTAATCGGGTAAGCGGCTCGCGGGTCAAACCGACCACTGACGGGCAGCATACGCAAATTTTGCGCGAAGATAATTTGCAGGATAATGGCGATCCAAAATACCGGAATACTGACCGCGCCGATTGAGATGAAGCGCGAGATATGATCCGGCCAGCGGTCGCGCCAACGGGCGGAAACAATCGCCAGCGGTATGCCGATCACGAGGCCGAGAAAAGTTGATACTAAGGTGAGTTCCAGCGTTGCCATGAAATAGGTGACTAAATCTGGCCCAACGGCGCGTTTGGTGCTGATTGAATAACCCCAGTTACCCTGAAACAACCCGCTCATATACGTCAGGTATTGCTCCGGCAAGGGGCGATCCATCCCGAATTCTTTAGCTAATTTTTCGATTTGCTCCGGGCGCGCCTGTGGTCCTGCGGCTAGTTTTACGGGGTCGCCGGGAACCATGCGAGACACGACGAAGGTTATGAGCGAAAGCCCGATGAGGATGACGGGAATGATGACCAGCCGCCGCGCCAGAAAACGTAACATACTTCGACCTCAAGATAACGAAGGGACACGTCACGCCGTGTCCCCATGTTGAACATTGAACTGTTTTATACGAACGACTTAGGTCGCGTCATCAATCCACAAACGCCAGAAGTCTACGCTGATGTCACCATAGTAGCTGAACCCCTTGACGCGCTTGTTTAAGCCGATGATGTTTGGTGAAATATACAGTGGCAGATCAGGCGCTTCTTCTGAAATTGTGGTTTGGATTTCAGCGACTAGGGTGGAGGCCGCTGCCGGATCAATCGTCAGACGCAGTTCGTCCAACTTGGCATCAACATCTGCGTTCTTGTAGAACGAGCAAGCCTGATAGCTGCCACCGGTCGGGCGATCCCAACTCTTGCTGGAATATTTCTCGATCAACCATGTGTCATCGAGTGGTGGGAATTGATCGAAGATGAAGTTGATGGAAGGTCCGACATCGGGCGCTGAGCAGCCACCGACGATGTCCGGCCAGTTCTTTGGCACCAACTTCAAGGTGATATTGTACTTTTGCAGTTCGGCCAGCAAGATCAAACCACCGGCTTCTTCAAAGTCCAAACCGCTGACATAGACGAATTCCAGCTCGAAGCCGCCATCCTTGTATTCGGTCAAGTCGAGGTGTTCTTTAGCCTTGACCGGATCATAGCTGTATTGCGGTACAAGCTCGGTGTCATAACCGGGGACACCTTCGGGCAGTGGGCCGGTCATCAGCTTGACATAACCACTTTGCGAGTCCGAGAATGCCTGCTTGTCGAAGCTGTAGGCGAGGAACTTGCGGAAGTTCGGGTCAGCCGTCGGGCCGGACTGGGTATTGTACTTCAGGTAACCGGCGAGCAGACCGTAGTCTACGCTGGCGACCGTGGTTTCGTTGGCGTTGATTTCGGCAATATCGCTGGCGGAAATGGTGTCAGCAATATCAAAGTCGCCGGAAAGCAAGCCAGTTTTGCGGGTACCGACATCTTCGGTCTTTTGCCAGACCACACCGGAGAGGTGGCTTTCACCCGGCCAACCTTGCCAGTAATCTTCAACGGCTTCCAGTTCATAGGATGAACCAATTTGCCAATTCTTGACTTTGAAGGGGCCGCTGCCCGCGTCTTTGTCAATCAAGTACGCGCCACCACCGTCACCGTCAACTTCGTTCGCCAGTGCCAGCGCACTGTTCACAATCGGCTGTTCGAGGAAGGCCAGCAAACGGTCAAAGCTGACATAGGGGGTTGTTAAGGTCATCACAACGGTTTTGGCATCTGGAGCGGTGATGCCTTCGGGCGTAAGGAAGCCGGAAAGTAGGCTTGAACGCGGTTTTTGAGCCTTTAGAGTTTGTTGGTAGGAGAACACGACATCTGCCGAAGTCAGCGGTGTGCCATCATGGAATATGGCCTTGTCGGTGATTTCAAATGTCCATACTGTAGCGTCGTCGGACGCGCTCCATGTTTGTGCTAGACCGGGTTCGATGGGCTGCGGCCAACCGCCTTCAAACCGGAACAGCCGATCATAGAGTTGGCGCATCACCGCGTTAATCGAATAATCGCTGCGGTCGAACGGGTCGATGGTGGCAATATCTTGTGCCCCGCCGTAGATCATCAACTGCGGGGTTGCTTGTCCAGCAGGGCTGGCGAGCGGCCGACGGGCAACGGGTGCGCTGCGGGCGGCTACGGTTGGGACGGTCGCGAGGGCTGCTCCACTCCCCAGTGCGCCAAGTAGGCGTAGGAATTGGCGGCGATTGATACGCCCTGCTTGAAATTCGGCGACTATATTACTCATCGGGTCAAGAGATCGTTTTGCCATACCAGTTTCCCTTTTTTGCATCCAATTGGAGATCGAACGAGAGCCAAAATCGCAACGTTAACAAATGTAACATCTCAGTTGCGCCACAGCAACAAATTCATGCGCCATGAGAATTTGCGTTTCAAAACATGCTTACTATAATCATCCTGTCTCCCCAAAAATGAATTTGTTAGGTTAGACAAACTTCGGCTCAATTTTCTGGTCAAATCATCAACGCAATTGGAGGATGTATGCGCATTGGCATTGATGTTGGTGGAACAAACACCGACGCGGTATTAATGGATGGTCGTAAAGTACTTGGGTGGGCAAAGTCGCCCACGACACGCGATGTGAGCAGCGGCATCACCAATGTGCTGACAGCGATCCTCGCACAAACGCAAATTTCCCCCAGTGCAATTAGTGCGGTGATGTTAGGGACGACGCACTTTACCAACGCGGTCGTCGAGCGGAAGTCACTCGCTAAAACGGCTGTGCTGCGTATCGGCCTACCGGCTACGGCTGCGCTGCCACCGTTTGTGGATTGGCCGGATGACCTGCGCGAAGCGATGGGCGGCGTGTACCATCTGGTGCATGGCGGTTATGAATTTGATGGTCGCCCGATTGCGGCGCTGCGGCCTGATGAAATCAAAGATGCGGCGAAGAAAATTCAAGATGCGGGGATTACCTCGGTCGCTATTTCGTCGGTGTTTTCGCCAGTGAACCCTGACCAAGAAAAACAGGCTGCGGAGATCGTCCAGTCGGTTATTCCAGATGCGAAAGTTAGCTTGTCGCACGAGATCGGGCGCATCGGTATTCTCGAACGCGAAAACGCGGCAGCGATGAATGCCTGCCTCGCGGTGCTGGCGGTTAACATCGTCCAGTCTTTCCGTGATGCGCTTTCCAGCCTCGGCATTACTGCGCCGTTCTACATTAGCCAGAATGACGGTACGTTGATGAGCGCCGATTTTGTCGAGAAGTATCCGGTGCTGACGTTTGCTTCTGGCCCGACCAATAGTATGCGCGGCGCGGCGTTCCTCTCTGGCTTGAAGGACGCGGTTGTGGTTGATATTGGCGGTACTACTTCGGATGTCGGCGTGTTGAGCCAAGGCTTCCCGCGTGAGGCATCGGTGGCTGTGCGTATCGGCGGTGTGCGGACGAACTTCCGTATGCCGGATGTGCTGTCGTTCGGTCTTGGTGGGGGCAGCCATGTACGCCCTGAACCCCTGCAAATTGGCCCGCAAAGCGTGGGCTACGAAATTACAACCCGTGCGTTGGTATTCGGCGGTAATGACCTGACCACATCCGATATTGCGGTGGCAGCGGGTATGGCGGATTTCGGTGATAAGAGCAAAGTCGCCCACCTGAGCAAGTCGCTGATCGATAGCAGCTTGCAGCGCATGTGGGAGATGGTAGAAGTGAGCGTTGATCGGATGAAGACGGCAGCCGGGGCAGTGCCGGTCATTCTAGTGGGTGGCGGTATTGTGCTCATCGGCGACAAGCTGAACGGCGTATCTGAACTGCACCGCCCTGAACATGCTTCGGTTGCGAACGCGATTGGTGCGGCGATTGCACAGGTGGGTGGTGAAGTTGACCGCATCTTCAGCCTCGAAGCTCTACCGCGTGATAAAGCTATCCAACAGGCGAAGGACGAGGCCCAACAGCGCGTGCTGGATGGCGGCGCACTGCCGGACAGCATCGAAATTGTGGATGTCGAAGAAGTGCCGTTGGCGTACCTGCCGGGGAATGCAACGCGCATCCGCGTCAAGGCTGTTGGCACATTGGCGGTGGAATAAATTATGTGGAATCTCACAGAAGCAGACGTTGATGCGATAGCGATGGGCGCGGGTATCCTCGGTACGGGTGGCGGGGGAAGCCCGTATTTGGGTGGGCTGCGCATGAAGCAAGTTCTCCGGCAAGGACACAGTGTCCAGATTATCCCGCTGGAAGAAGTCGCGGATGAGGCAGCGATTTGCGAAGTGGGCTGGATGGGCGCACCGACCGTCGGTGTGGAAAAGCTGCCCAATGGTGACGAGTCGCTGGCCGTTATCGACGCGCTCGAAAAGTATATCGGCAGAACGATTGACGCGATTGCCTGCGCTGAAGTGGGTGGGGCGAACTCGATGGCTCCGCTTGAAGCAGGGGCGCTTTCGGGCAAGCCGGTAGTGGATGGTGACGCGATGGGACGGGCGTTCCCTGAAATGCAGATGAGCACCCTGTTTATCAATGGCGTAGCTACCACACCCGCAGCGATGGTTGATGAGAAGGGCAACTGTATCATTTTCGGGAATATGATTACCTCCCACGCCTTTGAAAAATTCGCGCGTGATTTGTGCGTGCAGATGGGATGTACCTCGCTGATTGCGGCGCCGGTGATGAGCGGGGCAGAAGTGAAAGCCCACTCGGTACCGCGCACCCTGACGCTGGCTCGTAATCTTGGTCAGGCGGTGCTGGATGCACGGGCGAAGAAAAAGTCGTTCGTGGATGCGGTGTTAAATGTCACGGGCGGTAAAGAAATTTTCTCTGGCAAGCTGGTTGATGTGCAGCGGCGTACCATCGCTGGTTTCGCACGTGGTTCGATGCTGGTGGAAGGGTTGGGCAGCTACCGCAGTGAGTTTATGCACATCGCCTTTCAGAACGAGAACCTCGTGGCATGGAAGGGCGACCGCGATACGCGCGGTGAGGTTGTGGCCTCGGTGCCTGACCTGATTTGTATGTTGGAAAGCGATACGGGTGAACCGATCACTACCGAGCAGCTTCGCTATGGGCTGCGCGTGAATATCCTTGCGGTTCCCTGCACTGATAAGTTTCGAACCGAAAAAGCCCTGAAGGTCGTGGGGCCAGCCGCGTTCGGCTACCCTGAAGTTGTCTTTGAGCCGTTGCCCAAGACCCCCGGCCAGGGGATTGAATAACCTAATTTTGGAGAGTATCAGATCATGAGAAGAATGATCGATGTGCAAAATATTGAGGATATTGCGCTAGGCGCAGCAGTCCTCGGGACGGGCGGCGGGGGTGACCCTTATATTGGCAAGCTGATGGCAGCCGAGTCGATCCGCCAGAATGGGCCGGTTGAACTGGTAACGGTCGATGAAATGGGCGACGATGACCTTTCGGTAGCAATTGCGATGATGGGCGCACCGACGGTGATGGTCGAGAAGATGCCGGGTGGTAATGAGGCGACTTCGGCGTTTGAGGCGGTGCAGAGTTTCCTCGGCAAACCAATTAAGTTTATCTACTCGATTGAAGCGGGCGGCATCAACTCGACGATTCCGATTGCACTGGCAGCCAAGATGCGCCTGCCGCTGGTTGATCTCGACGGCATGGGCCGCGCCTTCCCCGAAATCCAGATGGTGACGCAGAGCCTGTTCGGGATCACCGCGCACCCTTTCACGATGGCGGATGAGAAGGGCAACAGCATTGTCCTTTCGACGATTGATAACCGCTGGATGGAGACTTTTGCCCGCAGCATCGCGGTCAACATGGGCGCGACGACCATCATCGGGGCGTATCCGGCGACCGGCAAACAGCAGAAGGAAGCCGCAGTTCACGGCACGATGAGCTTCGCTGAACAAATCGGTAGAACCATCCGTGAGGCACGCGCAAACCACGTTGATGTTATTCAGGCGCTCAAGGATGTGACCAAAGGCTACGTCATTTTCCACGGTAAGCTGACGGACGTTCAGCGCAAGACGGTAGCCGGTTTCGCGCGGGGCGAGGCGATACTTGAGGGTATCGCCGAGGACGCGGGCAGCATCATGAAAATCCAGTTCCAGAACGAAAACTTGATGGCCGAGAAAGATGGCACGATTATCGCCAGCGTTCCTGACCTGATTACGATGGTCGAGGAGGATACGGGCGAACCGCTGACGACTGAGCAGCTCCGTTACGGCTTCCGCGTGATGGTGCTGGCGATGCCGGCGCACTATCACTGGCGCACCGAGAAAGCATTGGCTGTGGTCGGGCCGCGTTACTTCGGTTACGACATCGACTATTCGCCGATTGATGAACGGCTGAAGTAGTTTCAAGCGGCAAGTTTTAAGTTGTAAGTTGAGGAGCGTGGGTGAAAGCCTGCGCTCTTTTTTTATAGCTATCAGTCTCCAGTCGTCAGTCAAAGGCAGTTTAGTTATCAGTTGCCAGTTTACAGTTACCAGTTCAAGGCAAAAGCAATTTCAAAACGGGTAGGTTCGGTTTTATGTCGGAATTGTCAGTCGTGTTATTGGCAAAATTGGCAGCATTGGCGGCAATTTCAAATGGCAATTTTGTGCCATTTCAGGGGGTTTCTCGGCTGTATCTGCGGCAATTTTGGCGAAAGGTGTGCTGCCGCCAAGATTGCCAATCAGCAGTTTTAAGTCGCAAGTGACAAGTTTCAAGTTTCCAATCAAATACCAATACAAATCATGAGTCGCCGGATTAAGCGGAACATGCGTAAAAAGCGACAAATGCGGCAATTTCAATACACCATATTGTGCATACTCGGCGGGTGGCTCGGCTAGATTTGCTGCAAAGCTGTCGATATGGCTGCCCTGCTGGCGAACGCGTCGCAGGCGTCCCGCAAAGACGCCCGGGACGCGGTGAAG
>JAPUDW010000305.1 GCA_027492915.1 Bacteroidota bacterium | reverse complement strand
GCCCAGTTCGATAACATTCCCCGGTTTAAGCAGCCAACCCGCTTTGAGACGCTGCCCACTGACGAAGGTGCCACGGGCGGAATTTAAGTCATGGAGTTCATAATCGGCCATCACACGAACGAGGCGGCAGTGTTCTCGACTGACATCATTATCCTGAATGACGATGCCATTTTTCATACCGCTGCCGACGGTGACGATATCACCCTCAAGATTAAATACTTTACCCGCTTGCGGGCCACGCCGCATGATTAAACGTGTCATGATTTCAATTGCCTACAATTTAATAAAGCTCCCCCACCCATATCTTAACAGAGAGTTCAACCAAAAAAGACAAAGATAGGCATTATTTGACAAACGCATACAAAAAACCCTGCATTCATAGGGTGTCAGCAGGGTTTTAGTGGGTTATAGCACCGATAAGGGCAGTCAATGCTGCCCTTATCCATGCTCATCAATAATCGTTCTTAGGTTGGGGTAGCGGTCACGGTGGGTGTCGCCGTCTTAGTAGCTGTCGAACGTGGCGTGCTGGTTGCTGGCACGGTAGTTGGGCGTGGTGTACTGGTCGCCGGTACAGTCGTAGCTTCGACCTCCACTGTAACATCAGCAGTCGCTTCAGCGGTGGCTTCGCTGGTCGCTTCTTCGGTTACTTCAGCCACCATCGCTGTCAGTGTAATGATGAAATTTTGCTGTTCGACCACAGCGGTCGCGGTTTGCTCAACTTCACTATAAGGGTTGGGCGAAGGCGTGGCACTCGGCTGTGGTGTGGGTGACGGTACGTAAGCCGGAATTGCAATGTTGTTGGTCAGCATATCAATGGTACTGCCCTGCACCAGATACACCGTTTTCTTGTCATCATTGACGGTCACATAGTAACGTGGGGTCGTAACGGTTTTACTGCCCACATTGACCGTGTAAGTTTTACCAACCGCGTCGGTCAGGGTCAAGATATAGGTCGGCGTTTCCAATCCGTATTCGGCCAGTGCCTCTGTTTCGAAACGGTCGAGCGCTTCCAAGGAAGCTAAATTGCTCATCATACCAACCGCTTTGGTCTGGTCAGTCGCCAGTTCTTGACTGTTAGTCGCCTCAACAACCGTCCAAACGCTGGCAGCATCCTTAGTCATCACAACCTTACTGAGATCAGCCGTGTTCGCAATTTCAAAACGAACAATGCTGCTCTGGCTGTCGATGGCGGCAATATCCGGAAATAATGGCCCCGCAGCAGCGGCTGAAGTCGCCGTCGGCGTGCCGTTCACAGTATTGTTCGTGTCCTGCTGGCTAAAAAGCAGCACCGCCACAATCACAATGACGCTGATTAAACCTAAACTGAGCGTTCCTCTATTCAAACGCATGATACAAATCTCCTCGCAACATCGGTGATGTTCCGGTACATGTAATCTCTGTTATCACAATAGGTCGAGGACACACCATCCCGTGTGCCCTCTAGATAAAATGCTTAGGCAGTACGCTTTTCGCGCGAGAACCACCACACCAAAATGCCGATGAGCAAAATACCAAATGGCAGCAAGACGAGCACCGCAAAATTCGCATTACGTCCTACTTCCGGAGAGAAGGCAATCGGCGCATCTTCTGGGCGCTGCTGGGCGGCAACCTGCGGAATCTTGGTGAAAAAGTCCTCAAATTTGGTCGTCCAGAACAGGCTCGTCAGGCTAATCGTGCGATTGGCAACGCCCTGCTGTGATAGCGCGGTGTACTGGTTCGACGGCACATCCACACTGCCCATCAGCACAACCATCGCACCCGTCACATTATTTTCGGATGTGGCTGCCAGCACGAACGGCCCTTTCGGATCGGTTTCCAGCGCGTCCGTCTGACTGATTTCAGTGGCGGCCAGCACAGCGGGATCGGTCTTGGCATAGGAAGAACTGCTCGACTTAATGAGCTGGGCAACCGTGATGTTTGGTGGCGTAGTCGGCGCAATGTCGATACTGTGCGAGGTATTGAAGATCGCGAACGCACCACTGCTGGCTGCAACATCCCTAGTGATGTATTGCAGCGTATCAAGGTTGCTGGCGGCGACAAAGAACGGGATACCGCTCACGGCCTGCTGCTGATCAAGCACCACATCATTGGCGAAACGGAGGCCGAAGTTGTTGTAGAGGTAGGTGCTGATGTTATCAGCCGTTGCCAGCGACGGCGAGCCATCCACATTCAATGGTGCGGCATAAATGACGAGCTTACCACCCGCATCGAGATAGTCGGTAATGAACTTAGCCTGTTCATCCGGCAGCGCAGTCGTACCACCTGCGATCACCAATACCTCACCATCCGCAGCAGGATCGTTCAGTTGGATGCTGCTTTGCGGCGCGGTCAGGTCGATCATGCTAACTTCTTGGGTTTTCCAGTTAAAAGTATCCTTCAAGACACTTTCAATGTCCGACATACCTGTACCGCCGGTGTCACTCAGCTTGAGCGTGTCGCCGACATTCAGGAAGTAAGCACGAAAATCGCCAGAAGCCGCCACGCGCATAATCGCGTTGGTCACATCTTCCTGCCCAAGGAATTGAACGGTTTGAACCTTGTCCGCTACCGGCTGACCACTGGCATCCAGCGGCACAACGGCGATGCGGCTGATGCTGGTGCCCGTGCCACTTTGCAGCTTGTACTGCTGTACCACACCGGGAACACGCACCGGATCAATAAACTCGTATGAGATTTTGCCGTTACTGGTCTTAACGTAGTCATCCAGCAGGATTGAAGCTTGGTCACGCTGGCTGCCATCTGCCGTTTCATAGAACGCCAAAATCTTGATGTTCGGCACATTCGGCTCGATAGCCAAGCTGGCAATGGCTTCACGAGCGGTTTCCGTGAGCGAGAATGTTTCCGTCTGCGTCAGGTCAGCACGAATGCTGCGGCTTTTTACCACGCTGTAAATAGCGATCAGCGCTGCCAGAAACAGAATGGTAACCAAAATAGTCGTGCCACCGTAACGCGCCGTGCGTCCAGTAACAATCGACTTCACCTGATCCGGTGCCATAAATGCCCACACAACCAGTGACAATACTGCTAGTCCTAAGCCACCCCAACCGACGACGCTAAAAGTCGCCTGAGTCAGCGCGACAACGACCGCGATGACCAATCCCAGTGCCGCCAAAATCAACATATAGAACGGCGGGATAAACGGTTCTTGTTCGTTCAGATTTTGATTGGGAGTCGTCATGATCTCCACCGCCTTACTTCAACAATCCGCGTTGTAATGAACAGCGCGGCGACGATCATAAATACAAAGTAGAGGATGTCCTCGGCGCGGATAACCCCATTGAGCATGGTTGTTTCATAGTGCGCTTGGAAGCCCAACTCACGAATGAACGAACCCAAGCCGGGATTAACGTTCGGCAAGCTGCTGACCGCACCCGCCGCAACTTCCGCTAAGTACAGCACCAAGACAGTCGCCGCACCAAGGAACGCTGCCACAACCTGATCTTCGGTGACTGCCGACCAGATCATGGTGATGGCTAAGGTCGCGCCGCCGTACAGCCATGCGCCCAAATACATGCCGAATGCCCGTCCAGTGTCCGGGACACCGACAATGGTGAGTACATAATAATAGACCAACGTCAGCGCTAGAATGACGGTGTAATACGCCCACACAGCGAGGAACTTGCCGATAATGAACTGCGATTCACGGATCGGCATGGTCATCAGCACTTCGAGCGTACCTTCGCGGGTTTCTTCCGAAATCAGGCGCATCGTCAACAGTGGGGCGACAAGGAACATCAGAAAGGTGAGCGTGCTGGGGACAAAGTTGATCTGGTCAGCCGTACCCTGCTGCTGCGCGGCGGCACTCAAACTATTGCTGAACAGGATGCCAAAGAACAGCATCAGGCCGAAGGCGATGGCGTAAGCCACCGGCGACCGGAAATATAAACCAAGTTCGCGCTTAAAGACTGCGAATATCTGCCTCACGATACAACCTCACTTTCCAGCGCGTCATCCACCGCTGCGGCGGCTTCTTCTGCCACTTCATCCTGCCGGCGGGTGACTTCGAGGAAGATTTCTTCTAAGTTAACGGCTAAGGGGCGCAGTTCGATCAAATCCCAACCTTTAGCAATGACTGCGCGGGCAATTGCCGGACGCGGATCGGTGTTGGGGTTAACCGGCTCGGCGATGATGCCGTCATTGGTATTGCTAACGTGCGCCGTGGCGACTTCCGGCAGCGTTTGCACGAGAGCAAGCGCATCCTGCGGGGGGACGTTCAAGCGCAAGAGCACACGTCCGCCGCGTTCGAGATTGGCACGAAGTTCGCTTGGTGAACCTTCCGCAGTGATTTGACCATGATTGACGATGATAATGTTGTCGCACACCTGCTCGGCTTCTGAAAGGATGTGCGTGCTGAATAGAACTGTGTGGCTCTTTCCCAGATCGCGGATGACCTCACGCAGTTCCAACACCTGAAACGGGTCGAGGCCAATGGTCGGCTCGTCGAGGATTAGCACTTCAGGGTCATGCAGGAGCGCTTGCGCCAAACCCACGCGCTGTCGCATACCTTTAGAAAGGGTACGGATGCGGCTGTTGGCACGGTCTTTCAGCCCCACACGTTCCAGAACTTCCATGCCTTTATCGCGCCGATTGCGGACACCGCGTATCTCGCCCATATACATCAGATACGCCAGCGCCGTCATGTCGCGGTAAAGCGGCACGCTTTCCGGCAGATAACCGACTCGCTTGCGGACTTCCATGCTCTGTTCGAACACGTCGTAACCCGCAACCTTTGCTTGACCGGATGTGGGCGGGAGGAAGCCCGTCAGCATCCGCATAGTGGTGGTTTTCCCCGCGCCGTTCGGCCCAAGGAAGCCCGTCACCTGGCCGGGTTTGGCGGTAAAGGAAATGCCCTTCACCGCGGTCGCCTGACCGTACTTCTTGACTAACTCGTGAACTTCGATCATGACCTATACTTCTTTCCCAAACAACAAATGTGATTAGGGTTCAACAGCCAACGTTCCAGCCTAACGCCGAGAGATGAGAAGAGTCTCAATAATTCGTGAATCTTGTTTAATGCATTTTTGGCGTAGTGAACGCGACGGGGCATTATAGGCCGCGCGTTGGTAAAATGCCAGAGATGGGGAATAGAGCGTTGTTATGGAAGTGTATTTAGCTGTCTAAGATCGCCACGTCGATTATCGGACTCAAAGATAAATATTAGCGTGAAGTTTGGGGAGTCGATGGGCGGGTGAACGATTCATAGTTCAACCAAACTGAGTTTGATGAGATACGAAGTTTAGTATCACTTGAGATTATTTGTTATTTCTAGTACATGCGTTGACTTTTCCTTCTCAGTAATGTTACAGTAAATTGTGTGGCTTAAAGGGTTGATTGTGTTCTGCTCCGCGCCAAACTCATTTATCGTGCGCGGCCAGAAACTTGGAACAGCACCCGCTGTTTCGCTGTCGTTCATTATTTTGCAAAGGGGTTAATTACCTGCGCCCCGGCCTGTGCCACGTCATTCCCCATTGGCCCGGTGTCCGCCCATGTTTATTCGCGGATCACGCAGCGTTGTAACTCCGGGAGAATCTCATGACAATTGATTTTATTTCCCGCATGATCGGTACGGTCGTTTTTGCGTTGCTGGGCGCACGTATGGGCGTCGAGTCCGCAGGGGCATTCGGGCTGCCGCCGGACATCACCGCCGCTATTTTCGCACTCGTTGGTGTGCTGGTTGGCCTTATTCTGACGCCGTGGCTCACCATTCGCCCCTTACGCCACATTCGCCAAGCTATCACCGAATTACCGGTTGATATGCTTCTAACCTCACTGACCGGCATGAGCATCGGGTTGGTGCTGGCGCTTCTACTGGCGTACCCGTTGGCGCAGCTTGATAATCCGTGGGGCAAATTGCTACCGGCGGTTGTATCGGTCGTCGCGGGGTATTTGGGACTGGTGATCTTCCGCACCCGTTCACGCGAAATCCTGAACCTGCTGGGTGAACCGGGTAACAAACGCAGCCGGAACCTTTTCGCAGGAGGAGAGCGCATTATCCTGCTCGATACCAGCGTGCTGATCGACGGGCGAATTGTTGACATCGCCAAGACGGGCTTCCTCGGTGGAACGTTGGGGGTGCCGCGTTTTGTGATTACCGAACTGCACCAAGTCGCGGACTCATCCGACACGCTACGGCGTAACCGTGGCCGACATGGTTTGACCAAGCTCAACGAACTCCAACGCGATGCGGTGATGCCCTTCAAAATATTAGAGGACGATATTCCGAGTATTGTTGAAGTAGATGACAAGCTGGTTGCACTGGCACTCAAGATGAATTCACCGATCATCACTAACGATTACCCCTTGAACCGGATTGCCGAGACGCAGGGTGTGGTGGTACTCAACGTCAACTCCTTGTCAAACGCGGTACGGTCAATTTACCTACCGGGTGATAGCCTCCCGATCCGCATCATCCAAGAGGGGCGCGAACCTGACCAAGGGGTTGGCTACCTTGAAGATGGGACGATGGTGGTGGTTGAAGGCGGTAAGCCGTTTATGGATCGCACCATCACCGTCAGCGTGACCAAGTTTATCAACAAAGATACAGGGCGCATGTTCTTCGCTGTTCCTGATAAAGGGTAAACCCCTATCACCCCATAGTATTCACTCTCTGATAGTTTAGGGAGTTTTATCTCAACCTCACCCCCCATTCGCTAAGGTCGCTCATAGCCCTCTCCAATTTGCTGAGTACAGCTTGGAGGGGGGGAATATTCTCACCGTAAAAAGTGTCAGAGACTAAACTCCATAATTACAGGAAACAGGGAGCAAAACTTATTAGGTGGCGACGCGTCAGGTGGGCGTTGGGTGAAGGGCGAGACCACACCCTTATAATCAGCCGTATGAAACACACCCTACTCCTCCTACTCAGCCTTGTATTCTGCCTAACGATTACGCCTATTGGGGCACAGGACAGCGCGCCGACGCCGGATGCGACCGTCATACCGATGGATACGCGTTTGCGACTGCGGGATGCCCCGTCATTCGACAGCGAAACGTTGGATGGCATTGAACCCGGCACAGAATTAACACTGATCGGGCGCACAGTGGATGCAAACTGGCTGCATATCCGCACACCGGATGGCATGGTTGGCTGGGTATCGGCTCCTTTCGTTAGTGTGAATGTGGATTTAGCTGACGTGAGCGTAACCACCGACCTTACTGCCCTGACTCACCCACTTCAACTGGCGGAGAACGTAGCCGAGAATGTTCGAGCAATCTTCGAACACGGACAGGCGCTTGGCAACCGCGCCGACGTGTTTTCGAAGGTGGGCGACAGCATCACGGTCGCACCACATATGCTGACTCCATTTAGCGATACCGCTTACAACCTCGGTGATTACCAATACCTCGAAGGCATTATCGAGCGATTTTCCGAAACGCCAGCACGGGAAGCCAATTCATTCGCGAATGTGTCGATGGCAGCGGGTGTTGGTTGGACGACTGACGCGGTACTGAAGTCGAAATTCACTGACCCTGACTACTGCGAACCGGAAGAATCGGCGCTGGACTGCGAGTACCGACTAGTGAAACCAGCGTTCGCGTTGATTATGTTCGGGACGAATGATGTAGCGCACCTTTCACTTGAAACTTACGCCTACAATATGGGACGCATCGTTAAAGCGTCGATTGAGCAAGGGGTCATCCCGATCATCAGCACTATTCCGGTGCGGGTGGGTTACGAGGAACAAACGGCAGCCTTCAACGAAGGCGTGGTGAAGGTCGCACGGCGCTACAGCATCCCATTGTGGGAGTACGGCGCGGCGATGCAGGGTTTACCGGAACATGGCCTCGCACCGGATGGGGTACACCCCTCCATCGCACCTAATGGTTACAAAGGCTCGGCAGACTTCCGCGCATCTAACTTATATTCGGGCTATGTGATCCGCAATTTGACGGCGCTCCAAATTCTCGATGCGGTGGTGATGGCGGTTAGCGATTAGCTCCAATCAAGTTTTCAATTAACAGTTGCCAATTTTCAGTTAAAGCAAAAGTGTTTTGTGGCGGCGGTGGCGGCGATGGCGATTCCGACATAAGCCTATTTTCCGCCATAAAAGTTGAAAATGTTGCCCTAAAGAACGTTGTCCGGTACTTAAAATGTTTGCGTTTGCGCCACATGAGGCTTAGCGCGGGGTCAGCTTCGCTGACTTCAGTCGGTGGGTACACCGACCCCCTAAGCAGCCGTCATGCTGATCACCAGACAAGTCTGCTAAAGCGACTTCAAAGGCGGATGTTCGCCTCTAAAATGCAGGCTGGTTACCCGTTTCAAGCCCATTTCTCCCGTAATTTCTGACAAAACGAGTACCGGACAAGCCTTAAAGGACTCCTTCATCGCAGTTATTGCAGTTGAGAATTTGCAACATTTGAGGGAGCAACTGCAAAAGCTGCGAAAACCACAACTGCAAAAACCGTTTTATGTCGGAAATGTCGTCCCACGGGAGGCTACGCACTCAAAGTCGTCCACAGGATAGCTTCGCATATCAGTGTTAGAAACCCCATCCCCAAACCACATCGGCTACCCTCGCAGGCTCATTCCGCCGATAGCCCATAGTAATAGGGAAGAGAGTAAAGTCAGTTGGCAAATATGGCAGCAATGGCAGCAATTTCAATTGGCAATTTTGTGCCATCAAGTATTTTTCTCGGCTAAGTATTGGCAAAGTTGGCGAAAATTCATGTTTGAGTGTGCTCCGCCAAGATTGCCAACAAGTAGTTTTAAGTTTCAAGTGGCAAGTCTCAAGTTTCCAGATAAAAGCACCAGATTTGCAGCAAATCTGGTGATAGGGTCGCTGCTGCCCCACAAGGGGACTATAAGGGTTGTCCGCAAATGAGGAAGATTTCCAAAA
>JAPUDW010000304.1 GCA_027492915.1 Bacteroidota bacterium | reverse complement strand
TGAAGCTAAAAACCAATCGCTAACCGCTAATAGTTGATTCCGAATCTGACGAATTTGAAGAATCTAGCGAATCTTCGGCACTTCGCTCTCTCGCAGTCGCCCTTTCAGCCATTCTAGCGAGTGCATTTTGTAAAGTTTCCGAACGATGAAGTGAATCAAATGACTTATCTTCGCCGCCGCCGCCGCCGCCGACTTCGCCGACACAAACCTGTTTTTTGTATGGGCTGACGACTGGCGACTGATAGCTGACGACAGAATTGAAGCTAAAAGCCAACCGCCAACTGCTAATAGCTAAATTTCTTGTTTTTTGCCTTTAAGCTGGGGACTGGCGACTGATAGCTGTTGACTAAAGACTTTGAATTTGCAATATTTGTAATAATCGCGACACAATCACAAAGATTCGATCTTTATCTGCTAAGGGCTTATGACACTAACGACATTTCCGACAACTAGAGGGTTGCTAACAATCCTATGCCTGCTAACCCTGCTGCTCGTTGGCTTCCCGCGCCCCTCGCTCGCCCAACCCGAAAATACCTTGCCGCCCCTCAGTGATACCGTCATCTCCAAAATCAAAACCATCGCCATGATCGGCAAAGTACGCGAAAATAATCTCTACGTCTTTGCCAAAATCGGCGATAGCATCACCGTTGGCGAACGTTTTCTCTACCCCTTTGGCGCCGGCCACTACCAACTCCGTGACCACACCTACTTACAACCTGTCATCGACGCTTACGTCCAATCGTCCGTCCGCGAAGTCACCTCTTTTAACAATCCATCGGTTGCTTCGGTTATTGGTTGGGCAGCCTATAATGTCCTCTCGCCGCGTTCGGCTGACCCTTATCAATGCAACGCAGGTGAATCACCCCTCGTCTGTGAATACCGCATCATCCAGCCCTCAATCGCCTTCATCATGTTCGGCACCAACGATGTAGGCTACCGTACACAGGACGAATTCAGTCACGACATGGGCGAAATCATTAAGCAGTCGATGGAATTAGGTGTGATACCTGTCCTCACCACCATCCCGCCACAGCCCCGTGTTCCTGATCGTGTCACCGCCTTCAACACCATCATTCACGACCTCGCCACCCAGAATGACCTACCGTTGATCGACGTGAATGCTGCTTTCTCCCTATTACCCAACAGCGGCCTCGCCTACGACAACGTACATCCCTCATGGCCGCCCGGTGATGAAGAACTTGCCGCCGACTTCGCACCCGAAAACCTCGCCTATGGCTACACCGTGCGCAACCTGCTTACCCTACAAATGCTTGACCAAATCTGGCGCATCATCCGCCCCGAAACCAAACCCATGTTGTAATCTTCACTGGCTTTGTGCGAACCCTCCCATAGAATCGCACTTCGTCTTTTACTTTAAGCTGGAGACTGGCGACTGTTAGCTGACGACTTGAATAGAGCTAAAAGCGAGTTGCTAGCCGCTAATCGCCCCATCCACTGGCGAGTGATGCCCGACACCTGTAGACTTATAAATATTCTAAAGGAACGAGATTCTGGCATAGGAGTAAAAATGGAACCGAAGCATTTTGAAATCAAAGAATACATGATTATCTGGCGGCAGCTCGAAATCCAAAATTTTAACGGCGTAACCGGCAAGGTTCGCGCCATCGTCCGCTGCACCGGCGGTGACTATTCGATGGACGTTTTTTTCCTCGCCGAAGACAGTGCCTACCCTGACCCATATGTCGAGGAAAACGAAAAGAAGGGTCTCATGTTCCTCAACATCCGCGACATCATGCCTTTTGTCGACATGCTGCGCTACGAAAAACCGATCTTCGGCCACCTCCGTCCTGACCGTCCCGAATGGATGAGCGTCACCACCACCAAAGAACCGGTTGGCGAAGCCGAATAAGCTGTGCCCAAGCGTTTTATCCAACAGCCGACAAGCATAAGGGCGCAGAAAATTGCGCCCGCTGCCCTCCGCTGCCTCGCCCTGTTACTGCTCCTACTCATACTTATTCCTCCCGCTGCCGCCCAATCCATCACCGTGTTAGCCATCAACACCGCCGAACCGCTTGTTTATGAGAAGTACGAAGTCCGCTTCACCATCCCACAAACCGTCCAGCACCCGCTGTTCACCTATGACGAGAATCCGCCTGCCGGTGTCATCCCTGCTACCGGCATCACCGTCGAAGCCATTATCACAACACCATCCGGTCAAACTGTCCACCAGCCTGCCTTCTACAATGTCGATGTCGAGCGTACCCGGCAGGGCGAAACCTTCCATTACATCGAACTACCTACCGCCGCGTGGATGTTGCGCTTCAGTCCACAGGAAACAGGGGTGCATCAGGTCAGCATCGCTATAACCAGCTCATCCGGTACATCCACGACCGGCATCGGCAGCTTTGATGCACAGCCGCCCGATCAAGCCGGATTTATTCGCGTTAGCAAAGCCGACTCGCGCTACTTCGAGTTTTCCGATGGCAGCCTATTCTGGCCGGTCGGCCCCGCCAGTGGCTACGGCGACTACGACCAGTATAAAGAGAGTGGCCTCAACTTTGACCGTCCGTGGCTGGGTGGCATCGCCGCTTATTCCACCAACTGGGCACGTTGGATCTCGTCCGCTGAAGAACACGGCAACGAAGGCGTCATGACGCGCTTAAACTTCCGCGAACATGCGCCCAACAGTGAACTTTCCTACGACCTCACCTATCCCAAAGCCTTCCGCTACTGGATCACCAATTGGCTCAATGACGACAAAGGGCCGCAGTTCAAGCCGAACACCACCTATCACATCAGCCTTCGCTTAAAAACGGTCGGTCTCACCGGCCCGCGTAACCCATCATATGCATGGGGGGTAACGGCTCGCACCCATGCATGGCTCAGTAGTAACGCGCCAATCAACACGGTAGAAAACACCCTGAGAGACATACCGACACTGTTCCCCCACATCACCGAAAACAAGGACTGGTTTACGGTCGAAGCCACCTTTAAAACCGGCTCCAAACCTGAAAACGACATTTCGCTCTATCTCGATAATGTCACGGGCGGCAGCGCCTATATTGACGAATTCCAAATTCGTGAGATCTTAGCCGATGGCAGCTTGGGCGGAAGTGTTATTCGCAATCCCAAAGCCGATATGCACACCTATGTTGACCCGCGCGGCGCGGCTAACATCGACTGGCTTGTCGAGCAAGCCGAGAAAAACGGGGTTTATCTCAAGTTAGTTGTCCACGACAAAAACGACTGGATACAAGCCCACCTCAAAGCCGATGGTTCATTCGCCGATGAAGGCGACGGCTACTATCAGCCGGAAAATACCAAAGCCCGCTGGCTGCTGCGCCAATGGTATCGCTACATCATCGCCCGTTGGGGTTACTCAACCGCCGTTCATTCATGGGAACTCAACAACGAAGGCCCACCCGATACCACAGGTAACGGAACCGCACCCCATTGGGAAACTGCCCAGGCCTTCGCCCGATACATGCACGAAAACGATGCCCACCCTCATCTCGCCACCACCTCATTCTGGTGCTGCTGGCGGCCTGAATTTTGGGGCAATAACAGCCTGTTCCCCGACATCGATTATGCCGATCTGCACGAATACACCCGCGATGAACCCATCAGCTCAGATATGGCCGCTTTCCACTTCGAATGGAGTAAGTTGGTTGCTGATAATCCCATCGGCAAACCCGCGATGCGTGCTGAAACTGGCATCAATCATGTCGGCTGGTACGACGAACTTAAACAGCCCAACCCCGGCATCTGGTACCGCCATCTGCTCTGGCCATCGCTGGATAGCGGTGCGCTGTTCGAACCCGGCTATTGGTATTCCGAGCATCTCAATGTCATACCACGTTTGGGAATTGCAGGGGCGTTTGCCGGTTTTGTTAACCAATTGGATGTAAACGAGGGTGGCTACGAGGATTTAGACGCTGTGGTTTCCAACCCCAAACTGCGTATTGTGGGGCAAAAAAACATCATCGCTGGCAAAGCCTTTGGCTGGCTGCAAAATACCGATTTTACATGGCGTAATGCCCTTGATGGTGTTCATTCCTCGCAAAGCGGAACAATCGCCATCGCCCTCTCGCCCAACACAACCTATCAAATCGAGTGGGTTGATACCAGCACCGGCGAAGTAACAACACAGGAATCCATCACGACCGCCAGCGATGGGATATTGCCGCTCACGATCAACAATCTTTCCGAGGACATCGCCTTCCGCATCAAACAATAAAGGCGCAGTGTTTGCGCCTTTATCATGCTAGTATTTTCTACAGACTATGGACGACCAACTACCGACTTATTGCCCGTAAACGTTGGTATAGCGGTGGTGCAGCTTGGCAATGTCCTCATCCGAAATCGTTAGCGGTGTCCCCAACTGGCTTGCCAACCACACAATCGCCGCATTGTCCTCGGTCATCACGGCTGCCTTAATCGCGTGTTCGGCATCCTTACCGATGGCAAATACACCGTGGCTTTGCAGAAGGCACGAGGGACTCCTAGAGTCTTTGAGTGTTTCAACCACCAACGCCCCGATTTCCTCCCCGCCGATCAGCGCAAAACCGCCGCAGGGAATCGGCCCACCAAACTCGTCGCCCATCGCTGTCGTCAAGCAGGGGATGCCGCGCCCCAGTACTGCGAACGCCGTTGCATACCGCGAATGAGTATGCACTACTCCGAACACGTCAGGCCGATTCCGGTAAATGTAGCAGTGCGATGCTGTATCGGACGAGGCTTTGTAATCGCCCTCCACAATCTTCCCGTCAATGTCCACCACCACCATATTTTCTGGGGTCAGGTCAGGGAATTTGATACCACTCGGCTTAATCACCACAAGGTTCGTTTCAGGGTCACGGGCGCTCAGGTTGCCGCTCGTCCATGCCACCAGATTATTCTTCGGCAGTTCCGCGTGCAGGCGGCAAACTTCTTCACGTAAAGCGGGTAAAAGCATAAGGGTTCACTTTCATTTCAGATTTTAAGAGTTGATTCAAATCTATCTGTAAAATCGTTTTTAGGGTAGATCTGTTTAGTCAGTAGGTAGGGTTTATGACGTTTGTCACCGAACCATCACCCACTAATCGTCAGACTTACATCGGTTAAAGACTGCTCACATATGCTACAATCGCCTCCATGATGCTCAAACTCAAATTTCACATTGACCCTTTCATCGCCTCGCCCACCAATACTATGAAATGGCTTCGTGTCGCCCTCGCAATTGCCTACACCGCTGTTCTTACCCTCGTGCTAGTGCAGTCCAGCGCCAACCCGCTGCTTGGCCCTGCCGCCCCGCGTGAATTTAACCTCGCGTGGGAAATTCTGCTCACCTTAGGACATCTTGTCGGCTTCAGCCTACTCGTTATCGTGAACTGGTCAGCTTTAGCAACCATAACCACCTCTCGCCGTGCGCTCATCACTGCCGTCATTTTCGCCTGCTTACTCGGCCTTATCACCGAACTCCTACAAGGTTTTGTGCCTGACCGCTCCGCCTCCCTGTTTGACCTCGCCTGTGACTGCGGTGTATCCTTCGCGACTGCATATCTTATCCACCGCCTTTACCCCTAAACATCACGCCCTTGCCTCTTTGCGCCTTTGTGTTAAAAATGCTGTATGTTAAAAAATAACCAAGGAACGAGCATACCCTTATGCCTAACCTCGACATCGCCACATACTCCAAGGAAGCTGGCGAACCACTGGCTGCCTCCGCGCCCTATACAGGTCTATGGCTGTTGGTCGAATACAATTACGACTGGGAAGCCAAAGCGCTACCCGCCAGCAATTTGCCCGAAGCCGTTAAAAATCTGCTGCTAAACTTGTCTAAAACGCTGCCTAACGCTCGTGTGCAGTTCATCAAAGGCAAAGGTGATAAGCAGGAAAACTACAACTTTTATGTCGCCCATGCCCACCCGGCCAACCCGCTGCTCTATCATTTCCAACTGAACAGCTTTGAAGATTTGCTGGATCTCGACTTCGCAGCACTCGCTGATGGCAGCTTTGAGCATAATCGCTCCGATGAGCGACTGTTTTTGGTATGTACCAATGGCAAGCGTGACATTTGCTGCGCCAAGCAGGGCGTTCCCCTTTACCGCGCGATGGGCATGATCGACTACCCGCATGTGTGGCAAACGACGCACTTTGGTGGGCATCGTTTAGCGGCTACCCTCATATGTCTGCCACATGGCCTCTGCTATGGACGTGTTCCGGTGAGCGAGGCAGCAGAATTGATGGAGGCGTATCACCAAAACCGGATTTTGACGCAGTATTATCGCGGCAGTGTCACCTATGATAGCCCTGCTCAGGCCGTAGAATCCTACCTGCGTGAGCAAACCGGCGAGCAATCACTCGGTGCCTTTCAATTTATCGAGCAGATAGATGATGGGAAAAATCGCTGGCAGGTTACATTTGAGGATCAAAATAGTGTTCAGCATCGCCTATCAGTTTACGCCTATGAATCCAGCTTCAGCGTGTATGGCAGCACCACCGATACCGAGCCGCACCCGATCACGCTCTATACTGTCGAAGCACAAGCACTTACCTGAATCTGTCAACTTCTCACAAAGAGAATATGGACAAATTCGCCAATCAACAAGGTTTCGTCATTCTCAAAAATAGGGTAATATGGCAAATGCTTTGGGGGAATTCTCGCCCTCATCATTTCCTTTGAAAGAATTTGTGGAGGATTTTATATGAAGAGCAAGCGCACTATTGTATCCTTGCTGTTGCTGGCTAGTGCCGCATTCAGCGTTGTTCCGGCACTGACTGTTTCGGCTCAGGACAGCTTGATCGAAAATCTGTGCCTTGTGACCGATAAGGGCAAGGTCAATGACGGCACGTTTAACCAATTCGCGCATGACGGTGCGGTACGTGCTTCCGAAGAATTTGGCTTGAACTATGATTATATTGAAACCGTCGCTGAAACCGATTATGCCAAGAACATCGACACCTGCGTGAGCGAAGGCTACAAGGCCATCATCACCGTCGGATTCTTAATTGCAGATGCGACCCGTGCAGCCGCGATTGCCCACCCCGATGTTTACTTCATCGGCGTCGACCAATTCGTTGGCCCGGATGCAGACGGCAACGCAGCCCCCACCAACTGGGTCGGTCTCCAGTTCCGTGAAGATCAGGGTGGTTTCCTCGCCGGTGCACTGGCTGCCCAGATGAGCGAAAGTGGCATCATCGCCGGTGTGTATGGCATCGACATCCCCCCCGTGCGTAAATTCCGTAACGGTTTCGAAAATGGTGCCAAGTTCATTAACCCCGACATCACCATCCTCGGCACCTACAATGACAGCTTCATCAAGCCCGATGTGGGTGGTGCAAACGCCAACCAGTTCATCGGTGAAGGCGCAGATGTCATCCTCGGCGCGGGTGGTCTGACCGGCAGCGGTGGTATCTTAACCGCAGCAGCCGCTGGTGTCTACGTCATTGGCGTCGATCAGGACGAATACAACACTACATTTGGTGGTGGCACATCCCCCGGTGCAGACAAGGTTATCACCAGCGCTGTCAAGCGTGTTGACCAAGCCGTTTACCTCTCGGTGCAAACCTTGGTTGATGGTGGTGCAGACTTCAATGGTGGTGGTATCGCCATTTTCTCCGCCGAAAACGGTGGTATTGGCTTTGCTCCTGCCCACGACTCGGATGTCCCTGAAGAAGTGACTGAATACATGAACGATATTCTGATTGGCCTTAAGCATGGCTGGATTGAAACAGGTGTCGACCCTGTTACCGGCGATCTGCTCCCAGAATAATTTGGCTTGATGACAAGTCAATTTTGAGAAACAAAGAGGTCGAGGTTAATCACCCGACCTCTTTGTTTTCAATTGCTCTACAAGGCATATTGATAATAACTTCATGTACTTAATTCCTCATTTCTAAGTTTACGATTTTCACATTTTTAGGCGTGCGTAAGTCTACCTCCTATAAACTTCAAGCTGGAATATAACCATAAGAGATCATTTATGCGTAAGAATTTTTTCTTCCCAGCCCTCTTTTTAATGATGCTGTTAAGTTCCGTAATTCTGTTCTCATTTCATATTGATGTTGTCGCCCAAGACCCTTGTGACGAAGCCTGTGCGGCTGCCACCCAAGCCGCGATTGACGCAGCAAACGCCGCCGCCACCCAAGCCGCGATTGACGCAGCCAACGCTGCCGCCACCCAAGCCGCGATTGACGCAGCCAATGCGGCTGCCACCCAAGCCGCGATTGATGCAGCCAACGCCGCCGCCACCCAAGCTGCCATTAACGCCGCTGGCACCCAAGCCGCTATCGATGCAGCCAATGCGGCTGCCACCCAAGCCGCGATTGATGCAGCCAACGCCGCCGCCACCCAAGCTGCCATTAACGCCGCTGGCACCCAAGCCGCTATCAATGCCGCTAACACCCAAGCCGTTGTTAATGCGGCAAATACGCAGGCCGCCGTTAACGCTGCTGGCACCCAAGCTGCCATCAATGCCACTAACACACAGGCCGCCGTTAACACTACTAACACCCAAGCCGCTATCAACGCCACCAATGCTGCCGCTACTCAGGCAGCTAACGTCACCCAGACACCCGTCCATTTGCCTACCACACTACCTACTACCAATTCGACCTCCAATTCCAGCGGTGCAAACATCCGGCTACAGCTTGCAGCCAGCAGCCCGACCGCCAAAATTGGTGAGACCATCAGCTTTACCATTACCATAACTAATACTGGCTCACGTGGTCTCACCAACGTTCTACTAAGTTCCGAATCGTTAGACATCACGAACGCGGCCATTTATGGTGGCAATCTAGGCGTTGGGGCAAAGGCTGTCATCGAAGGAAATTACACTTTAACCGACAGTGATTTACCCGGCCCCTTAGTAGTAGTTGTCACGGTTGTAAGTAACGAAACCGGCTTAGTCGAAGCCCGCGCATCCATAGAAATTAGCGGGCGGCTAGATGAGAGTACACCAGAAGTCGACCCTATTTATATCGGCCAAACAGTTTCATGGCAGCCGATCCTTGCCTGTGAACGCAAGTGTGTCCGCTGGGAGCTTTACCAGACCAACCAAACC
>JAPUDW010000303.1 GCA_027492915.1 Bacteroidota bacterium | reverse complement strand
TAGTGAGATGACGCCGCATGAGCACAAAGAACCTTACACCACCGCTTATCATCAAGTGGTATTTATGGCACTGTTCATTGGCCCGATCATTGGTAAGCTGCTGACGACGGGTGACCTGCCGATTGTGACCGTGTTGTGCATCGGTGCGACGCTGCGCGTGCTGGCGGGTGTGATGACCCAGATGCACGCGCGGACATGGTACAACCGCGCGGTAAAGTTCGGTTACAGCCGACGGTAGGCGGGAAACCAGCCAAAGATTTAGCAAACGCACGGACAGCATAACATCATTTCAATTCGAATTTTCAACATGCGCTGATGCTTTTATGCTGCTTATCAAAAGCATCAGGCGCTTTGACGTGCGGGCGTGATGCTGGGTGTGACGGTCGGCGTTGGTGTGAGCGTAATCGATGGATCGCGCGTTTCTGTTGGGCCAGTCGTCGGTGTGATTGACGGTGTTAAGGTTGGCATCGGCGTCACGCTAGGCGGAGGCCGTTGGGTATTAGTCGGCGTTGGTGTGGGGTTATCCGACGCAATCACACTTTCGTGCATATAGGCAATATCGACACGGCGCGTTTCCGGCTTCCAGTCGATAATAAACCACTCACTATCTGGTGCTGCACGGCCTACCACACAAACCGGATCTCCCTGAAAAAACGAGGTTAATACCGCACCGGATTCACCCGCCGCCCCGCGGACACGGGCGTTGGGCACAATGACGGTGAAAGGTTCGCAGGGGGGGAACGGTGTATTCGTCGGGCGGACGGTTGGAATGCCGGTTTCGATGAAGGCGGCTGTCGCCGTTGATACCAATTCAGCACTACGAGTAGACTCGATAATGCCGCGCCCGCCGCTTCGCAAAAAGCTTTGGACGCCCAACCACACATAATAGGCGCCGAATACCAGCGCAATGCCCACCAGAAAAATAAGCCATGCTGGTAAGCCATCACGTCGGCGCGGATTGGTTGGCCTTCTACCCAATGTCATAGTGCCACCCTATCTTCATTTACGGCGTTTTTACCAGCAACACGACTGCGCTGTCAACAAATCAGGGGTTTCGGTGGGCAATCGGCGGGTACTTCAGCGCAACAAATTAAGACCCGGTGAGTGAGACAATCTTGTTCAACATCCCGCGTACATCCAGGGGCTTCGAGATAAAACCGTCGGCACCGGCCTGCATAGCCTGACGGATATTTTCGGCATCGTCCATCGCCGTCATTAATAGGATGGGGATATGTGCCGTTCGGGGTAGCTGTTTGAGCTGCATACAGGTGCTATAGCCAGTTAAACCGGGCATGTTGACATCCATCAAAATGAGGTCGGGCTGGTCAGCAGCAGCAATCGTTAAGGCGCGTTCACCGCTGTTGGCAAGCAAAATACGATACAGGGCATTTTCGAGGTGCGCCTGCAACAACTCGCGGCTCAAATAATCATCATCTACTACCAATATTGTCTTCGTCAATCTTATTCATCCTGTGTGCCGCGTTTAATCCAGATTGTAATTGTATTACGTCCACAAGCAGGCTGCCACAGTAATTGTCTTTCATCCTATTCCATGCTAGAATAGCCCCTATGAGCCAACCGACGCCAGACGAGACCATCCTTGGCCTGCTGATGCAAAAAGCACAGCATGGCTATCAACTGCTCGAAGCCTTCGCAGATGAGCAGGCTTTAGGCCGCGTGTGGAAGTTGAGCACCAGCCAACTTTACGCTGTGTTGAAGCGCTTACAAACTCAAGGATTTATTACGGGTGAGGAAGCCTATTCACTAGATGCACCACCGCGCACGGTGTACCACATTACGCGCAGCGGCGAAGCTTACGTGCAGGCGTGGCTCGGTGAACTCAATCCTTCACCGAGTATCCGGCGTGTGCGGGTTGAATTTTTGAGCCGTTTATATATCGCGCGGCTTTTGCATCAGCCAACTGAGGTTTTGATACGCAGCCAAAAAATTACCTGCTTAGAAAAACGTGATGCGTTAGCAGCGCAGCGAAGCAATGCCGACAACAGCTTTGGTGCGCTAGCGCTGGAATTGGAAATCGCCCAATTTGAAACCATCCTCGCGTGGATTACGCAGCTTGAAAGCATACCAACATCATTTTAAAGGGGAAAACATGAAACGCCGTGTATTGAGTATTCTTTTACTTACCGTTGTACTCGCGCTGTCACTTGCAGGTATCACAACCGCGCAGGATGCACAAACCCTAACGGTATTCGCCGCCTCATCATTGACCGACGCTTTTACCGAAATTGGTGATAACTTCAAAGCCGCACATGAAGGTGTCGATGTGGTATTCAACTTCGGCAGTTCGTCCACGCTTGCCACACAGCTTAGCGAAGGCGCACCGGCTGATATTTTCGCCAGCGCCAACGCGCGACAGATGACCGTCGCCAATGATGCAGGACGCATTGCGGGCAAGCCGCAAACCTTTGCCAAGAACCGCCTCATTCTGGTGGTTCCGGCGGATAACCCCGCAAATATTCAATCGCTGCGTGATCTCGCCAATGAGGGTGTTAAGCTGGTGATTGCTGCGCCGAGCGTACCGGTGCGTGACTATACCGATGCGATGCTTGCCAAGCTGGTGACGGATGCTTCTTACGGTGAGGCTTACCAAACGGCCTTCATGGGTAATGTCGTTTCGGAAGAGGACAACGTACGTCAAGTGTCGGCAAAGGTCGCGCTGGGTGAAGCAGATGCTGGTTTGGTTTACAAATCGGACGTAACCCCCGACATCGCAGACCAAGTGATCGCTATCCAGATACCGGATGCCATCAACACATTGGCGACCTACCCGATTGCCGCAACCGATAACGCCGCGAACCCCGAACTGGCGGGCGAGTTCATTAGCTATGTGCTATCCGATGAAGGACAGGACATTCTCACCAAATGGGGCTTCATCTCGGTGCGTATCCCTGCTCTTCCTGCAACGGTCAGCGTACCGACCGATGGCACCTTCACAGTTGATGGTCAAATCCTCAATTCGTTGAGCCTGTCGGTGGATGCGCTGAAAGCGAACTACACGCCACATACGGCAGATGTCACCTACAAAAGCGGTGAGGAAACCGTGACTGCATCCTTCACCGGTGCAAGCCTGTGGGATGTTCTGGGGTCTGCACAACCCAACTTTAATACGGATGTGAAGAACGATAAATTGAGCGCATTCATCGTGGCAACTGGCAGCGATGGCTACCAAGCGGTAATCGCGTGGGGCGAAATTGACCCTGACTTCGGCAACCAACCGATCCTTGTGGCGTTCGAACGCGATGGCGAAGCTCTTGAGCTGCCAACACTGGTCGTACCGGGTGATGCACGCGGCGGACGTTATGTCAGCGGATTGGTTAACCTGAGCCTGCGGGATGCGCCGACCGTCGGTCAATAAGCCGAGCGTACATGTTATGATAACCAGCACCGGGTACATTACTCGGTGCTTTTTGTTCATCACACGAATGAGGAACTTATGTTGACCATCGAAGGCGCAGTCGCGCACCCTCAAACGTTCAGCATTGCTGATCTGCAAACGCAATTTCAATCACACACGATTGAGGCCAGCTATGCCAACGATGAACGAGTGGCGACGGCAACATACACCGGCGCGCTGCTCTGGGATGTGGTGCATCTGGCACAGCCCAGCCTTAACATTAAGCCAGACCTGATGCGGGTGATGGCGCGGTCAGCGGATAGTTTCCGCTGCATCGTTAAGTGGCGCGAGATTGACCCCACCGCCGACAACAAACCTATTTTGATCGGTTATCTTCAGAATGGGCAGCCGCTTGACACTAAATACGGGCCGCTGCGATTGATTGTTCCCGGTGACGCGCAAGGCGTGCGCTATATCCGCAATCTCGTCAGCCTGACGATACTTAACCGCCGCGCGGACGACGAATAAAGCAGCCTATATGTCATCTACCCCGCCCAGCAAAAACTTGCTACAAACCATCAGCGACATCATCCCCGGCAAAACCCTGCTGACGTTGGGTGCAATCTTCAGCTTACTCTTCCTTACGCTGCCGATCATCGCTCTAGTTATCCGCGCTATTCAAACACGGGCATGGGAAGCGTTGGGCAGCAGCGGACTCATGGCTGCGGTCAGCCTGAGCTTGCTCACGACTCTCATTACCGTGCTGTTGACGGTGGTGGCTGGCACACCCTTAGCGTATTTTCTGGCACGGCGCAATTTTAGAGGCAAGCGGTTGGTGAGCGTGTTAGTCGAACTGCCGGTGGTGCTGCCTCCAGCCGTGGCAGGGCTAGGGTTGCTGGTGGCCTTCGGGCGGCGGGGGTTATTTGGCCCGACCTTCGAAACACTCGGTTGGTCACTGCCATTTAGCACGGCGGCGGTTATCATCGCGCAAACGTTTGTCGCCGCGCCGTTTTATATTCGCGCCGCACAAATCGCCTTTCAAACGGTTGACCCTGAGATCGAAGCGGCGGGGCGTGTCGATGGTGCAGCCGGTTTATCGCTGTTCTGGGAGATTACACTGCCGCTTACCAGCCGTGCGTTAGGCGCAGGGTTGGCGCTCAGTTGGGCGCGGGCGCTGGGCGAATTCGGTGCGACGATCTTGTTCGCCGGCAGCTTGCAAGGCATCACCCAAACCATGCCGCTGCTGATCTATAAAGAGTTCGAACGCAACATCAACGCAGCCATTTGGGCGGGAGTGCTGCTGGTGGGGTTTGCGCTGGCAGCACTGCTGATGGCGCGTTACCTCGGCAAAGCGGATACGTAGCCTGTTTATTTGCCTGTAAGGTCTGAGAAGTAGCCTAACAGCGTAATCTTAATCTGCTGATTGAGGTCCTTATGACTGTGCAGCCTTCTCGACGAACTTATGCGATCACCCTATTCCTCCTTTTACTGATCTGCTACGGTTACTTCCTGCCCAAGTGGGCGGATTGGGGGGCGAATTCACGCGCTGATATTGTGTATGCCTTTGGCGACAAAGGTACGCTCCAAATTGACGATTACCGCACGAACACGGGCGATCTTGCGTGCTACCCCGGCCCATTTGTAGCTGACCCGAACAACGTGCTCGGCGGGGACTGCACCGGTCATTTCTACAGTGATAAATCATTGGGGCCGTCCCTGTTAGCGCTGCCCTTTTACATGGTGTTCAAGGGTGTCGCCGCCCTGCCGCCGGTACAGAATTTCATCAACAGCGGCAAGGGATTGGGGAGTATGAGCGATACACTCAACCCCGATGGGCAAGGCATTCGTCCACAAGCGGTTTATGAATATATGGCGCTGGCCTTCATCACATTCTTCGCCTCGGCGGTTCCGTCGGCGCTGCTGGGCGTGGTGGTGTTCTTGATGGCGACACGCTTTGCCACTAAGGACAGTTACGCCTTCCTGCTGGCGCTGGCTTACGGGTTAGGCACAATGGCTTTTCCTTACAGCAATGCCTTGTACCAGCATCAATTGGCGGCGTTCGGGGCGTTCGTCGGTTTTTACTTGCTGTGGCGCGTGATCTACGAAAACGCCAACCTCAATTGGTTGTGGTTGGTGGGTGTGCTGTTCAGCTTCGCGGTCATCACCGAATACCCGATTGTGCCCGGCCTCGCGATCATCTTCATCTGGGCGGCGTACAAGATGCCGAACCGTCTTGCGCTGTACCGCGTGGTGCTGGGGGCGATACCGCTGGGGCTGCTGTTCGCCGGTTTCAACTACATGGCCTTCGAGACCATTATTCCGGTCGGCTACAAATACTCGACCAACTGGCAAGGTGAGCACCAATCTGGCTTCCTGAGCTTGCAACTGCCGTCATTGGATAATGTGGCGCGGTTGTACGGCCTGACGTTTAGCCCGGTGCGCGGCATTTTCATCACCTCGCCGTTCCTGCTGCTGGCGATCTGGGGCTTTTACCTGATGTGGAAGCAGCATAAGGAAAAGCGGAGCGCTATCGTCGCGATTGGTTTATTCGTCGCCTATTTCTTCTTCTATAATTCATCCAGCGTCATGTGGTGGGGCGGCTTCACCATCGGCCCGCGCTACTTGATCCCGATGCTGCCGTTTATGGCTCTGCCGGTCATCTTCGCCTTTAACAAGCTGCTGCCGAAAACATCGGGCAAGGTACTGGTGACGGTGCTGATCGCCATCTCGGTATTCAGTGTGGGAGTTATGCACATCACAGGGCAATCATGGCCGGAAATTAATACTTGGCCGACCACTATCGACACCATGAATACAAACTTCCCGTTGGTCAATTATTCATTACCGCTGCTGGCACAGGGCAAAATCGCCCGTAACTATGCCATGATCGCTGGCTTACCCGACTTGCTGAGCTTACTACCGCTGTTGGTGGCACTAGTCGCGGTTTATATCATCGTGCCGCGCTTGCTTACACGCCGCGAAAATCACTTGCAACTGCAAACACAAAACCTGAAACGAGCTACTGGAGGAACGGATTGACCACTGCATACGACATCAAAAATCCACGTCACATTCGTTGGATTGCACTCGGCTTATTTGCATTGGCTATCATCACCCGTATCCCTTTCCAAAGCCAGTACCTTTACCATTGGGATTCGGTGAACATGGCGTTCGGTATCCTTGATTACAACGTGCAGGCGGGCGCACCGCAGTTCCCCGGCTACATTGTGTATATCGTCATCGCCCAAATTGTGAACGCGGTCTTCAACGATCCGCAGCGCACGATGCTGTTCATCAGCGTTCTTAGCAGTGGTTTGGCAGCGGCGGCTATATTCTATCTGGGCAAAGATATGTTTAATCCGGTGACAGGCATCATCGCCAGCCTGTTCCTCATTAGCAGCCCATTGTTCTGGTTTTACGGTGAAATTGCCCTACCGCACGCGCTCGACCTGTTCGCCATCACCTACTCGGCATGGTTGCTATACCGCATTATGACCGGACACACGCGCTGGTTATGGTGGACGGTGGTATTCCTAGCGCTGGTTGGTGGCTTTCGCCAGCAGGATTTACTTTTCCTCGCGCCGGTGATTATCTTCGCCACTTATCGCGTTGGGCTTGTGCGAATTATCGGGGCGCTGGTGTTGGGGGCGCTCATTACTGCCGCATGGTTCATCCCTTTGATGGCGCTGACCGGTGGCATCCGTGCTTACCTTGATGGGTCGTCTGCCTTCTCGGCAACGTTCTTCACCACAACCTCACTGCTTGACGGCGCTGGTGAATTCGGTTTGCGCCGCAACATCCTCAACAAGCTAGTTCCGTATACGCTTTACGCATGGTCAGTAGCAGCCTTACCCGTCTTGTATTGGCTGCCGCAAATTCCGGCGAACTTCCGCCGCTGGCTAACGAGCCGCAAAATGTGGTTTCTGCTGCTGTGGGTTGCACCGGCAGTCGGGTTCTACGCCATCATCCATATGGGGCAGCAGGGATTGGTGTTTGTGTTCTTACCCGCCCTGATTGTCATCAGCGCCGAAGGTCTGTACCGGCTATTCCAATCGCGTCCCACATTACTGCGTGCAGCAACAGTGGTTATTGTCCTCATCAGCGCGGCAGTGTTCGTGATCGGCCCGACCTACCCGCTTGGCCCGAACAGCTTCAAACTGCTGACGTACAGTACACTGCGCGAACATGACCAACTGCTTGATAACCAAATTTCGACTGTGAAAGCAAACTTCCAACCGGACGACAGCCTGCTGTTGGCGGCCAATTGGCGCTTCTTCCAATATTACCTACCGGAATATAAGTTCGCGCGCTTTACAGTCGGCTCGCGGTTTGAGGTTGTTGAGGGGCAGGCAACCGGCGCTGACTATGTGAACCAACCCGTAACGGCTGCGGATGTGGGACTTAACACTACCGGAGACTGGCAGGTTGTTGTGGTTGATGAAGATCTCAACACCTTTGCGGCTGACACAACTGCACTGCAACAAGTATCGCTGCCCAATGGATACACGATGACCTTTCTGAAGGTATCTGCCGATGAAGCTTACTTTACCAATGGGGCGACTTTTGGTATCACCAAGCAAACTGCCAACGCAAACTAAACGGTTGAAACGCGCATAAGGCTTGCTGCTAGAAAATACCTACACATAAAAAGAGAGCGGTCATTGTGACCGCTCTCTTTTATTCATACTGACTGCGAAGTGAGATTATTCCTGAGGAATAGCGAACACGAAACGCGCGCCGCCCATGGGTGACTTCTCGTACTGGATTTTGCCACCATGCGCCATCACCATACGATCAACAATCGCCAACCCTAAGCCTGTACCATTGGATTTACCCATTGTTATGAAAGGTTGGAAAAGCGAGTCGATGATTTTTTCCGGTACACCCGGCCCATCATCTTCTACCACGAAGCGAATACCATTATCAACAGGTTCAACGCGCAGTTCAACCTTACTACCGCCTTGTGTTTCAATCGCATCCACCGAATTATTCACCAAATTCTGGAAGACACGGACGAAACGTTGTGCATCCACGTTAATCTTATAATCGCGTGCGGTATCGTAAGTGATAATGATCTTGGTATCACGCTCTAAACCGGGGGGGTTAAGCAAGTCGGCAACGTAAGCCATGAACTTCTCAACCGTCGTCTGCGACTTATTCACACCCGCATCACCCGATGTGTAATCGAGAACTTCCTGCGCCATCGCCGAAAACACTTCAATGTATTTGATAATTTGACCCGCAAACTCAAAGCGCTCTTCGTGCGTGAGATCCGTTTCTTGGAGCAGACCCGCATAGCCCATGACGTTCGACAGCGGCTTACGCATATCGTGGATGAGGCTGCCAACGGTTTGACCGACGATGGTCAAGCGTTCGTTCTGGCTGAGTTTGTCTTTGGTCGCCTGCAATTCTTTTAGTGTCTTTTCCAGTTCAACTTTTTCATGGGCGAGTTTTTGTACCAACCGCGCCACATAAATAAAAAGGGCGGTGTTCTGGGTTAAGGTCGTTAGCAGGTTGATGTCGCCCGCCGTAAAGCGTTTATCGTCACGCTCGTAGACCAGCACCAGCGAACCGAGCAGTTCGTCATTAAACCGCAGCGGTGCGCAAATGACACGGTCGGCCTCGAACAACTGCGCCTGAACGAACGCAAATAATGACCTAAGATCCAGAACACGAATCCAACCAATCCAAAACACAACGAAACACAAAAAACAAAAAAATAAAAAA
>JAPUDW010000302.1 GCA_027492915.1 Bacteroidota bacterium | reverse complement strand
ATTCACCCCAGTCAGTGTTCACTATCAGGGCAATATCATTAAGTCGTTATAGTTTTGCCGAACTCGACATGGATGATGAGCCTTACAAAAACCATTTAGATGGTCTTATTTGGCAATCGTCGTAATCATTATCCATTTAATAATCCATCTATGCGTTATTCTTTCATTTCCAGCGCTACCCACACACCCTACAAATCTAATCAGAAATTTATAGCCGCATTACGGCTTCGCTTCTCTATAGCCGCAAACCACCCCTTCTGCTACAATCCTCGCCATTCCTAATACAAAAGCATATAGGTTGATTTATGACCCACAAAGACTACTTGTTTCGCGGGGAATTAGCGGAGCTTGACCCGGATATTGCCGAATTGATCCGGCACGAGACGGCACGACAAGCCCAATATTTGATTCTTATTCCTTCGGAAAGCACGGTGCCAGAAGCAGTGCGCGAGGCACTAAGCTCGGCATTCCACAACATTTATGCTGAAGGCTATCCGCTGGACGAAACGCGGACGATGACACAGTCAGAAATACTGGATTACAACCAACGCTTACCTGAATATCGCCGGATAGCGGATAAGCGCTATTACAAGGGAACCGAATACGCGAATATTGTAGAGTCTTTGGCACGGCGGCGCGCAGCCGAGTTATTCGCAACACCGCAGTACAAGCCGGAACAGTTATTTGTCAACGTACAAGCGCTTTCCGGCGCACCGGCGAACAATGCCGTTTACAGTGCCCTTCTGAGCGTGGGCGACACGGTGATGGGTATGGACTTGCTGCACGGCGGACATTTGACGCACGGCAGTCCCGTCAACCGCAGCGGTAAGAATTATAAGATCGTTAGTTACGGCGTTGACCCTGTGACCGAGCGGTTGGATTACGACAAGATTATGGCGCTGGCGCTGGAACACAAGCCGAAGATGATTATCGGCGGGTATACCAGCTACCCATTCGCGCCGGATTGGCAGGCGCTGCGTAAGGTCGCGGACGCAGTGGGCGCTTATTTGCTGGCGGATGTATCACATGTTTCAGGTTTAATCATCGCGGGTGATTTCCCGACTCCGGTCGGTATCGCGGATGTGGTGACCTTTACCACACACAAGACGCTGGCGGGGCCGCGTGGTGCGGTGATTATCACCCACAAATCAAACCTTTCGGGCAAAATTGACCGTGCGGTTTTCCCCGGCGAACAGGGTGGCCCGCACATGAACAGCATTGCAGCTCTAGCCGTATCTTTACGGTTAGCGGCCAGCGAACAATTCAAAGAGCTTCAACATCAAACGGTGCGGAATGCGGCGCGACTGGTGGAAAAACTGGAAGCACGCGGGCTGCGTGTGGCCTATGGCGGGACAGATACCCACCTATTGCTAGTGGATTGCAAGAGTGTGGTGGGGGCTGATGGCACCACATTAAGCGGGGATATGGCTGCACGCATTCTTGACCTGTGCGGGATTGTGCTGAACCGGAACACGATTCCGGGTGACCCGGCGGCGCTGCGCTCGTCAGGCATTCGCATCGGTACGCCGTGGATTACCCAACGGGGTTTTGGCGACGCGGAAATTGACAAGCTGGGTGACATTATCGCAGACATATTACAAGCGTGTGTGCCCTTCAGCTACGGTGGGAAGAAAGGGCCGGAACCACGAGCGAAGATCAATTTTGATGTATTCCAGCAAGCGAAAATCGCGGTACGGGAACTGGCGCACAGCGTGGGCATTGATACCGAAGCAGCGGTTGACGGATACCCTCACTTTACGTATCTCGACACAGAAAAAGATAATGCGGGTTGGACAACCTTTGCTATACGCGGGGAGCAAGCAAAAAGCTTCTTGAACACGGTTTTGACCAGCGATGTTTTAGCGCTCAACGTAGGTGAGCAGCAAGCAGCATGGTTACTCGAAGCTGATGGGAGCGTGATGAGCCGTGTCGTTTTAGAAGCTGGCGACAAGGATTATACGCTGTATGTCGAACAGAATGCAGGGCGTGTAGCAGCGTGGCTGCGCGGGTTATCGGACGGATTTGTCTTGTTCGATAGCACTGACCCATATGCGAAAGTGCCGGGGCCAGTGGATGTAGTCGCGGTAAGCGAAACCGCAGCCGGCAGTATTCGGGTGAACACCAAGAGCGATTGGTCACGCGATTTCACCGGTTACAGCGCGAAGTCTTACTTCGTGGGCATTAACGGGGAAAATTACGCGGGGCCGGATGATGATTTCCTGAGTCTGTTCCAATGGGAAGAACCAACTGGAAACCCATTACTGACAACCACGCTCCACAGTTTGCATAAGGAACTGGGCGCGAAGATGGTGGAGTTCGCGGGATATGATATGCCGGTATGGTACTCATCGGTCACAGAAGAACACCAAGCAGTTCGCACAGGATCAGGCATCTTTGATGTGACGCACATGGGCGTACTAGGGGTCAAGGGGCCGGGGGCTGCGGCGTTCCTTGACGTGGTGACGACCAACGAAGTCGAGAAGTTAGCTATCGGCGAATCGCATTACACTTATCTGCTCGACCAAGCGGGCATACCGTTGGATGACCTGATGATTTACCGACTCGGCCAAGAGGATTTCCTCGTGGTCGTAAATGCATCGAACAATGATAAGAATCTCGCGTACCTGCTGGATGCGCAGGCGGGTAACATCCGGTTTGGCGATGGATCGCAAGGCAAGCGGGTACCCACGGGTGCAAACCACTGCCAGATCGTCGATTACCGTAAGGGTGCTGGTGAAGCAGGCCGTGTCGATGTAGCACTGCAAGGGCCGAAAAGCACGGACATCCTGCTGGCGCTGGGTGGCAGTGACGCGGACAAAGCGAAAGTCAAGAAGCTGACATGGGCGGGTGTGACACAGGTAACGTTGGGCGAATACAACCTGATCGTGTCGCGGACGGGATACACGGGTGAACGGACGGCCTACGAATTGTTTGTACATCCTGAATTAGCACCTCGTTTGTTCAAGGATTTGATCGACAACGGGGCTGTACCCTGTGGTTTAGCGGCGCGTGACAGCCTGCGTACCGAGGCTGGTTTGCCCTTATACGGGCATGAACTGGCGGGGCCATTGAACATGAATCCGGCAGATGCAGGCTTCGGTAACTATGTAAAGCTGTGGAAGCCGTACTTCGTCGGGAAGCGAGCGTTTATCGCACACGAAATGAAGCGTGAGGCCGAGGTGACACGCTTCCGGCTGGACAACAAGGGCGCACGACCAGCCCACCAAGGCGATCCAGTCGTCGATAAAAAAGGTAAGGTCATCGGCGTGGTAACGAGTTGCAGCATCGACCGCGACGGCTACCAATCCGGTCAGGTTTACCTGCATGACGACTACAGCAAGGAAGGCACGACAATTGGCGTGTTTGCTGGCTCGGCACGAACGAAGAATGGGAAAGCCCCCTCAGAATTGACGATTGGCGACAAGTTCCCAACACCGGAACCAGCGACCGTTCTCAGCCGGTTCCCGAAGGCAAAGAAGGCAACCTAACTCCTCATCTCCAACGCTTCTCCCCCGTAATAACAGGGGAGAAGAGAATAAATAATGGTTGGGCGCACAGCCGTGCGCCCCTACACAATATCGAATATTCCGCGCTAATAATCTCGACAAATTTCTAACAACAAAAAGGCGTTTGCTGGCTTGTTTCTCACCACTTCCTAAAGGATAGTGATTACACTCCGTGCTTGTTATTTTGAGGTTCACAGGACAAGCAAGACCATGAGCAAGCCAGCCGTAAACCCTCGCAACATGCAGCCCCCGCGTTATAACCCGTATCGAAAATATTTCTCCCCGGGCTACCTGATGATTGCAGCCGGAATATTTATTGGGGCGCTGGTGCTGGTGGTGATTGTGCGGAACACGATAGCCGAGCAAAACCCACCGGGTGATCTGGCGATACCGGATACGAGCATCAAGTATCCTAGCCAAGGCCAAGACCACATTCAGATCGGGCAAGCACATCCAGCTTATAACTCCAACCCGCCGACCTCCGGCTGGCACTACCTGAACCCCGCCGCATGGGGCGTTTATAACGAGCAGCTACCGGATGAACAGCTTATCCACAACCTTGAACACGGGGGAATTTGGATGTCGTACCAAGACCCCAGCAACCAGACAGTTATCAATGACCTGTTGGACATCGCAAGCCGCTATCCTTCGCATATTATTGTCGAGCCGCGACCTGAAAATGACAGTCCAGTGGCGGTAGCAGCGTGGGGACAGCTATTGAAGATGGATACGGTGGACAAGGACATCATTTACGCTTTCATCCGGCGCTACCGGAAGAATGGTCCAGAGAATGTGGGATGATTTCGTTAAAGTCGTCAACTATCAGTCGCCAGTCATCAGCTTAAAAGCAAAGGCGGGATACGAATCGCCATCTCGCGGGAGGCTTCGCACAGAACACCAAAGATACGCCAAGCCTTTATGGCGGCGATAAAGTTATCAATTGACAGTCAACAATTGATCGTATGAGACAAAATCCAGAACAAGCTGACAACCGTCAACCGTAGGTTTAAGCGGAATATGCGGCACAGGCGGCACGACAAGCGGCGGCGCGAACAAAAGTCATTTTTGTGCCAATTCGGCAGATTGCTCGGCTGATCTTGCGGCAAAGGTGGCGACAGGCTGCCGCTGCAATGTTTGCTGCAAAAAGTAGTCTTTAGTCGATAGTCAACAGATGACAGTCAAAGGCACAAAATGCATCACATGCGGAACAAGCGGCAAATGCGGCGCGAAGATTTGAGCCTATTGTGCGCGGTGGGTGATTTTAAGATGCGCAGGTAACAAAACCCAATGCAGTGGGAATGGGCTGAGACCATTCCTTTCAATAGCATAATCGAATTGACTACGTTAAGGGTGACCATTTGGAAGACCATTTGGTAGCTTTTACGGGTTGGTGGCACTAACCATTTTGAGGGAGCAGACTTGTTAAGCGAGTTGGTGGATGGTTAGAAAACCATTTGTCGGGTTAACCGAATTCAAACGTAAGTAGTAATAAAGCAGGTTATCGGAAGTCACGAGCTAGACCCCACCCTAGCCCTCCCCGTAGTAACAGGGAGGGAATTAAAATCTGGAACTTGGAACTTTCAGGAAACCACTCATGTAAAGTTTCGAAAATCACAAGAAAAAGATTGAACTGCCATCCACAGGAGGCTATGCACAATCGCCATCCCACAAGGGGAGGCTTCGCACAGTACGCTAAGATTTTTAGCCCATTTCTTTCGAAACTCTACATAAGTTACAAGTAAAAACAAATATCAAGATAGAGCGGCAGGTTTCATAGGGTGGTGAGCAAAATCAACGGGGAATCGTAGAGAAAGAGGCATGTGGGGATGCTTCTTTTTATTTTAGGATGCAAGCGCAAGTGCGACTGATTACGATGATTAAGGGGGTACAAGCCATGCAGATTATTGGATTGTTGGTCTTGATGGGTACGTTGGTTTTTTCCGCAGCGCTCCAAACCCCTGCCGCACTGGAACTAACAGCAGCCTTCAACAACAGCGGCAAGATTTATCTAACTTCATTTGATGGTGAGCTTATCCAACTGACAGATGACAGTACATCCAACACGATGCCGATATGGTCAGCAGATGGGCGACAACTCGCGTTTCTCTCCGAACCATCCGCACAGCCAACGGGTAGGCTGCATTTGATGGTGATGGATGTGGATACAGGGGAGATGCGACAAGTTAGCTCTTTAGCGGTAGACACCGAAGCTGCACTGGCGTGGTCGCCAGACGGGGCGCAGATCGCAATCACATGGGGGGCGCTGTACGTGGTGGAGGTGGCA
The DNA here is from genome assembly GCA_027492915.1 of Bacteroidota bacterium. Taxonomy (GTDB): domain Bacteria; phylum Chloroflexota; class Anaerolineae; order Aggregatilineales; family Phototrophicaceae; genus CFX2. The sequence goes on along the minus strand of JAPUDW010000302.1, from coordinate 3,292 downwards.
ACAGGCGACACACGGCAAATTACCGTTGACGGTATTGGCGCACAAAGCCCAACATGGTCGCCGGATTCATCACAAATTGCGTTCAACGCTAATGCGGAAGTGTATGTGGTGTATGCCGATGGGCACGAGACAAAAAAGCTCACTCAAGCGGTTTTCTCCAGCAGCAGCTACCAACCGCAGTGGTCAACAAGCACGAACCGACTGCTGTTCGTGACCAACACGCAAACTGAAGTTAGCATCAACATCTATGATCCTGAAACAGAAACGACCCGCAAAATATTGGGAGTGACGAATAACCCATTTCTCAAGCCAATGTGGTCACCGGATGGGAGCAAAATTGCGGTTATGGCTGCGGGTGATCCAAATACGAATTTGCCGATTGAGGATACGTTTGACGTGTATGTGATGAATGCCGATGGCAGCGATTTGCAAGCCGTTTCCGGCGAAGGTGGAGACAGTCTCATTGGCTGGACAAACAACAACCAGCAGGTGATCTTTGAGAGCCAAGAACTAGGTGGCGTGATGGTGACGTACTTCAGCGTGAACGTAGAGGACGGGACGACGACCACATTAAGCGATGCTGCGCTTGACAGGCTGGCAGTGGAACAGGGTATTCACCAGAATATGACGGTGAGGCCGGGGTAGAAAACCGGAAACTAGATTTCTCAATTGGTGGTAGCTGAAATGCTGTGCGCCCATTGTCTGAGGTCAAGGTTACAATCGAATTTGCATTCCTCGATTATCCAATCGGGAAGCGTATTTAAGGCAGCTAATTGCTCTACAAAGCGGTGGCGACAGCGAGAACAATTACTGAACTCATATAGATTGTTCAAGGTTGATACTGCATAGATACTTAAACGTGCTTCGCACAGGTCTAAAACATTGAGTCCTAAGGCATGATAATCATCATGATTGATATTTGACTGGCTCAGACCTTCGATAATCTGCCAATCGCCTTCAACAAAGTTCAGTCCTAACAATCCGACCGCCCTACCCGCATTGTTTTGGGTTTCGATGAGGTATAAGGCAAGGTCACGCACAGACCAATCCATCACCAGTTCAAGTGCATTTAGAGCAAATAAAGCGCGGCGAACCTCATAGTTAATTATGCCATCTTCCAACCAAATAGAACGACCATCTATCTGACGTGCCCACTCAATCAAACGTGTTGGCACAAGTGGGAACATACGATTTTGAAACATCTTCAGAAATAGAGTTATTTTGTGAACATCTTCATCTTGCAAAAGCATTAAATCGTCAGCAGCAAGTGCGATGTCCTCATCTGAAGCATATTTACCCCATAATGACCACTCGACAGGAGGATTACTAAAGTTAGCGGAAGTGGACATCCATATTTTTAGTTCATGATAGGAGATTTGTGAGCGTTTTTTTCGCTGAAAGTGGTTTGACCTATCGCTCTGAAATAAGGTGACACTATCCACGAATTCTTTGACGAAAGAATTGTTATTGGAAAGCTCTTTGAGATTATACTGCGTTTGATCTGCTCCATCCCGTTTTTCAAGCAAATCCAACAAGCCACTTCCGTAAGCAACAAGATCATCACGCTCACTTTGACTCGATGACCAAATTTTATCAATGAGCGTAATCAAACCATTGATGCCATCCAATTTGATTAATGCATCAAAATATAGATCAGAAGTCGGATGAATTAGCAACAAGTTATAAATAATCTGGCGCGCTCGTTCATCTCCTGACATTGCAAAAATGACCGCAAGATCGAGCAAATGATAATCATCCGGCCAATTCTCTTGTTGATCGACTTGAGATAAAGCGCTGAGAATTTCATCACGATAAAACTCGAAATCCGATGTCAGTTGAATAACATCAAATATGTATTGAGCGTGTGTACCTTCGACCTGAGGATCATAAGCAGTGTTATGTAAGCACGTATAAAGAATAACATCGCGATAGGGATCAGAGTCATGCTGCTGGAGATAAAGAATAGCCCGCCCCATGCCATTATGGAGTAGTCGCTGGAAGTCAGAAAGCGATAAAGTCATCTATTCTTGGTTTTCTGGTTACGCTCGACAATATTGATAACACGGTCATGACGAGCGAACAGGACGAGGGTATCACCGCCGCGAACAGCAATGTTACTCGAAGGCTGGACTTCAACTGCGCTGCTGCTGCCGTGCAGAACAATGTCCATATCGTTCGCTTCTTGAAGTGAGCCGATGGTGCCGCCGTCGAGGAACGACCCCGGCTCGACTTGCAGGCGAATCATGCTGTATTCGACACCTGCGATTTGCAGCGTTTGGGTAATTTCCACACCAACGGCAGCGCCTGCAAAGACGGGAGCAGCGAGATCAGACGCACTGTGGACAGCATCCACACCCATAAAGTTTTTCATTTGCTTAGCATAGGTGTCGTCCCACATCCGAGCAACGATGCGGATTTCGGGGTTGAGGTCACGGGCACGCATAATGACTTCAAGGTTGGTTTGGTCGCTGGAGGTGCAGGCGACAAAGGCCTGTGCATAACGCAGACCCGCGAGGTCGAGCGACTGCGGATTACGACCATCAGTTTTTATGATGGGAACCCCAAGCGCAGCTAATTCGTCTTCAGCATCAGGTTTGAGTTCTTGATCGATGGCAACGACATCGAAGCCCATGCTGACGAGCGCACGGGCAACGCGCAGACCGACATGCCCGACACCGAGGATAATGATATGATTACGGTAGGTCGAAGCCACGGCTTCCTCCCATGCATTACGACGTTCGCTGCGGTTAAAAAAGAGATTAACAAACTCGGCTGCACCTCGCCCGACGATTAAGATTGCCAACACGGGAACGATATACCAGAATAGGATGAGGTATAACTCGGTTGGGACATCCTCAACCGGTGGGGGTTGCAGCACCATCATTTCGAGGATGTAATAAAGTAGATGCTGATATGGAACACGGGGATAACCGGCCAGCGCCATCAACTCGCCATAGAGCCAACCACCACCAAAGAGCAGCAGCAGGAAGGCAAGAATCGGCCAGCGAAATTCGTTCCATAGGGCAACGGTATCGCGATAGGCTGCACGAAACACCCGCCAGAGACGAGTTCGGCGGCGGCGACCATGTGGGAGTACGAGGCGAGCAGCAGGCATTATTAGTCGATAGTCTTTAGTTGATAGTCATTAGATAACAGTTCAAGGCGAGTACCGAGTACCGAGTACCGAGTACCGAGTACGAAGATCATACGAGATTAGGGGGTAAGAATGCAAGTCACGGAGGCGATTACCCCGACTATCATGTGTAACAGCGAGTGTGATTACGGTGAATCC
>JAPUDW010000301.1 GCA_027492915.1 Bacteroidota bacterium | reverse complement strand
GTCATCCAACTCGCGGTTAATCTCGCCCACATCCACCTTGCGCCGGTTAATCGCCCTCGGATAACCTGCCGTCTTGACCCCTTCAAGGTCGTTGTGCGATCCGATCAAACTGTGGATGTAAACCGCCGGAACCCCTGCCAGCGACAGCATAATCGCCTGTGAAAGTAGAAAACGCGCGACTTGGTTTTCTTGCGGTTCGTTGTGGTCGATAATCGCGTCTACATACGTGATGTTCAGTTCATATGGGCTTTTCGAACCGTCACTGTTCGCCTTATACGACACTAACCCGCCGCTCGACTCTACCTTGTCGATAATCTGCTGGAGTTCCGGCGCGTTCAATATGCCCTCTACTGGCCGCACCCCGATGCCATCATGCGAAGCCGTGAAGTTAAAGAATGTTGTACGCTCATACGGCGCTTGCAGGGTGTTAATCCACTCGCTGAGTTTGTAAGCATCCCCCACGGTCATTGTGTACAGTAGCAGCGGTGGCAGTGTGAAGTTGTAGACCAACTGCGCTTCGGGCGTTTTGCCATCCCCGTAGTACGAGATGTTTTCTGCGTGCGGCACATTCGTTTCGGTAATCAAAACGACTTCCGGAGCGACCAAATCCAGCACCGCCCGCATCGCTTGGATGATGGCGTGTGTTTCCGGCAGGTGAATAGATGAAGTACCCGCCACCTTCCACATATAGGCGATAGCATCCAACCGGATCGCCGTTGCCCCTTGTTCAACGTAAAACAAAAGCACTTCGATGATCCGAAACAGGGTGTTTGGGTCGCTGTAGTCAAGGTCAACTTGGTCGGCGCTGAAGGTCGTCCAAACGTGAACCGTTTCACCCCCCGCCTTTTTGAACGCCGTCAGCAGTGGCGAGGTGCGCGGTCGGGTGACGCTCCGTAAATCCGTGTCGGGATGCTCGGTTCGGAATACCCCTGCATAGTTCGCATCTCCGGCTAAATAGTTTTTGAACCATTCACTTTCCGCCGACATATGGTTAATCACCGCGTCGAACATCAAGCGAAAGTCACCGCTTAGAGCTTTTACGTCTGCCCAATTGCCGAGCGCCGGATTGATCGCGTAGTAATCAATGACCGAAAACCCATCGTCGGATGAGTAGGGATAAAAGGGTAGGATGTGGACAGTTGTGATCTCATCCCTCAAGCGCTGCCGCAGGAAATGATACAGCGTTTTTAACGGGGCTTCGTTTTGTTTGCGTAGTGTGTCTCCGTAGGTAATCAGGGTGATGTTGCGTTCGGAGAAATAATCGTCACTGTGCGAGGGTTGTTGTGGTTCGCTTGCTAGCAGCGCAAGGATGCGTTCATACGTGGCAGCAGCTTGTTCGGGGGAATACAGTTGCTTAAGGAGGGTGAGTAAACGGTCTTTGACAATTGTTACTGGCGAATCCGCAGTAGAATAGTGCACTCTTGCGCTCCCATCATCTGGTTAATCAAGGGTGATACTTACGGCATCCTATCTTGCATTATAAGGCTTCCCTTATTTTTGCGTCAATTTCTCAGCCCGAACAATCATCTCCTGCTCATGTAAGTTATAAAACTTGCATCCTTTATTTTAATTCGCGATAATATGTGCAGCGCTTTCAATTCACGGATGCTCATGCCTAAAATCTTTATCTCCTACCGCCGCGCTGACAGTGCTGAAACAGTGAACCGTCTCTATGATCGGTTGGTTTACGCTTTTGGGCGTGATAATGTCTTTAAAGATGTCGATACCCTCCAACGCGGCGATGATTTCCCCGATGTGCTGCGCCATTGGGTGCAAACCTGTGATGTGGTTCTTTCGGTCATTGGTCAGCGTTGGTTAACCGTTCAGGATGATGCAGGCCGCAGACGACTTGATAACCCCAATGATTGGGTACGCCAAGAAAATGAGATGGCGCTTGCACGCGGCAAATCTTGTGTTCTCATTCCCACGATTGTCGATGGCGCTGCTTTTCCATCTCCTGCCTATTTGCCAGAGTCTTTGTCCCCACTAGCAAATCGCAATAGTCAGACTCTCAGCGTTGAGCATTTTCATGAAGATGTAAGTGCGTTAATAACCTTTCTTCGCCAGCATTTTAAGCTTGTCCCACCGCCCCCGACCATTAATGTTGATAGTGCATTTCGTGATTTAGCCGAGATGGTACGAATCGGCGATACGGAAGCTGCGCGTGATATTCTGGCTGCCCTCCGTGAGCAGGGAAATTTGCCGCCGCGTATCCGTTTAGATAAGATCGAACAGGTGCTTTACAACAAAGTACAAGAAAAAGAACGCAAGCTAGCTTACGAGAGCATCCAGCCATTAGCGCATCTGGCAGAAAACGGTTTGCTGCCAGAAGAAGAAGTTATTGCCGCGTTGGAAGCCTTCTGGCGCGATTATCCTGACCCACCAAAAGATGACCCCGCGCATTATGAGCGCTTCCGTCCTGTACCTGTCGTTGTAGAATCACGCGCTTTTCAAAGTCGATTCGCAGCCAATGACTCTACATCGTTGGCTTCTATTCCATCCAGCTTCCCGCGTTTGGTAAAGTCACCAGTCGGCATTCTTGTTTCTGGTCTCATAATAGCACTGAGTCTGTTCCTCCTATCGCGAGTTGTCCAACCGGATTCTAACGCCTTGATCCCCACACTCACGAGTGCTGTATTGCTTGCTACCGACACGCCGCCCACTACCCCCACTGAACCCATTGCTAGTAGCACTTCAACGTTGACACCAACAGTCGCTACCGCGACACCAAGTGCCACCGACACGCCGCAGCCAACCCCTACTGTACCAACGGCTACTTCCACCTCGACCGACACGCCGCAGCCAATCCTGACTGCTACACAAAGTATTATGCTTCGCAACGCCGACTGGACACCTGTCGAACAGGATTTCAACGGCGTAACGATGGTGCAAGTGCCAGCGGGTTGTTTTACTATGCGTAGTGAACAAGGAAACGATGATGAAAAGCCTGTGACAGAAATTTGCTTTCAGAATTCTTTCTGGATCGACAAAACGGAAGTCACTAACGCCCAATTTGAACAATTTGATGGTGTTGCCGCGCGTGCTAGTAATTGGATAGACGCAAATCGCCCCCGTGAGACTATTACATGGTTTGAAGCCCATGACTTTTGTACGCTGCGCGGCGGGCGTTTACCCACTGAGGCCGAATGGGAGTATGCTGCTCGCGGCCCCGATAATCTCGTTTATCCTTGGGGAAATGCGTTTGTGGCAGCCAATGTCGTGTATAATGAGAATTCAAACAAACAAACCGCAGGTGTTGGCAGCAAGCCATCAGGTGCTTCTTGGGTAGGGGCATTGGATTTAAGCGGAAATGTTTGGGAGTGGGTGTCAACCCTCTATAAACCCTATCCTTATCCCAATCCCGGCAGTGATGAGGAACGCGGTAGCTGGTTAGCAAGTGCTAATACAACTGGTTTTCGTACTTTGCGCGGCGGCTCGTGGAATCTCAGGGCAGACAGCGTGCGTGCTGCCGACCGCTTCGGGTATTCTCCCGTTGACTCGTACAGCAATATCGGTTTTCGGTGTTTGGTTTCTGCCCCTATGTCTTAACACTGTACTCTGAATCCTCTGGTCTCTGAATCGCTGAGTGGTGTCCCCAATTTCCGCGAAGCGGAATCGCCATTTTGAATTTGCGTTATACTAGGGTTGCTGGTCAGTACAGTGGGTTCGCCTGCTGCTGGTTGGTCAGGCGGCTCGGGTTTTGCGCGGCGGCTCGTGGAATAACAATGCAAACAACGTGCGTGCTGCCAACCGCAACAGGAATACACCCGATAACACGAACAACAATATCGGTTTTCGGTGTTTGGTTTCTGCCCATAGGCTTCTGCCCCTTTTTCTGGCTCGTGTGCTTGTGACACGGGTGGCTGGCTGCGCCACCATACGCAGTCCGGTTCCAAAAGTGACTGATGACTACGGTTTTCAGTCTGCGGCGAAGGAAGAAGCATAGCGCCGGGCATGTCTGGTCTGCACATGGGCGGTTCAATCCGCACAGCGGTACGAGGCGCTGCTGGTGTCAGGCGCATACAAAAATTGGGGCGCGGCTTGGATTTACTCCCGCTGCGTCCGCCTCTCTCCTTACAGCAGCTCCTTCAAGCTCGTCGCAATCTCTGCCGTCACGCCCTTGACCGTCATCAAGTCCTCGACTGTCGCGTTCTTCACCGCATCAATCGAGTTGCCGAATGCCTTGAGCAGTGCCTTCCGACGCTGCGGCCCAATCCCCGGAATTTGCTCTAACCGGCTCATCAAGCCCATTTTCGTCCGCTGGTTGCGGTGCGTAGTAATGCCGTAACGGTGTGCCTCGTCACGCACCCGCTGCACCAAGTACAGCGCCGGACTGCGGCGGTTTAGCACCAGCGGGGTAGGGTTGTTCGGGAAGAAAATTTCTTCAAACTGCTTCGCCAACGACACCACCGGCACGCGCCCCATCAGCCCGAACTCCGTCAGTACCTCCACCGCGATGCCCAACTGCCCCTTACCACCGTCGATAATCAACAGGTCAGGCAGCAGTCGCCATGTCTCATCGTGGTCGTCTGCCCCCGGCGCAATCTGTGTCGGGTCGTCCATCGTCCCCTTCCAGCGGTTGAAGCGCCGTGTCAGCGCCTCGCGCATTGACTGGTAATCGTCCGGTCCGCTGTGGCTGACCGTTTTAATATTGAAGCGTCGGTACTCGCTCTTGCGCGGCGCACCCTGCACGAACACCACTCGCGCCGCCACAATCGCCGTCCCTTGCGTCGTGCTGATGTCGAAGCACTCAATCCGGTTCGGCGGCTTTTCCAAACCCAGTTCCTGTTGCAGCGAGGTAAGTGCCTGCTCTTGCTTATGCGTGTCCGCTTCCCACTGTTCGCGGATCATCCGCAGCCCTTCGGTGGCGTTTTCCTGCGCCATCTTAATTAGGTCGCGTTTGTTTCCGCGCTGCGGCACGGTGATTGTTACCTTCTGCCCGCGCCGTTTGTCGCGCAGCCACTGCTCAACAATGCGCGCTCCTTCGATCTCGCTCGGCAGCATAATCTCTTTCGGGATTTCTGCCGCTTCCGAGTAAAACTGCGTCAGGAATTGTTCCAGCACTTCCGCGTCCGGCTCACCCTCCGCCCCTGTCAGCATCCGTGTGTCACTGCCCACCAGCTTGCCATTGCGGATGAATAAGATTTGCACCGCTGCGTCGTTTTTGTCGCGTGCCAGTGCGATTACGTCATGGTCGGTCATCTCAGGGTTCACCGCTTTGTGCCGCTGGGTGATGTACTCAATCGCCTTCAATTGGTCGCGCAGCACCCCGGCCTTTTCGAAGTTCAATGCTTCTGCCGCTACCCGCATTTCGCTGGATATGCGCTTCACCACCGGCTCGCTCTTACCGCTCAGCACATCCATCAACTCGCTGATCATCTCGCGGTATTCTTCCTTGTTCACCGCCCCGATGCACGGCCCGTTGCACAGTTTAATATCGTAAAACAGGCACGGTCGCTCGTCGTTCCCGTTAATCACGCGGTCGCACGTCAAATACGGGAACGCCCGCCGCAGCGTCCGCAGCGTGTTCTGCACCGCCCACATCGCCGCATACGGCCCGAAGTACCGGCTGCCGTCCTTCAACACGCGCCGCGTCGTTTCGACCTTGGGGAACGGGTCTTGCCAGTTGATCTTGATATACGGGTAATGCTTGTCGTCCTTCAAGTTGATGTTGTAGAAGGGCATGTGCCGCTTAATCAACGTCTCTTCAGTGATGAGCGCCTGCACTTCGGTCTCGGTGATGATAATCTCGATGTCAACAATATTTTCACGCAGCCGCAGCGTCTTTGCGCTGGTTTCTGCGCTGGAATTAAAGTAACTCCGCACACGGTTCCGCAGTCGCTTCGCCTTACCGACATAAATAATCTTGCCGTCTTTGTCCTTCATCAGGTAACAGCCGGGTTTCATCGGCAGGCTGGTAAGAATATTGGCGATATGTTCAGAGGGTTTAAAGCTCATCATGCACCTGATTGTGGGCTTGCAGTAGCACTATTTGCGCTCCGGCAAATCGCTCGTACTTCGCCCGATCACTCTCATTACGGAATAGGTGTTCTATTGTAGCGCGTTGCATTGGGGGATGCGAGAGGCTGTATTGTTAGCAGACGGATAGGTGGCGTGCCGTTGAGTAAATCGGCTTAATCCTGTGTATCTTACGTTGTGATTGTGCTTTCTATTATCGAAATCGATAGATAAGGAAACCATATGTTGGTACCTGCCGGAACAACTCGCCGTAATTCCCCGCTGATCCAATATTTGTTGGATAAGTCTGCGCAATGGCTGCGCTTTGACGACCTTCCGCGCAATCAGCGCCCTATTCGCCTGACCTCGCTTCTGAGTTTAACATTGTTATTTTTGCCGGGAATTTTATTCGTAGCTGCGTTATTTTGGGCAAAGGATGTGAATCCTTATTTTGAATGGTTTAATGAACCCGTCAATTTCCCGTGGCAACTTTGGGCTATAGGCATTTGTGGAACAGTTGCAACGCTCGGCGGGGCAGGGGATTGGTGGTTTCACAAAATCTATGTCACGGTCAGCCCTAAAGAACATCACAGCCACATTCTTGCTCTAGGCGCAGGTGGATTCGTCTTTGTGTTGATGGCAATTGCTTCTTGGATAGATGAGCCAGTCGTGTTGTTAACCCCTGTGGTTGTCATGCTGATTATTACCGTAGTCCTGATTAGCTACGATGAATTTGCTTTCCACATTCGCCGTTGCAAACCCTTTGAAACCTTGCTTCACAGGATGCTGGTTTTCGGCAACGGGGCGGCCTTTTTGTGCTGGTTGCATTGGCTATTTGTAACAAGGATGAGCTATGTCTAATTCACGCCTGATCACCACTCACCCGATTACGGGACGCAATCTACTGGAACGTGCTCAAACCCTCTACGATGATCCTGCTTTGCCGTTTGCTGCTGCCGCTGAGCAAGAAGCGTGGAAAAGCGGCTTCCTATCCGGCGCGATGTGGATGCGCCTTGTGATGGAACATATGCGGGATGAACCCCTGCTGGTATCTACTGCCGATTTTCAAAAGTTAGGTGTCATCAAGTATGCGTTGTGTGTCTTGGCCGCCTTATTATCGATTGCTGGTGCGCTTGTATTTGGGTTATGGTTTCTTACCCCCTTGGCTGTTTTTATTTTCTATGCAGTTGAATCTCAAATGGTTTTTTTGTTCCCACTAGCTTTGGATGGCTCAGTGTCGCCGTTTCGTGAAAGCCTGTTGTGGACCGTTAAGGCTGGTGGCACTTTCCATGTGATGTATATTGTCATGCGCCTTGCGGTGATAATGCTGTTCGGTGGTTTTCTGGGCGGCGGCTTCGTGCGGTCGTGGGCATTAGGTTGTTTGAGTGTTGTGCTATGGTACGAACAGGTTAAAAATGGCGCTTGAGATTGCTGCGCGTGGTCGCTTAACTGTGCGCCGACAACACTTCACCGCTTCCTCATCAGCTACCCTTTTGTATGCTAGTGACCTTCATCTGTCGGGGTATACGCGTCACATCATTGAGCAGGTTGCTCAAGTAGTCGAAACCGCAAAGCCGGATGTTGTGCTGTTGGGCGGTGACATGGCGGATTCGCCGCGAGGTTTCCCTGAATTAACCAGCTTGATACATTTTCTTCGCCGTATCTGTCCGATATGGGCAGTAAGTGGCAATCATGAGCGGTATGTCGGTGTGGATCGTGTCCGTGATTGTGTTGAGGCTGCTGGCGCACGGTGGTTAGATAACACCACTTTTTTTCTAACTCCTACCATCCGTATAGCAGGTGCAGCTTGTTCCGCTGCTGCCTCCGGTATCTTTTCAATTCTATGTGCCCATGAGCCGGATGTGTTTCCACAAGCGATTCAAAATGGTTATCACCTCGTATTGGCGGGGCATCTTCATGGTAGCCAGGTCGTGTTAGGGTCTCATCGTGGCAAACTCTACCCCGGTGCGTTGTTCTTTGAATGGAATGGTAATGCCTTCACTCAGAATACAACTACGATGTTAGTCAGCCGTGGCGTGAATGATACGCTGCCTATTCGTTGGAATTGCCCACGGGAGGTTATTTTATGTTCGATTGGATCACTATGAATGCATCGCTTGGACTTTGGATCGTCTTTTTTGCCGCGAGTGTTTATGGACATATCGGTTTCAAATTGGCTGCACAGTCTGGTGGCAAAGATATGGGGGCGATGCTTTTCAGCATGTGGGGGATTTCGGCTGTTTTGGCATGGGGCGCATCTGCTGTTCTATGGGTTGCGATTCTCTCTAAAACATCGCTGATTGCCGCGAACACCACCTCTGCCCTCAGTCATACACTAATTGCCATTATCGCAGTTCTGTTTTTCCGCGAGGCCATTACCTTAAAGCAGTTCTTAGGTGTTGTCCTGGTCATTGCCGGAGTTTACCTTGTCAATCAGTGAGTTGATTGCTGCCGTAACCGCACGTCTCATTGATGGGGTTCGGGTGAATTACAGCTACCCACTCACTATTGACGGTTGCTCGTTCTGGCATAAGCAGCGGCGTTTTGGGCGCGGTTTCATTATTAGGTGCGGTAACTTATTCCTCCGATTTTCCAACAGTAAGATATTCATGTTTTCTCGTACATATGACTGGCAAATGTGGGAGATCGAAAGCTATCGGCTGTTGTACGGTCACGAAAGTGAAATTTCGATAGTCGACTCGCGCTCTATTCGTATTCCACACATTGCTGGCATATCGTTGAAAGCGTACTTGCAAACGCATACCCTAACACCTGAAATAATGTCCGCTGTAGCGCTCGAATTTAAACGTGTTCACAATTTAGTTATGCCGCTGAGCAGCGTGTTATGGTCGCATGGTGATCCGCATCTCGAAAATCTGTTGTATGACGAATTCACTCGCCAAGCACACCTCATCGATTTCGAAACTCGCCATCAATTAGGTTTAGGCGCCCCCGACCGCCATGCCGATGATCTGCTTGTGCTGCTCTTGGATTTGCTTGGTCGTGATGCCACTAACGATTGGCTTGAACTCAGTCGTATTTTTCTTCAAACCTATGGTAACCCTGCCGTTCTAACTATCCTCTCTAATCGCTTAGTCCTACCGTATGGCTTAGAGCGTGTATTGTGGAAAAATCGCACCAAACATTTGAGCGTCAATCTAC
>JAPUDW010000300.1 GCA_027492915.1 Bacteroidota bacterium | reverse complement strand
CTCGCTAATAATGCCCTCGTCATCAGTCAGATCATACTGAGGATCGCGAATCAGGTCTTTCAAAATGAAACTGCGAAGTTTGGTGCGTATTGTTTGGTCATCCATGATTGTTCCTCCGTACATGCTTACGGTTGTAGTAAATTGATAATCGCATTGCCAACTTGCGTACTCAGTTGTGCTGATCCAGTTGCCGTCAAGTGAACCGGACTATCCGTAAATTCTTCGGGTGTAATGCTGTCCCACAAATCAATATAATTCCACTGCTCATCTAAAGCAGTTTCCGCCATTATGGCTCGGTAACGGTCATATGCCCACTTGGGATACCAGAAATTGTAATGGAGGTCACTGTTAAGTCCATCCGCGATATAAATCGGTTCGTTGATGATGAGTATGGGAATGTCGCCCACCGTCTGTGTTCCAGCCTTTAACACATCAATTGCAATTGCATCGGCCTCAAGTCCCTCAGCTTCCGTAAAACCTTGCCAAGTTGTATCCGTGTCAAAATCGTTGCTGCGAGGTTGGTAATCCTTATACAGTTGGTCGATGCCCGTAGCCGCCCAATTGACACCATACAATTGCAAGCGCCACCAATCTGCCAGCGCTCGCCGCTGCCCGACCAGTGTGCGCCCCCAGAAGTCCGGTTCAACAAAGCGCGAATCATTTCTGTCTAGTTGGAGTTGGTAGCGGTCAATGAGTTCCCGCACTTGTGCCGCGTTGTTTTGCACCAGTGGCGCGTCAATTTGCTTGGGGTAGGGCAGTGATTCCAGCGTCACTAACCAGATAATCAAGTCAGGTTGGAAGTGCAGCATGTAATTTATCAGCATCAAATCTTTAGTCGCTGACATAATCGGGTGGCCGAGGTTATAAACGTGTATCTGCTTATTACTCACGTTCAATCCGGCAGTGTTCAGGTTACCAGACAACGTGTCCTTGTTATCCAGCAGCACGCCCCATACGGATGAGTCGCCCATCACTACAATCCGATATTCATCTTCAGCTTTAGGTTGTGCAATCCGGTGGGAAGCAAACATAGCATCTAAACTATTCAAGCTCAGGTTATAGGCTGCGTTGCTTTCGCCATAAGGTAGTCGTTCTCGTCCCGGCACCAGCCAGTTATAAATCGTTATCCGCCCAATAGCGGGTAGCGGATTGATGACCGCAAATAGTAGATTGAAGGCTATGAATAGGACGAGCGCTTTAAGCAGAACTTGCATCACAAAGCGCGTCTGGTAAGTCTGTCCCGTCAGCCATTCCCATCCCTTCATCGTGCTATCCCCATCAGGGCACTAAGTGCGTGTACTGCTGAGTTTGTGTCTGGCAGCGCAAACCACACCCATCCCAAAAGTACAAAGTGGAAGGTCAGCACGACACCAGTCACACGCCACAATTGTGCTGTAACAGGCTTTTGCTTAAGTCCGCGATACCATGCCCGCGTCCGGTCGCTCCATAATTTGTGTAAAAATAACCCTAGTCCATGCCACAGCCCCCACAATGCAAACGGCACCGTGATACCGTGCCATAGGCCAATCACCAGCATGGTACTCAGGGTGCAGGTGAGAATAATTACGTTGTTTGAGGGTTTGTTTTCGCGTTTCAATAGCGTGCGTGAAAGAGGTGAATACACATATGACCGCACCCAATTGCTGAGGGTGATATGCCAGCTTTGCCAGAACGCGGTGATATTGTTTTTGAGGTAGGGGCGGTCGAAGTTTTCGGGTAATTGGATACCAAACAGGATGCCTATCCCGATTGCGATGTCACTGTACCCGCTGAAATCGAAGTACAGGCGTATTGCATAACTGTAAAGCATCAACCATATGGCTGACGTTGATTCGGACTGACTTAACGTTGTAGCACTTAAACTAAAAACTGCCAGACTGTCCGCGATGATAAATTTTTTGAACAGCCCAATCGTTATGCGCGTCAATCCAAGGGTGATACGGTACGCATCGCGCCCGTTTAGCGCTGTTAACGTGCGGTAATCCCCACTGAATCGCTCAACACGGTCAATTGGCCCTGCGGCGTATGCAGGAAAGAAAATCACATAGGTCATGTATTCCCGCAGTGTGAGGTCAGGCAGCAGTCCGCTTTGCCGGTCGCGCAGCGTGTGGATTAGCCGAAACGCGACATATGAAAACCCTAACCATTGGATGTCCAATCCGTTTGCTAAGGTTGCATCTTGCCCCATTTGCGTTCTCAAAATACCACTGAGCCATGTACTAAAGATTTCCGTTTTAAGCACGATAAAGATGCCGATGAGAATCAGAATGCAAACATTGATTTGCCAGTTCTGGATAAAGCTTTTTCGCAGTATTAACACTACCGCGACAAGGCCGATCAAGCCTAACCCGACTTGCCACGTTTCCGGCGGCCTCGATGTCAGTGCAATGGGTAGCTCAATATAACGGGTGATGGCGAGTAATAGTGCGCTGCCCACAACCACGCCGATGGTCAGCCAATCTTCGCGAACCAACTTTATGCCGTTTTCCTGTGGCTTGCGCGTCACTAGCCACCCAATAACTGCTAAGCCAAGGGTAATTGTTGGCAGGCTGTAATCCAGCCAGCGGATGTTCAGAGTGGGTTGCAGCCAATAGATAGCAAAAATGCTGCCTACCAGCAGCGCCCATTCGCGCCATTTTGAAGGCAGTATAAGCAGGTAGATGAGGCCGAATGCGGTGAATACCCCAATGTGAACCAGTTCCACGTATTTAGAACCCTTGATAAATCCATTGGGGTGCTGATTCCGTCGTGACGATAATCAGCAGAATAAAGATGAGGCACAACACTAGTGCAAAAACATTTTCGCGTGTGAAAATACGCCGCAGCATAAGCAAGACGTTCTATGAATAATAGGAATGATTATGCGGTAATTGACTGCTATCAATCACCTTATAAAAATGTGAGATACTTAACCCACTGGATTTTCGAGCCGGAAGCCGTGTCCCCGCACCGTCACGATATACTGGCTTTCTGGGTCAACTTCTGCCAGACGGTCACGCAGCCGCCGGATGAGCGCGTCAATCGCCTGTTCGCTCACTCCTTCACCCATCGCTTCCGGCCATACGGTTTCGATCACATGGTCGCGTGTACAAATCCGACCCGCATTCACAAATAGCAGTTCTAGCAGCCGATATTGCGGCAGGCTTAATGGCGGGTTTAACTCCACCCCACGTACAAACACGCGCCGTGCTTCGGGGTCAAGCCGCAGCCGACCGCTGATGAACGCAGGCGGTTCGCTCGCTAATGGACTGGTTGCATCGGAGTCGATAAACTTTAAGCGCACCGCCAGCGCCACATGAATTTCATCCCCGTCATGCAGTTCCCGTGTGCCTTTCAGTTGCAGACCGTTAACCCACGTCCCATTCTTGCTATCTAAATCTTGTATGAAGTAAATATCGCCTTGCTTGTAAATACGGATGTGTTGTCTTGAGACTTGTCGATCAGGCAGCGTTAAATCGCAATCCTCATCGCGTCCCAAAATAACATCGTCTTTTTCAACAGGCCAGTGCCGTATGGGCTGGTTTTCATCCTGAATAATGAGGATTGGCTGGTCTGTATCAATTCTGGACATGAAACGTTAACTCCTCAATAGGGTGATGACGCACATACATCTATCATCATAATAGCATACGCATTTAGCCGCTAGCGCTAGGTATCGACACCGCTTCTGATTCAGTAACACCGACCCATAAGCCTTGGTCGCTGTATACGGCTTGCGTTGTTCCAGTCGTGACCTGCGCTACACCCGGCGATGTGTTCCGGTAGTAAGCCTTGAAGGTGTTGATCCCTTGGTTTAAACCTAAACTTCCGATCTGCTCAAATGTCCACGCCGTATGATGAATGCAGCTTTGCCGTGGACCTAATAAACGAATGTCACCTTCGGGTACCGCGCCGCCAGTATTCTGCCCAGCAGGGATGGTGTTGTTCGAGTTTGGGATTAATCCCAGCCCGCTGCTCACACCGTCATCTCCGTACCGTACTTGTGCAGGGTTATAGTAAAATGCTACCGTACCCAGTGAATTGTTGGTAATCACAATGTTGACTTGTAGTGTTTGCCCCGGTGCAGCCGGTAGTGCCGAGGTGCGCACCCGTAAGCTGATTGGGTTTACAGCCGCCCGCCCGATGAGCGATTGGTGTTGCGCCCGTTCCGCTCCTGTTCTCAGCCATGCACACATGATGCTTTCATCCGCCCCCGGTATAATATTTGGCAGCAGATTGGGTAGCATACCCGGCCCTGCAAAGATGGCAAGCAGAACTAACAGGAAGATGCCCACAAGTCCATTAGGATTGCCTGATCGGCGGAAATACCGCATAGCTTATCTCGAACCTTTTCGCCAGCACTCAACTGTATCTAACAAGGTTTCAAAGGGTTCTGTCTCCATATTGTGCCACAAAATCCCCGGATCGTGACCCCTGAACCATGTATATTGGCGTCGAATAAAATCGTGCGTATTGTGTTTGGTACGAGTAATCGTGGCTTCAAGTTGCTCACCGTCCAAGATGTGGCTTGCAAGCTCCGCGTATCCTAACCCGCTCATCGACGGTAATTTGCGGTTGAATCCTTTGCCTAAGAGCTGTCGCACTTCGTCTATAAATCCTTCGTCAATCATCAAATCAACCCGTGTATCCGCCTGCGAATAGAGCGCATCTCGTTCCATCGTCAATCCGATGTGCAGCATATCGTAATTTGGTGGTCGTTTACGTTGCAACTCACTGATTGGTTGGCCTGTTTCGATACACACTTCCAACGCACGGATGACTCGCCGTACATTCCGGTAATCAATATTGGATGCTGCTATTGCGTCCAGTGCTTGAAGTCGTTTATGCAGTACCTCCGCGCCTTCGACAGCCGCAATACCTTCAAGTTCCTGCCGTAATGCTTGATTCGGCGGTACTTCGGGAATTGACCAGCCTTCAATCAGTGCCGTAACGTATTGTCCGGTTCCCCCGACCAACAACGGTATTTTTCCCCGTTCATGGATATCGTCAATGGCTTGTCGCGCAAGTGTTTGGTACTGCGCTAATGTCAAATTCTCGTCTGGATTAACCACATCAATCAGGTGATGCGGAATTTGCTGCTGTTGCTCGGCGGTTGGTTTTGCCGTTCCAATATCCATGTATCGGTAAATTTGGCGGCTGTCTGCACCAATAATTTCGCCACCTATGCTTTTAGCGATCTCAATTGCGAATCCGGTTTTACCAACCGCTGTCGGCCCGACAATCGTCAATAAGGGTTTACCAACCAAGTGCATCCTCCGCGTGGTCGATAATTGCTTTCCCTGAACGCGGTATCGCGACCCCAATCACATCAATTCGCCACACTTGGTTTTCCAATTGATGTTCACTGATATACGCTTCTGCTGCGTTAGACATCTTGAGTTGTTTTCGCTTGGTGATACTTTCAAATGAGGCTTCTGTTGAATCCATATGGCGTGATCGGACTTCCACAAACACCAGCATGTTACCTTGTTGGGCGACAATATCAATTTCGCCGATTGAGCAGCGCCAATTGGTAATGACGATTTGATACCCATTTTGTTCCAAATAGGTTTTGGCGAGTTGCTCACCATAGCGTCCGAAAGATTGTGTTGGTTTAGTGGGCATATCTTTATTTTAAAATGTCTAAATTGAAACGGCTGGTAGATAATCTGCCAGCCGTTTCAATTATCGCATTTATCCGCTAAATTAGCAGGCTAACATCTATTATCCGCGACGGCGCATGAACTGTACCATGAGCATAAAACTCAGTAGGACACGCGCTTCCTCTATGGGATCAATTTCAGGGTTCAATAAGTTCATAGTGTACGCACTTTCGAAAAATGCTGCTTCTTTCTGAATACGCATGACTGGCTGGCTTTCATCTTCATAATGTCCACCACGATAGGCCGTATAACTGGGATGTAGGAAATAGCCGCTGAAGAGACCTACAATAGGGATCTCCTGAAAAAGCACATCCAGCACTTTGACCCACGGATTATCTTCTTTAATGTAATGGGTCTGCGATCCCGAAGGGTCATCGACATTATAGGTGGCGCGCCAGATAGAGCGCCAACCTTTTGCTTTGACACTGCCTAGATGCCGTTCACTGCCCGATTGGTAGAAGTTATAACGGGTATTAAAGTCGAGGATTTGCTCGGCTTGAATACGAAAGACTTCTTCCTGCTTACTCTGATCGCGGTAGATGCGCACATCCTCTTTGAGCTTGAAGACTTTTTGGCTAATAAATAACACTTCATTGCCATTGGCGTCTGTGACAATAATGCGCGGTGCAAGCGCAACCAATTTGAACCGTAGGTTTAATGGATACTGGTAGATTGACATAGCATGACCTCTCTTTGTGATCCGATTAGTGATTGATACTCAGTTTGGTATTCAATCTTAGAAATCATCGGTAATGTGCGAACTGAAAATAACTGCAACCTAAGTTTACAGGATATTGAGGAGCGTGAAGAGGTAAGGCCGTGAACCTTGAATTGTTTCCCAAGCATATTGAAATCATCAATGCTTTTAAATAAAAAATCCCTTGCTGCATAAAATCAGAAGGGATTTTTTATTGAGTGAGTTATCGGAGAATACGACCTGTTTAGTCGCCAGCACCGGATTTGGCTACGGCTTCGACCATCACTTCCGATTCAGGGTCACTGCGCTTGCTGCGCATAATCGCCCAGAAAATGACAGCGAGTAGCACAAACATCACGATGATAACCACCGGACGGCCCGACTCAGCCCCCGGCGCAGCCGCTGTAACCACCAGCGGTGCGACCAGCAGCGCCACCAGATTGACAACCTTGATCATTGGGTTGAGTGCAGGGCCAGCCGTATCCTTGAACGGATCGCCGACTGTGTCACCCACGACCGCTGCCTTATGGGATTCAGATCGCTTGCCGCCGTAATGACCTTCTTCGATGTACTTCTTAGCATTGTCCCATGCACCACCCGCGTTACTCATGAACACGGCCATCAACTGTCCTGCGAGGATGATTCCCGCGAGGAAGCCACCTAGAGCGGCTGCACCTAGCAAGAAGCCAACGATAATCGGGGTCAAAACCGCGATGATACCAATTGGGGTCAGCTCACGTTGGGCTGCCTTGGTCGAAACCGCTACGCATTCTGCGTAATCAGGTGTCTTTGTGCCTTCCATAATGCCAGGAATACGCAGTTGCCGCCGTACCACACCGATCATCTGGAACGCCGCGCGGTTTACGGAACGGATCAACAAGCTGCTGAACAGGAAGATCAGACCGCCGCCGATCAAGAACCCGATGAACACAATCGGTTCTGCGATGTTAATACCGGTTCCAAATAGTGTGCGATTTAGAGGAACGCCTAAGCCAAGCTGCACCACGCGCGTATCCGTCAGGAACGAACCGAATAGCGACACTGCCGCGATAACGGCTGAACCGATGGCAACACCCTTGGTGATCGCCTTAGTCGTATTACCAACTGCGTCCAACTGGTTCAGGATTTCGCCGCCCGCGCCGCTGCTCTCGCCCGCCAATTCCGCCACACCTTGCGCGTTGTCCGAAATCGGGCCGAAGGCATCCATCGCCACATTGTTACCAGTGAGTGTCAACATGCCGATACCGGTCATGGCGACACCGTAAAGCACGGCTGTAAACGTATCAACAATTTGTTCGCCAGCGCCGTTGGTTATTGGGAACAAACCGAAAACGATCACACTGGCTAGAATGCTGCCTGCAATAACAATGATCGCCCACACACTGCTTTCCATACCGCTCGATAAACCGCTGAGGATTGTCGTCGCCGGTCCAGTCTGTGTGTTGCGTGCTATTTCCTGTACAGGTGGATGTTCTGTGTCAGTAAAATACGCTGTAACTTTGTCGATTACAATTGCTAACCCGACACCGATTAACACGGCAGCCAATGGTTGCCAAATAATCCCGCCGCTGTTGATGTTCGGGTCACGCATATAGGCTAGCGTAAATATGCCGAACAGCACCGCACTTAATCCCGCCGCGATATAGAAACCGCGTGTGATAACGCTCAGGGCATCTTTGCCACTTTCTGATTTGACCAGATAGGTACTGATGATTGACGAAAGTACGCCGATACCGCGTACCACGAGGGGGAAGATAATCCAAATCGGGCTGCGAGTTACCGTTGAAAGCGCTAGACCGAGAATTAGGCCGGAAACAATCGTTACTTCATAGCTTTCGAAGATGTCTGCCGCCATACCTGCGCAGTCACCCACGTTGTCACCCACGAGGTCAGCGATAACCGCCGCGTTACGAGGGTCGTCTTCCGGCAGGTCAGCTTCCACTTTACCTACGAGGTCAGCCCCTACATCTGCCGCTTTAGTGAAGATACCGCCACCCACGCGCATGAACAGCGCCAGAAGCGTACCGCCGAAGCCGAAGCCCAGCAGCGCGTCCGGTGAAGCGATACCGAAGATGATGAACAAAATCGTGCCGCCGAACAAGCCCAACCCGTCAGTGAGCATACCCGTGATCGTGCCGGAACGGTAAGCGATACGCACCGCATCAGCATACCCACGCTTCGGGTCAACCGCCGCCGCTGCTACACGCACGTTACCTTGCACTGCCATGTTCATGCCGACGAAACCGACTGCCGCCGAGAAGATCGCGCCCATCAAGAACGCGCCCGCCCGCCCGAACGCGATGCTGGTACGGGCAGTCGTGCAGCTTTCTGCGCCTTGCTGCACAATCTGTGCTTCTTCTTGGTAAACAACTGCATTTTGTTGCAGCAGGCGCAGTTCGCTTACTGCAATATCAGGGTTCGCTGCTGCCACACTGCTTTCAATAGCGGATGTATTGGCGGTGACGCTTTCACGTGCCGTCTGCGCGATTTCAGGGCAGAAGTGTTCAATTGCATAGGGCGTAGGGTTCACCACATAAACACTAAAAAACAGAACGACCACCAAAACAGCCACGAGTACGGCAATGATGCGAAGTTGCGAACTCAAGTAAGCGTTCGCGCCGGTGCGGATGTAACCCCACACCTCTTGCATTTTCTGAGAACCTTTGCCCTCGCTCAAGATTTGCCGAGTAAGCATTCCCGCATAGACTAATCCTGCGACTGCGATGCCTAAAACGATGAGGATAAGAATATTTTCGGTAGAATTCAATTCACGCATTTTGCAAATTGCTCC
>JAPUDW010000299.1 GCA_027492915.1 Bacteroidota bacterium | reverse complement strand
GGCATCCCTAATTTAGAAATGCCGCTTTTGTTTAGCTTATTCAAACAGCGCTACGTGCGGTCTTGCTCAAATTACTGAGCCAAACCCCAACCAACGAAGCCATTTTGGAATTGCGCACCCCATTGACCAATGTAAGCATCGGTGACGCGGTTGTTCAGCACATTCACCTGTGTGGTGCTAACCAGCCAGTCATACGGCACATCGTCATGGGAGATCTGCTGAATCTGGGTGTACAGTTCGTTACGGGCAGCGACATCGCAACCGGGAACGGTACGAGCTTCGTCCAGCAGGGCATCGATTTCGGGGTTAACGTAACCGGAAATGTTGAAGCCGCCACCGCCGAGGATCAAGTTCTTGCTATAGAGCAGGTTGTAAGCGATACCATCCACTTCCGTGCCGCCACCGAAGCCAACAATCGTGATGTTGAACTTGCCGGGGAGCAGAACGTTGGACAGGTAAGCGCTCCATTCTTGCTCGATGATATTGATCTTGATACCGATCTGGCCGAGTTGATCTTGCATAACCAGCGCTGCGTTGCCCCACAGGTCAACCAGCTTGCTGTAAACCAGATCAACTTCGAAATTCACACCGTCTTTGTCGAGGATACCGTCATCGTTGCTGTCAACCCAACCCGCTTCGGCCAGCAGTTCAGCCGCCTTTTCGGGGTTGTATTCCCACGGGGTCACGGACGACAGATCATAGGTGCCCCAGAACGATGGGACAATCGGGCCGGTCAGCGGGACGCTGCCAGCGTTTTCGCCGAGGGTCAGTGCCAACGCGTTCTTGTCATAACCCATCGCCACAGCCTGACGGACACGAATATCCGAGAAGAATTGGTTCGGGACCAACTCGTTCAGGTTACCGTCTTCGTCATAACCGTTCTGAGCCTGTTCAGGGTCCTGGTAGTTCATAACCACAATCGGGGCATTCGCGTTCGGGTACAGGAAGGTGTTGTAGCGTTCCTGTTCCTGCAACTGCTCCAGTTGGTCGGGGTACATGAAGGCGTAGTCAACTGTGTTGGTTTGCAGTGCCTGATTGATAGTGGTCGAATCCGCCACAATACGGAACAGCAAGCTCGGGATCTTCGCCGTACCGCCGTGATATTCGGGGTTAACAGCCAAACGCACGAACTCACCGGGTTGGCGTTCTTCAAACTTATATGGGCCGCTGACAACATCCGGCGCGAGGTTGAAGTCGTTGGTCATAAAGTCGCTAAAGTCAGCCGCGAACTTGTGCGATGGCAGCGGAACGATTGAACCGAAGCCGTTACCCCAGATGGTGCAGGTCGGGGTGGTCAAGGTGATGACGACGGTTTTGTCATCGGGTGTCTCGACCGAAGCAATCGAAGACATATCAGACTTACGAGGGGACTCCACCGTGTCCGAGGTAATCGCATCGTAGGTGAACTTCACATCTTTAGAGGTGATGGGTGTACCGTCACTCCACTTGGCGTCAATCAATGTGAAGGTATAAACGAGACCGTCTTCTGATACTTCCCACGTTGCGAGGTTCGGCTGTGGCAAACCAGTATCAGGATCGACCTTGAATAGGCCGTCGAACAGCGCACCGATCACCGTAATTGAATTACCATCGGTGGCTAAGGCGGTATTTAGCGTGGAGATATCACCGCCGACCAGCGACCAGACGATCACATCCGGGTTGCTTTGGGCGCTGGCGGTCATGCCCACGAGCATGAACACACTGAGGAACAATACTGCCAAACGTTTCATCAAACCTTCTCCTTAAAATACAATCGACTACATAGATTAAATACGCGCTAGGCGCACCGTATCGCCGGGGCATGAAATGCAACAAGAGTTACACTTTTTCGCACACAATAGTTCAACAAGAATTTTCGCTACTTTTTGGTATCTTTACCTAGGACGTAGCGGTTCATCCAATCTAACAAAATTTCGTTATGCATCGTCCGCACCGGGAGCGCACCGTTGATCGCCGCTGCATGTGCTGCACCGGGGAAACGAACCATCTCGACGATACAGCCGTTCGCCTTCAGAACCGTATAAAACTGTTCCGATTGTTCCGGCGGGCAGCGCCAGTCATGCTCACTTTGCACCAGCAGCGTCGGGGTTTTGCACTTGTGTGCGTAGGTGATCGGCGAACATTTGGTGTAAATTTCCGGCACTTCATGCGGGTGGCCGCCCATCTGCTCGACCGCGAACCACACACCGATGTCGCTTACGCCGTAGAAACTCACCCAATTTGTTACCGGATTTTGCGGCATCGCAGCCTTGAAGCGGTCGGTTTGTCCTACAATCCAGCACGACAGGTTACCACCGCCGGACAGCCCTGTGACGCCGAGCTTATCAACATCTGCCCAACCCTTTTCAATCACATAATCGACACCCGACATCAGATCGTTGTAATCAAGGTTGCCCCAATCGGCACGAATGGCGGTTGAGAATTCGTCGCCGTAGCCGGTCGATGCCCGATGATTGACCATCAGCACCGCGTAGCCCGCGCCCACCAGCATATGCGTGTCGAAGTGGAAGATATGCCCGAACGCGCCGTGCGGCCCACCGTGAATGAACAAGATCGTTGGGAAGGGTGCGCTGCCTGTGGGGGGCTTCATGAGCCAGCCTTCAACCTGTACACCGTCAATACCGGGGAACAGCAGGTGCTCAACCACCGGCTGCTGGCGTTGGCTCAACAGGTCTTCGTTCAGGTGCGTTAGTTGGCGTTCGTTGCTGCCGTTCGTATCCGCCACGTACAGCGCGGTTGGTGTATTCATATCGCTGACGATGTACAGGATATGCTTGTTATCAGCCGCCATCAAGAAACAGGTGCGGTCGCCCTCAAGTATGGGCTTGATCGCTTCTTTGCCCGTCAGCGCCATGCTATAAATCTGTACCGTGCCGCCAATCTGGACGTTCACATAGGCGGTTTTACCGTCGGCGGAAACAGGGATAAAGTCCGTTACGCCGAACGTGGGCATATCCGGTTCTAAGCCGCCGCCTGCGCCAAACTTGAAGCCTGCGCTGCGACATTCCGGCTTGCCACCGGCTGCGGGTACAACCCACAAATCATTCTTGGAGCCGATTACGCGCCCCTTCGGCTGCCCGACAAATACGATGCTCTTACCATCCGGTGTCCACGCAGCTTCGTTTGCGCTTCCCCAATCGCCGATGACATCTTGCACGCGGTTATCGAGCAAATTGACAATACGAATTTTGGGTAGAACTGCGACGTTGTTATCAGGCGCCATCATGGCGAGATACATCAGCGACTTGCCATCCGGCGACCACTGCGGCGCGGTGTTCATGAACTTGTCGTTGGTGACACGTCGTGCATCACCCCCTGCTGCTGGAACGACATACAGTGATTGAACGACATCATCCAAATATTCCATGCCGTTAAAACGGTATACGTTGCGAGTAACACGGTAGGGCTTGGAGAAATCACGCGGTTCTTCAATCGGTGAGGTTGTAAAGGCGATATGCTGCCCATCCGGCGACCACGACGGCCCGCCGCCCACACCTTGCTTTATTTTGGTGATCTGTCGTGCTTCACCACCATCTACCGGAATCGCGAAGATTTGAGGCTTCTCGTTGCGGCTGGACATAAACGCGATCTGCTTACCATCCGGCGACCATTTGGGGTTGGCATCCACAGCCGTGCCACTGGTGAGCTGGCGTGATTCGCCTATCGCGATTTTGGGTTTCCTTTTTGTGACAAACTGTTTTGAGTCATCTACGTGCGATTGGGTTTATGGAATTTGCTCACCTTTGGGCTAAAGAGCAGAAGACACAATATTTTTGAGTTTAAAAAGATCGGCGGGTTCGATAGGGGCTAACGGGGCAGTAGACATGTATACCCTTTCATGGCAGCTACAAAACGGGTGATTTGTTGGGCAAAATAATAACCACAACTTTGTGTATTCGCACGAGTCCAGCAAGAGAATTGGTCTATCTTATTCCTTCGTAATAATTGGAATGCAAATAGCTTCACGATTTATGTGTTTTTACATGTCCAAACACACTCGCCCATAGAACCACCGCTTCAAAACACTGGCAGCAGATGCCCACTTTGGCTACTCTTAGTTGAGATGCTCACTTTTTATGAAATGGACTTTACAAAAATGGAACTGATTTACCCAAAAGCTGCACTTACTGAGCTAACACGCCTCAATCCTTATGAGCGTTTTGAGGATGGCCGCCCCAACGTCCCCGAAGACTTGATTCAACGTTTGGCGAAGATCACCACTGAAGAAGCATGGGGCGTGCTGCGAAAGCACAATTACAATTTTCAATTTGAAGGTAACTGGCTGCAAACCCACCCCGATAAAATTTTGGTCGGGCGCGTTGTAACCGCACAATTTCTGCCTTATCGCCCTGATTATCATGATCTTGTGCAGGAGACGGGTGTTAGTCAAAAGCGCATCGGCGGGCAAAACTCGTGGGTGATTGATACGCTGGTCGAAGGCGATGTGCTGGTTGTTGAGATGTTCGGTAAGGTTAAAAATGGGACTTTCGTTGGTGATAACCTTTCGACTTCCATCCAGTCGCGCACCAAACGCGGTGCAATTTTTGACTGCGGTATTCGTGATTATCAAGGTATCCGTCAGCTCGATAACTCAGCCTTCTTCTGCCGTGGGGTTGACCCGACTGCGATTGCTGATGTGACGTTGGGGGGTGTCAACATACCCATCCGCATCGGTCAAACGACCGTGCTGCCCGGTGATGTGGTGCTAGGTACCCCAACCGGTGTCATTTTCATTCCCCCGCATCTGGTGAAAGAAGTCGTTGAAACCGCCGAAGATGTGCAATCGCGTGATATTTGGGGCAAGCAAATGTTGAACGCCGGTAAATACACCCCCGGCGAAATTGATGTCCCGAATTGGCTCGCCCATATCGAGGAAGAGTATCAGGGCTGGCTCAAGAACGGCGGGAAATAAACAGGTTTCCCTAACTTGGCATTAACTTCCTCTCTTCACTGTTTTGACCCCTCCCTTGTTACTACGGGGGAGGGTTGGGCGGAGGGGTATCGCAACTTAACAATAAATGATTGAGCTAAACTCCCATTGTCGTTTTTAACTGCTCGTAATGCACGTTGGTGAGATCCTCCGATACCTGCCACAATTGCGCTGCTAAGGCATGGTCATACGACAGTTCGACCGAGCGCACAGTGGTCGGGTAACCGCGCATCTCCATAATGCCGGCGGGGCCGATGTAATCGCCGCCTTTTACATCCGGCGCGGTTCCGGCGTACAGGTTCGGCAGCGAACCCATGTAAGCACTTTGGGCGAAAATGTTGTTCATCCAGCCTGCCATCCGTGCGCGGAAAGCCGAGCCTTCGAGCTGCGGCCCGACGAATTGTAAATTGGTGGCTGAATAACCGGGGTGCGCTGCCACGCTGATGACATCCGCCTTGGCCGCTTCCAACTTGCGCTGTAGTTCATAGGTGAAAAGGAGGTTCGCCATTTTGCTGCGGCTGTAGGCTGCACCGGGGGTATAACCCACATCATTATTCAAATTGGCGAAGTCGAACTTGCCGCCTTTATGCAAGATGCTGCTGGTGTTCACGACCCGTGCTTTGGGCGTGTTGAGCAGCGTATCCAGCAGCAAGCCGGTGAGGGCGAAGTGACCGAAATGGTTGCTGGCAAGCTGCATCTCGAAGCCATCCACCGACTTGGCATAGGGGATCGCCATTACGCCAGCGTTGTTATAGAGGACGTGTAAATAGGCATATTTTTGCTGGAAGGCACTGGCAAACGCCCGTACCGAGGCTTGATCAGATAAATCCAATTTCATGACCTCGATCAGCGGTTTAGAGACTTCACCACGAATAGCTGCTGCTGCCGTTTCGCCTTTCTGCACGTTGCGGCAGGCCATCACCACCTGCGCCCCTTTACGCGCCATCGTCAGTGCGGTTTCGTAGCCGATACCGCTGTTCGCCCCTGTCACAATCACGGTTTTACCATTGAATTCCGGTACATTTTCAGACGTCCAATTTGCCATCACTCAATCCTCATTATTGAAGGGATTTGGTTCGTATCACAGCTCACTATAAAACACGAATATAGATTTACCGTGAGAATCGCAGGGGAGAATCAAAAAATCCCACCGATTGAGATGGGATTTAATGGGTTTTGTCGGGGCGGCGGGATTCGAACCCACGACCTCTTCGACCCGAACGAAGCGCGCTACCAGACTGCGCCACGCCCCGAATGCTGATACGAGTGTACTTGAAACAGATAGTCAGTGCAAGTGCCGTGTTTCGAATGCAACCCGCCTACTGGCCTTTACTGCGGGTACAACGCATTCACCGTCAGCGTAAATGCCCCGCTGGTCAGATAGCCATTGACGCGCACTCGATATGTGCCGTCCACCGGCAGCACAGCCGTGAAGCGTGGGTTGATGTTCGTGTCCTCATCGTCACCTTCTGCCAGCACATTCCCTTCTGGAGCTATCAACGCCGCAACTGCATCGAGTGAACTACCGGGTGGTGCTTTCACCAGCACTTCGACTACTGCCCCCGCTTGTCCGTAAAAGCTGTAATACTGGTAGGCATTGGCTGACACATTGTCGTCATACGACAGCAGCAGCAGTGTCCCCGGCAGCGGCGCGGGTGTGGGTGGACGGCTGATAATGCGCCAGACCAGCGTGTAAGTTCCTTCGCCTGTCGCGTTCGCCGAACTCACACTGATGTGATACCGTCCCGCTACGGGAGCGCGTGCCGAGATAATCTGTGCGTCACGGTTTCCGCCGCTATTGTCGTCCATCGCGACTAACGAACCATCCGGTGCGATCACTTCTAGCACGGGGTCAATTGCGCCTGATGTGACGGCTGCTGCTACCGAAATCACATCGTTGCGGTTCAAGTCGAGGCTCCACGATTCGCTCAGCCCACGCCGCGCGATGCTGCCCGAATACAATTGGTCGGCAACCACTGCCCCGCGCCGTGTTTCGAGGTGCGCATTACCTACGCCATACGAAATCGTGTACCCGCCGACACTGCTTGCATCGCCCGTCACGAATGCCACGTAAATACCAGTTTGCCCCGCCAACAGCGCCGGAATCAGTGCGTCGCCACCTGCCACCGAATCCGCTGGCGCTGCCTGAGCGATCAATAGACCATCGGGGTCGAAAAGTTCCAGCTTTGCGACGAAATTACCATCCGGTCGCACACCAATCGTAATCAACTGCCCCTGTGTTACCGCAATCGGGTAGCGGTCGAAGTCGCCGCGTCGTTCTACCGCTCCTCGCACCGGCACATGGTTGACCAGCAGTTCGCCGCTGACCGCTGCCGCAATCGTTGGCAGTAGGATTTCTTCAACCACGGCTGTGGGTGTGGCGGTTGGCGCGAATACTGGTGTCACCAACTGCGGGCTGCTGCTGCTTGTTAGCGCAATCCGGTAGTCACCCGCGAAGCCGCGCCCCCACACTTGAAGGCTGTAGAGGCCATCATCCGGCAGCAGGATGTTACGCAGCAGTGCAGCGCGGTTCTCGCCGCTGTTGTCGTCAGATGTAAATTCGCCCCCGTCCGGTGCAAATAAGTGTATGACCGGATCAACTGTGCCCGACACCCGTTCCACCTGTACGCCAATGTACTGCCCTGCACGCCCGTTAAATGTGTAGACGTGCTGCACTTCCGGCGTGTTGAATGTGCCTTCGCGACTTTGCCCACCGGCCAGCGTGTCAATGAATGTGCCGAGGCGTGCGTAGTAGGGTGGGGTCGCACTGGGGGTAACGACAGCGGTTGGGCTGGGGGTGGCAGTCACATCCGCCGGATTAGCGCGGTCGGTGTAACTCAGCGTGAATTCGAAATCACCGCCTGCCGAGCCTTGCACCGTAATCGTATAAATGCCACCGCTGGCTAAGGTCGTTTCCAGCATGTTCGTACCCTGTGCCAATAGGCTGCCATCCTGCCCTTTGAGCGTGAGTTGGAACGTGGTGCTGCCGACGACGCTAGCACGGATTGCGTCCCCCGCCTGCGCGACGAATTGAAAAGGCTGGATTGTCTCTGCTGTGGTGAGAGTGCCGGTCACTGTTTCCCAGAAGGTGATGAGGCGGTTGGGTAACGCCGCGACGCTGACCGTGTTGTTAGGGGTAATAGCCTCACAGCCGGATAACAGCAGAATGAGGATGACGAAGAACCGTCGCAAAGGCGTACTCCATGAGACTTCTGGCGAATAATGATGCACATATTAGCATATTTAGCCCCACACCATACGTTCTCCCTACGGCTTTTTGGCAGAATGCCTCAACTTGTGGTTGAATGGGGTTAATCGAAAGGTGGAACGATGAATAACCTCGCAATTGACCCGACAACCCTTGCTTCGCTCCTTCAAGTGGGTGGGCAGTATATGCTCCCAATCGCTGCTTTGCTTCGCGCCCTGTATTCTGGCGCACGCGGGAACGCTCCTGAAGGCATTATCCAAATTTTGAGTGCGGCGGTTATCGCGGGCGTCAGTTCCAGCATTAACGGCCAGCCGCCGAACCTGCAAAACATCTTTACCGATATTCTCGGCAATACGGTGTTCACCGCGGGCTTATTGTCGTTTATCGTAGTGTATTTGCTGCGCGTCACCAACCTCGGTTGGATTATGGATGTTGTCGTCGGTGGTATCATCGGCGGGGCGTTGTGGTTCTTCAGCAATTATTGGCTGGGGATGAATTGGTCGATATGGCTGCTGGTTTTAATCATTCCAGCCTGCGCGGTGGGTATGATCTTGCTGCGTTTCGCCCTGCGTCAAATTATGCGCGTGGTACGGATCGCCACTTATCTTATCATCATCGGGTTAGTGTTGGCGGTCGGCGCGGGCGGCTTCCTGCTGCTGCAAACGCTTCTTAGTGGTACGCTGCGGGTGTAACGGCTGGTAAACACTTATCGACATCGCTGAACAGGGATGTTAAACTCAACCAGTTCTTGCCTTCTTGATGTGAAGCCGCTTTGGAAATCTGCGCGGCTTCATGTAGTCGTGTGTCAAGTTACGCTCAGGCAGAACGATTTCTTTCGATAAATCGTGCCGACCGTAGGAGACTGCATGGCGCTTGCTGATGCTCAGGTAAACCCAATGGGTTCTGCCAATTTCAAGAAAATACTGACCCTTGGGCTGCCCTACATTGGCATGTTTGTATTGGCGCTGCTGTTGTGGCTGCCTTTTGGCTTCAAGACAACCGGCTTGTTCGAAG
>JAPUDW010000298.1 GCA_027492915.1 Bacteroidota bacterium | reverse complement strand
CCCATAATGACATCCACCTGCCGTATTGTGTCGTAATCCCAATCGGTCATCAGGTATTTGCCGAACAATTGACTCTTAGGGAACAGTTTGTCTAACCCCAGCGCGATAAATAGTTCGGTCGCCAGCGTGGGGAAGGTGGCGCATGACCGTTGTAAACTGCCATCTTCATACAGCAGCTTACAACTCGACATCCCCGCCTGCGGATGCTCATCCATAAACCCAACCATTGTATCCAGCGTGTTTTCGTGGACAAAGGCGTCACTGTTGAGGAGCAGCACATAGCGCCCTTCCGCCAGTTTCATCGCCTGGTTATTAGCAGTCGCGAAGCCCACATTCGCAGTATTGGCGATCAGCTTCACAGCGGGGAAGTCCCGCCGCACCATATCCTGACTGCCGTCCGTTGAAGCATTATCCACCACCAGTGTTTCGTAGCTAACCTTTTTTACCGTCGACTCGACACACCGTAGGCATTTCGCCAACAGGTCTTTGCCGTTCCAATTCACAATGATGATCGACAGATCAACCATGTTTATAGCTCCATCCCTGAGTAACGCACGCCCATATTCCTTAGTCTACCTTGCTTTGACCTTACTTCTATCAACAAGCATTTGATACAATCAACGCATATTTATTTTATCTTTAAAAAGGGCAGCAGCGTATGACAGGTAACAACACACCGCGTCTAATCGTACATGGCGGGGCGGGTGATTGGGTGGGCTTTGATGAAGCATCGGTTTTAGCAGCCGTTCGCAAAGCCGCTGCCACCGGTTGGGAAATCCTTAAAGCGGGAGGCTCGGCGCTCGATGCGGTAGAAAAAGCCACCAATATCATGGAGGACGATCCACAGTTCGACTCCGGCTACGGCAGCTTCATCAACGCGGCTGGTGAGGTCGAAATGGATGCGCTGATCGCGGATGGCAGCACCATTAAATACGGCGCAGTCGCGGCGGTGCGGCGGGTGCAGTACCCCATATCACTCGCCCGTTTGGTGATGACCCGTACCAACAACCTATTTTTCGTTGCGGATGGTGCCGACCAACTGGCTGCCCAATTAGGTGTGCCGTTGGTGGCAAATGTGCAGATGATTACGCCCAAAGAGTTGGAATCATTTGTCACTCGCCAGAAAGAAGCGCAAGCTAAATCCCGCGCAGCACTTGGCACAGGCACTTGCGGCGCGGTGGCGTTGGATGCTGATGGGCATCTCGCCAGTGCCACGTCAACTGGCGGTACGCCAGATAAGCCTAAAGGCCGCGTGGGTGATACACCCATTTTTGGCGCGGGTGGCTATGCTGAAGATGGTCTCGGCGCGTCCAGTTCAACCGGCGTGGGCGAAAATATTATGCGTTTCTTCCTGTGCAAGCGGGTCGTTGACCAGATTACGGGCGGCACGAGTGCCCAAACTGCCGCGCAAAACGGGTTGGATTTCTTGAGCGCGCGCATTCCTAACCCACAGGCCGGCATCATCGTTATCGGCGCGGATGGCAGTATCGGCGCGCAGCATACCACCACCCACATGCCAATTGCATGGGTCACAGCGGATGGGGATATTCAAGCTACAATGAAGTACAAGACAGCACTTCTGTAAATCAAGTGCTTCGGTCAGATAAGGGTAAGGTGCATAATGGTTGTTTCATCACAGCGTGATATGGCAGGTCTGGTACGCATCGGCAAGGTCGTCGGCATGACACTTCAACGGATGCTGGCGGAAGTGCGCCCCGGCATCACCACCGGCGAACTCGATGCAATTGGTACCGAGTTACTCAAAAAAGAAGGGGCGAAATCGGCACCCATTTTGATGTATAAATTCCCCGGTACAACCTGTATCAGCATCAACGATGAAGCTGCCCACGGTATTCCCGGTCATCGCGTGGTACAAGTCGGTGATCTGGTCAATATTGATGTATCAGCGGAACTCGACGGTTATTACGCAGATACTGCTGCGACCTTACCTATATTGCCCGTTTCCGGTGTCAAGCAAAAGCTGGCGGATGTCGCGCAGGCAGCCCTTCAAAAAGGCATCTCAGTCGCAACGGCTGGCAACAAAGTGAATGAGATCGGTCGCGCGATGGAAGGCGTAGTACGTGCTGCGGGCTTCACTGTCATCCGTGACTTACCCGGTCATGGCGTAGGCCGCAAGCTGCATGAGTCGCCAAGCGTACCGGGGTTCTATAACCCGCGCCTCAAAGATGTGCTCAAAGAAGGCATGGTGCTGACCATCGAGCCGTTTGTCTCTACGAAAGCCAAACACATCTTCACCGAAAAAGACGGTTGGACTCTTAAAACGCCGGACGGAAGCCCTGCCGCGCAGTACGAACATACCGTCATCATCACCAAAGGCGCACCCATTCTGATTACGCAGGTGTAGCGCGGCATTCCCCCCTCAAATACGTATCGAGTATCGAATGATAACCATATTCGATACTCGTAGTACCTTCAGCCTACTCATGATTCAGTCCATCTAAATTCAGCAGGCATTGGACATTACATCCTCATACAGCCACCACGGTTGTGGATGAATTCGTTCGATATGTCTGAAAAGGATGTGTCATGATGGCGGATAAAAAGTCTGAACGCAAAGGCAACGAAGGCCAATTCCGGCTTAATCTGGTTGGTTTCAAGCAGGGCGAAGAACAACCGCGTGTGGTCTTACAAGCCATTGGCGAAGATCAGAAACCGTTCTTTACCGAACAGGTGAAGGACGACGGCGGCTTTGCCATAACAGCAGATGTGCTCAAACGAGCCCACCGTATCGTCCTCGGTACGATGGCAGATGACACCGAAGTTATCCATCACGACAGCGCGATTGTTTTTCGTCCGGCGCAGTTCGCCCAGCAGCTTGCCGATGACGGCGTACTGAGCATTTCGCGCAACTGGTGGGAACGCTGGTTCTGGTTCACCTACTGTGTGAGTGGGCGTGTACGGCACTGTCGTCGCCGCCCGTGGTGGTTCAACGAACTGCACTATAAAGTAACACAGTCGGCGCTGGAAACTTCATCGCTGGTGAGCCAGTCGGAAATGTTCTCGTTTGAAGTTGCCACGCCGCGCAATTCCAGCTACATCAATTCCCTTTCCGAGTTGATCTACTGGCCGTTCCGCTGCGACACGATTTGCTACGGCACGGTGGAAGTTTACCGCCGTTCATGCTGCTGTGAGCCGTGGGTGATTGACGACCCGCGTTTCCCCGACCTGATTCGTGACCTCGAACGTTTGGTTGAGGGCATACCACAGGTTGTTCCCGGTAAGATTCCACAGCCACCACCCCCACCGCCCGAATTCGACAAGATGCCATACTTCAAAGGCGGCTCGTTGGACGAAATCTCGGTGTTCGCGGTACGCGATTTGCAAGTGCTGCGCAGCCTACCCCAGACTGCCATCGCCGAGTACATCAACGCCCGTGAATACCTGCTGTGCCGGTTCTCGTGCAGTAAGCCGCGTAAGGTGGCGACCGGCGACATCAATCCAGATGGCACCTTCAACATTTGCTGGTCGGAATTCCCGCGCAAAATCCGCCCGAACTGCGACGACCAATATGCGTATGTGGTCAAGCAAACCATCGGTGGCACGACCACCACGATTTACGACGGTGTAGCAGCCAATATCTGGTTCGCGGCGGATGCGGATGCCGATCTGGTATCGTACTCGCCCAAGGCATTTAGCTGCTCCGACACCGGTCACCCTGATGGGCAGGCATATGTGTACCTTGACCTCGTGGGCGGTACGGAAGCGTGGCAGTTGAACACGCCGACCTCGACAGGTTGGGATCGGGTAGCGGTACCCGCGTTCAACAGCGGCTTGCTGTTCCCGATGGGTGACGGAAACGGTGTGACTGACCGCAACCTCGGTGGTACCGTCCTGCTGACCTTCAACTTCAGCGAAGGCATGAAGCAAGCAGCGGTCGGGGCTAAGTACTACCGCGTCAGCATCAACGAGGCGGACGGCAACGGTCAGCCGACTGGCGGACGCGAATATTATTCCACCGGCTTGTCATGGCAGAAGGCTGTGATGACAGGCACGGGGTTGGACATCGTTCCCGAAGTGTTGGGGCCGTTCACCATCAACGGGGTGACGAACCTGTACACCATCCCCTACGATTCGAATGCTGATTGGACGGGCGGTGGACGCTACCATGCAGCTATCGACACCACCGATTTTGGTAACCAACAGCATCTCGTCACGCTGGAAGTATTCGACCAGAACGCGGCACGACTGCGCCCAACAGGTACAGCGGCTACGGGCGAACCCGGTACAGAAATCGCCAAGCCCTTCAAGTTCCGGCGCTGGTTCCAGGCGGGTGGCAGCCCCGGCGACGACACGGTAGAAGTCCCATTCGGCGCGATGACCCATCTTTTCTGGTGGGACAACGGCAAGCCGTATGCCAAGATCGACGCGCTGGTACGCAACGGTGTGGTCTTTAACTACGAGTGCCTGTTCTTCGAAGGCTCGGCGAACTCGACCTTTGGTATCGAATACCACGCTTACGTGCCGAACCCGATGTTCCAGTACTACCACACAATTGGTTGGGGACGCGGTTTGTACAGCGTTTATGGCGGTACAGGTTCACTCTTACCCGCCAGCAGCTTGAACGTTGGCTACCCTGACCCACCGGCAGCAGGCGGCTTCAGCCCGACCAACACCTTCGCCCAAATGTTAGACACGGCCAGCGATCCCGGTCGGAACAAGTGCAGTTTCGTGGTGAACTTGACGACCT
The DNA here is from genome assembly GCA_027492915.1 of Bacteroidota bacterium. Lineage (GTDB taxonomy): Bacteria > Chloroflexota > Anaerolineae > Aggregatilineales > Phototrophicaceae > CFX2. The sequence continues at coordinate 4,513 of JAPUDW010000298.1, read as the reverse complement.
ACGCCAAGACGACTAACGGTGATGACCTGAGTTATCCGTATGATACTTCCGGTGCGGCGTTTGCATTGGAGATCAACCAGCCATAGCCGATGGCTCCTTGACTCGCCGGACACCGGCACGGGCTTCGATACCCCTCTAAGAAACCCGTGCCCCCTTATTCGGGTTGACACGTCCGGCGGGTGCGTTTGTACGGATAGCATATGCGGGGGCGAATTCGCGGGTTCGCCTCCTTTACCAACCCAAGGGATTTGCCGTCGGCAAATCCCTACATCGTGTCTGTTAGCACCGCGTCGGCCTCGATCTCCACCAGCATCTCCGGCGAGATAAACGCCTTTACCTCGATCATGGCGGCGACAGGGCGAATGTCCTTGAAGAACTCCCCGTGCGCCCGACCAACGGCTTCTGAATGTGCGCCATCAATGATGTACATGCGGGTGCGAACCACGTCTTTGAGGCTGGCACCTGCCCGTTGAAGGGCGGCTTCGACGTTTCTGATGATCTGCACCGTTTGGGCATAGGGATCACCTTCACCCACGATTTTGCCCTCGGCATTGGTAGCAGTGGTTCCAGCGACGTAGATAAAGGGGCCGACCTTCACGATCCGCGAGTAGCCGATGACCGACTCAAACGGTGAATTCCCTGCAAAGTTTTGACGTTCCACAACATTCCCCTTTGAAACACTCGATTACGCAAGGGTTATTATCCTAAGTCTGGCAATGTTGGCAATATGAATGGCGATGATCTCGAAAATATGGCGGAAACGAGGATATTTCGGCGGATGGCTCGGCTAAATCCACGGCAATTTTGGCAAAAGGTCTGCCGCCGCCAAGATTGCCAATTACCAAACAAAATACAAATGCATTTTTACCACAAAGAACACAGAGGACACAAAGAGAATACAAAAGGATATTCACAAGCCCATCATAGCACAAAAATTCTGATTTGATGGTTCGAATTTTCAAACTTTTGTGCTGATTATTGCGTTTGCAGCTTCTCAATCACGTCCAACAGCAGATGATGCGGGTTATCGACATCATTGCGGTTGTAGAGCGCAACACCCATTGTTTGTATTTCGGGCAGGTAAAGCAGCGACGAGGAAAAGCCCTGTATGCCGCCGTTGTGCCCTAAGAACGTGCCGAGTTTGCTTTCGACCATGAACCAACCGAGGCCAAGGGTGTAGTGATAGGCTTTCTCATTGGCTTCGGCTGAAAGATGTTCTGTCCACCACCGCTTACGGTAATCAGCGTTCAAGATACTGTCGTCGAACCACGATTTGCGCCACGTCAGCAGGTCGCGTACGGTGGAGAGTAAGACTCCCGCACTAAAGGTATTGCTGATGTCGTAAAAGTGCTTGTTGATGAGATGTCCTTCTACGTAGGAATACCCCTGTGCACGGTGCGGCACTACCACGTCGTAATTGTTGCCACGGGTGGCGTTCATGCCGAGCGGCGTGAAAATGGTCTCGCGCAAATAATCAGCATAGGGTTTGCCACTGACCACCTCGATGACCATGCCGAGCAGGTAATAGGCAGTGTTATCGTAGCTGTGGCGCTGACCAGCGGGAAAATTTACAGGCAGGTCGCGCACTAAATCCAACACTTCATTCGGGGATTTGCTGACGCGCTGCCCCGCCCAATAGCGATCCTGCGCGGTATAGTTGGGGATGCCGGATTGGTGAGCGAGGCCATGTTGAATAGTTACGCCGTGCCATGCTTGCGGCAGCCCACCGACATATTTTGCTAGGGTGTCGTCAAGCGATAGGCGGCCTTCTTGCACCAAGCGCAAAATCGCCTGCGCGGTGAACAACTTACTTACGGAGGCGATCTCAAACACTGACTCGGCGCTGACGGCGACCTGATGCTCAAGGTTGGCGAGGCCGTAGTAGCCCTCGTGTACCAAGGTTTCGCCGCGCTGGATGGCAATCGCCAAGCCGGGGATGTGCCTGTCGGCGATGAACTGCTGGATAAATGCGTCTAACATTGTGGCCTCGGAGTCAATAAGGGTAATATGTGGCAGAAATCATTATTTGTCGGTTTGCACCGCATGAGGCTAAAGCCGTCATGCTACCTACGGCCAGACAAGTCCACTGAAGGGACTTCAAAAATGCGGGTTACCAGCCATATTTATGCGTAATAATAGTTGCAACTAGAATATGGGAGGGTCTCAGCCCCTCCTCTACAGAAATGCAATTAACGCCAAGCAATTGACTATTGTTGTAACCGTGATGGTGGTTACGAAATATGTATAGGGTTGGGATACTGGGCGCACAGCCGTGCGCCCCTACAACACAAACATTGGTTTTGAGAACGAGCAGCATCACGTACCAATGATCACTGCCGTAATTGTATTAGCTCGTCAGTTCGCCTAGCTTATCGACATAACCCGCGAGGACTTCGAAGGTCGCTTCCACGGCAGCAGGTGTAGACATATCGACACCTGCCAGCTTGAGCGCATCAACCGGATACAGCGAGCTACCGGTACTCAAGAACTTGACGTAGTTTTCCGCCGCACCCGCTTGTCCCGATTGGATACGACCCGCGAGTTCATGCGCCGCCGAGATGCCAGTCGCATATTGGAAAACGTAGTAGTTGGCGTACAGATGGCCGAACTGCGCCCATGTGATGCCCACACGGTCACGGTCAACATGCATCTCACTACCATAGCCTTCGGTGAAAAGGTCGCTCATCAGGCTGATGAGATCACCCGCCGTCACTGCCTTACCATCCTCAATGCGCGTATGCACTTCGAGTTCGAAACGTGCCAGAGTCGGCATGATGAAGAAGTAGCGGTGCAGATTGCTCATGGCTTCTTCGATCAAGGCAATCTGGAAGTCGGCATCGCTGTTGACCTTGAACAGATGGGCACGGGTCATGGCCTGATTAAAGTTCGACGCGACTTCCGCCACGAACAGCGAATAATCACCGTAAACGTAAGGCTGGTTCTTGCGCGAGAGGTAGGAGTGCATCGAGTGACCGAGTTCATGGGCGAGTGTGCTCATCGCGCCGAGACTGTCATCGAAGCTCATCATGATAAAGGGGGCGGTGTCGTAGGTGCCAAAGCTGAACGCACCCGCCGATTTACCCTGCGTCGGGTAGACATCCACCCAGCGTTCTTCGAGGCAGCCGTTTCGCAGCGCCGCGACGTAATCCTTACCAAGCGGTGCCATCCCCTCGGCAATCCATTGGACGGCTTGCTCGTAGCTCACCACTGGCGGCTTCTTGCTGATCGGTGCCCAGATGTCATAAGGTTCGAGGGTTTCGACACCCAGCGCCTTCCGCCGGATCGCCCAATATTTGTGCCATGTAGGGATGTTCTTGCGGAAGGTGTCAATCAGATTATGGAACACTTCTTTAGGCACATTGTTCTGGAAAAGCGAGGCTTCCAGTGCGGTGTTGTAGTTGCGAGTGCGTGCGTAGAATACATCACGCTTGACCGAGGCCAGATAGTTGCTGGTGAGGGTATTCTTCAGGCTCAGATAGGTATCGGCATAATTTTCCCACGCCTGCTTACGTGCCTCGCGGTTGCTGCCTTCAAGGAAGGTGTCCTTGGTACTCTGTGCCAAGGGGCTTTCTTTACCATCGACGGTGACTGGCTTAAACTGCATATCAGCATCGGTGAGCATATCAGCGGTGTTGTCGGTCTGGCCGAAGGGTTCGCCAGCCATCGCCAGTACCTCTTCGACTTCCGGCGAACGCACATGCTTTTGCTGGCGGAACAAGTCATCAAAGTAGTGCGCGTATTGGCTGAGGCGCGTTTCACTGGTCACCCACTGCTTGAGCTTATCCTCGCCAATCGCCAAAATTTCGGGGTTGGAGAAGGCTGTCGCCGCGCCCACCCGTGCATACAGGCCGAACGCCTGCCCCGTCATGCCGATAGCTTCCTCATCGCCGGTATCAACCGACTGCGACATACGGGCATAGAAAAACAACTTGCTCACCCGCCGCACCAGCGAGTTCGAAAGTTCCAGCCAATCCGCCAGCTTGCCCGCGCTTTCGCCAAGCTGCCCTTGAAACGGGGTAAGCTGTTCCAATGACTCGCCGACGGTCTTTAACTCGGCTTCCCACACCGCGCGTGAGGGGAATACACTTTCTGCGTTCCACTTGTACTGATCCGCAATACTGCTGCGCGCGGGAATACTCTTGGTTTCCGCCATTTCAAACTCCTATTCGGTAAAAATCGCAATTGTTCGGGGACAATCTTTTATGAACGTACACACAATTTACAATACGAAATATTTCAAATATGGGTTCAAATCTGCCGTTGAACCCATGCCTTATACGGAAGTACCGATGTGTCTATTGGTCTCTTATAGATCGTCTAACTCACCATTCTTCAACGACGTCTCGAACGCCCGCCCGATAAGCAGAATGTGCTGCACCCATGTCGCCAGATCATCCTCGGTCATATTGTCGAGCAGCGGCTCGATAACATCATCCGGCAGGCCGTTGAGGATTTCGGTCGAGAGGCAGGACATAGCCTGTTCCACCGAGTCGCGGGATTCAGGCGGATCGTT
>JAPUDW010000297.1 GCA_027492915.1 Bacteroidota bacterium | reverse complement strand
CGATACGTCTTTCGCGGTCGCCCTGAAGAATATAATTGCCGACCGCAGCAAAAATGGCGATGACCAGCGCAAGGATGAGTACATTACGGATTACACGGCGCAGCAGCATAAAGTCGTCCCAAATGGTTGGTGGCAGAAGTACCCACATCCATAAACGCGAATATAGAGTATCATCAAACCTTCCAATTAAAAAGCCGATGTGTCACAGGGTATAAGGTAAGGATTTCACCTTTCATATAAATAACGAAAACCCTGTTGATTGCCAATTCGATTCTATACTACACTGAATTTAATGCAATTATCATCCATTTATCGAGGAGTTTTAGCTTGCTTTTGATTGCGCGAGCGCCGGTGCGAATTAGCTTTGGTGGGGGCGGGACGGATTTACCCGCTTATTATAATCAGTTCGGCGGGATGGTGGTCAACACAGCTATCAACCGTTATATTTACACGTTCATTTCTAAAGGGGCGACGGACGCGCTCCAGATTATTTCATCAGACTTCCGCATGTTCTACCGCCTTGAATCCGGCGGTGAGTTCAATACGGATGGCGAACTCGGTTTGGCGAAGGCCGTGCTGCGCGAGTTTGGTGCAGGTGAAGGGCTGGACGTTTTTCTCGCGTCACAGATTCCGCCGGGAACAGGCTTAGGTGGTTCGGGCGCGGTGGCTGTGTCGATGGTGACCGCGTTGGCGGCGTGGCAGGGCAAAAAGCTGGGCAAAATTGATATTGCCGAGACCGCCTGCGACATCGGTATTAACAAGCTGCATTTGCCCAGTGGTAAGCAAGATGAATACGGCGCGACGATGGGCGGCTTGAACCAGATCGAGTTCACCAAAGACGGTACAACCGTGACGCCGGTTCAGCAGCCACCGGGGGTACTCGACACCTTTCAGCGCCGGTTAATGTTGTTTTATACCGGCAAATCGCGTGATTCAGGCAAGATTTTGTCCGACCAATCGAAGGCCAGTCGTGAACAAAATCCGGCGACGCTGGAACGGATGCACAAGATTAAAGCGTTGGGCTATGATATTCTAGCGGCGCTGACAGAAGGCCGCTTGGACGACTTCGGCGATCTGCTGCATCAATCGTGGGTGCAAAAGCGCAGTGTGAACCGTGACATCAGTAACGACCAGATTGATGTGGCTTACGACGCGGCGCGCAGCAACGGCGCAATTGGTGGCAAGATTACCGGCGCCGGTGGTGGCGGCTTCATGATGATCTACTGCCACGAGGACAAACAGCCTGCCGTGACAACCGCCTTGCAGGCACTCGGCCTGGCACGTATGGACTTCCGGTTTGATTTTGATGGCGCTCAAGTGCTGCTCGACCCACGTTAGCGACTGCGGAGACACTCTGCATTGAGCGGGTGATGATTAAGCAGGCTTGCGGTGTACTACTATAGGGCAAGTGAGCTTCACACCCGTTGAAAGGATGTTCATGAATAGCAAATTGCGAATAGGAATTATCGGCGCTGGTGCTGCCGGTATGGCTGCCGCTTGGGATTTAACCCGCCTCGGACACGAAGTCCACCTCTACGAAGCCGAAGGCAAAGTCGGTGGCTTGGCGGCAGGTTTTAAAGACGATGGTTGGGATTGGACGATGGAAAAATTCTACCACCACTGGTTCCAAACCGATAAAAGCATTCTCAAACTGATTGACGACATGGGCAAGACCGGCAAGGTGCTGTTCCCGCGCCCGAAAACCAGCTATTGGATCGACAACAAAATCTACCGCTCCGAGATGAATTTATCGGCGCTCTCACTGCCGCTGTCGTTTTTGGCGATCATTCGCTTGGGGCTGGCGGGTGTTTACCTGAAGTTCCTCACGCGCGATTGGCGCTCGCTGGAAAAGGTTACCGCTGATAGCTGGATGCGCCGTTGGATGGGCGACGAAGCCTATAACAAGTTCTGGCGACCGCTGCTCATCGGCAAATTCGCTGACCGCTACAAGGAAGTCAATATGGCGTGGATGTGGGCGCGGATTTACACCCGCAGCCTGCGCTTGGGTATCTATGAAGGCGGCTTTCAAGCGTTTTTGGAAGATTTGTCGAAAGCCGTTACTGCGCAGGGTGGCACCTTCCATCTGAATGCGCCGGTGGAGGCCATCGGTTCGCAGGATGGCAAACCGACGCTGATGGTGAATGGGCAGGTTGAAGTCTTTGACCGTGTGATTAGCACCGCCTCGCCGGGGTTGATGCTCAAGCTTGCACCCTCTTTGAAGGATACCGCTTACGGCAAGCAGATTGCGGGCCTGAAAAGTATCGGTGCATTATGTGTCGTGCTGGCACTCAAGCAGTCGCTGTTAACCGACGGCACCTATTGGTTGAACTTGCCCGCCACCAGTGCGGATAAAAGTGCCAGCCAGTTCCCCTTCTTGGCGCTGGTTGAACACACCAACTTCATGGATAAATCGCACTACGGCGGTGATGTGCTGGTCTACTGTGGCGATTACGTCCCCACCGACCACGAGTATTTCACCCTGACCGAAGATCAATTGGTCGAGCGCTTTTTACCAGCGCTGAAAAAGGTCAATCCAAACTTCTCGGCAGACTGGATACGCAAGTCGTGGGTGTGGCGTGCGCCCTATGCCCAACCCATCCCGTTCGTGAACCACAGTCAGAACATTCCGGCGCTCAAAACCCCGCTGTCGGGTGTCTATTGGGCGAGCATGAGTCAGGTGTACCCGTGGGATCGTGGCACAAACTACGCCGTCGAAATCGGCCAGCAGGTCGCCAAAGAAGCGCTTGCTTAGGGTTGGTAGAAAATGGGTGGCATCCAGTAAACAGCCTGAATTTCACTATCAAGTGAGGCGCTTAGGTCATAAACCTGATAGTTATAGCTTGTTGGGGTGAAGATACCTATCCGCTTGTTGCGTTGTGCAATAGCGAGGGTTTCTCTCACCTCCTCATACGCGAACATGAAGCCTTTAAAGTGCGCACCACCTGTTTTTAGCGAGTCCATCCACACATAACATTCTGCCGCCTGTTGTTCGTCGCAATTCGCTGCGATATAGCGATTGTCGTCAATCCATTCTACTTGGCGAACCGCATTATATTTATCAATCCAGTTTTGTTCGCGAAATGGCGCGAGACGGTATAAGTTTAACGGCGAGGCTTGCCATGTATCGAACTGTAGCAAAGTACGATCATCTGGCGAAAGCATACCATCTGGCAGCTCATGTAGATTCACCATGTCGTAGTACAGCCGTGTTTGACCGCGTTGAATAGCCAAATAACGCCCTGTTGCTGAGAAGAAACGGGGCGTGAGAGACATCGCGTTCATTGTTTCGAGTAGATGTGGGCGTGAACCGACATCAAACGCATCCCACAAATGCAGCCCCTTCGCGTCGTTGTAGGCGATCTGCCTTCCATCAGGACTCCATGCCACATCTGTTATATTTTCATCATTGTTGATACTAATGGTGTTGATAAAAGTGAGCTCAAAACAGCAGAATCCGAGTCTATCATAAGGTAGGGCATAAAGCGTTAACGTGTTGTTGTCCCATATGGCAAGCGCATCGCTTGTGGTTGAAAAACGAAAAGCACTCCCCTGAACTCTTGAACCTACAAAAGAGAGAATTTGGATTGTGTTGTCGGACATAATTTGCGCGGAATCTACCCCATTGGGCGCTGTGCCGATGCAGTTGACAGTTGAACAGCCTGTTCGCTCTATTCGACCACTTACATCTGCATACCGGTTTTCAATATGGAGAGGCGACGAAAAATCAACCGGCAGCTCATATTCGGTTCCGTTGATAGTACGGATATAGAGAGTTGTTGGTAGTGGTGGCGGTGTGGTCATCAATGGTTGTATTGAACGAGTATCGGCTAATTCCGTAATGAGTTGTACAAACTGGGAGAGATTGAACTTTTTAATCCGATAGGGTTGTGGAAATGCATCGTTCACAACCAGCGGGTCATTTTCTACCGTGTAAGAAATATTGACGACCGAGTCCGCGTTCGGGAAAGCGTAATATGCGGAGGTTAACGAAGTGCGCTGTGCGAGATCATAAGTACCGTTCGGCAGCCGTTTCAAGAAAATGACAACCGTTTCATGGGGCGAGAAGGGCCGAACCCCACTCCAACAGCCGCCTGAGTTGAAGCGTTCATTAGCGCGGCGAAAATCTGCTGCCGGATAGATAGCCAGCACAATCCGCTGCGGAACTCTTGTACCTGCGAGGACTTTTTCGACACGCAGGATACCGTTTTGCCCTTCATCGTCGGCATACTCGATCACACCTTGGACGACCGTATCTGCCTCATGCCACGTATCTTTTAGCGTTATTGGGCTGCCCCCGCTGCATGCATACGTGGGGGTGAAGGGTGCGAAGCTGACTATAAAAAATAAGGCTACTAAGAAATATTTAGCCATAGAAACCTCCACTTCCTATGACACCATAACATGAAAACGCTTTAACGTACTTTAAGGTAATAGTGATGGAGGGTATTCGGAGGGGAATCACAAAGTAGGATTAGGTATCATGGAGACATCCATTTACGTGGGCGGGAGCATATGCGCATGATCTACCAATACAAGATGACCCAGATACCGAACAACTTTGTGGTGCAGGATGCCAGCGGAAGCACTTCCGAAGCCGCTGACCGCTTGGAGAAGCTGGCGAATGACTACGCCAAACAGGGGTGGGAGTTCTACCGGATAGACACCGTGAATGTGTCCGTCAAACCCGGCTGCTGGGGTGGGCTGTTGGGTCGTCGGGCGGAAACTGCCCCTTACTGCATTGTCACATTCCGCAAGGAACGCAAAATCGCGGCGCTGTCCAAACAGGCCGAAGGTGCCAATCTACCTTTTCCATCAGTGGGCGATATGGCCGATGAAGAAATCGACTGGCCCGATTTATAATCATAAATAAGTTCCTAATCTCACGTAAATTGAGGGATTTGCAAGGTGCGTTCTATTAGAGTTTGACAGGTCAGTGGTAGCAGCTTGGTAGCAGACAGCACGTCGAGTAATCACCATTATTATGCATGGGACTTCGTGCTACACTCATTTTATGTGTTATCACACCTTTGACTCATCCGTTCATTAGATAACCTGCTTTCAAACAGAGACTCTCGAAGAGGTATTGCATGAAGATTATTGTAGCTGGAACTGGATTTGTGGGGCTGACCCACGCGGCTGTACTTTCTGAATATGGGCATGAGGTGTATGCCTATGATGTTGACAACACCAAGTTGGATGCCTACCGTTCGGCTGATCCGGCTCGCATCGGTCACTATGTCAGCGAACCGGGCTTACCGGCCATTATTGCCGAGAATATCAACCGCTACCTGTTTTTCGTGAATAACATCGAAGACATTGTGGACGGTACGGATGCCATCTTCCTGTGCCTGCCCACACCGCCGCGCCCCAACGGTTCGTCTGACCTGAGCTTCTACTTCAAAGCATTGGATCAAATCGCGCCTATGCTGGCAAAGCGTCAGGACAAGCGCCGGATCGTGCTGATTAACAAGAGCACGGTTCCTGTCGGTACGGCTCGGCAGCTCGAAGTCAAGCTCAAGGAACATGGTGTACCGAATTTTGGTATTGCCTCCAACCCCGAATTTTTGCCCGAAGGGGATGCCGTCGAGAAATCGCGTCGCCCCGACCGTGTTGTTGTTGGTGGCGATACGGAAGAAGACCTGCGCATCATGCGCCGTATTTATTCGCAGTTTACCAACCACGTCCGTATTTCGTATATCGAAACCACACCCGAAACGGCTGAAGCCATCAAATACGTGGCGAACACGCTGCTCTTGACCTACATTTCCTTCTGGAATGGTGTCGGCGCTCGCTTGGGCGAAGCCTTCCCCAACGTCCGCATGGAAGATCTCAAGCGTGGTGTGACCGCCGATAACCGCATCAGCAAGTGGGGGTCGTATGTCTCCAACGGTGCGGGTGGTTCGTGCTTCGGCAAAGATATTCAGTCACTCATTTACCAGTTCAAGAGCAACAGTCAGGCAACCGCACTCCTTGAATCGGTTTATGACATTAATGAGTATCAGAAAACCTATCTGATCGACCGTGCTGCTCAAGAAGCCGGCGCGACCTTCAATCACAAGACCGTAGCGCTGCTTGGCTTGTCGTTCAAACAGCGTACCAATGATATGCGGGATTCATCCTCGCTCAAAGTGGTCGAGTCGTTGTTAGCGCGTGGTGTGAAGGAAATCCGTTCTTACGATCCGCTGGCGGTCGAAGAAGCTAAACGGTACTTCAACCCCGACAAGAACCACCTGTTCGAGAAAGTGACCTATCACGACTCGGTTAAAGATGCCCTCACCGGCAGCGATATGGTGTTCATCTCGACCGACTGGGAAGAGTTCCGCGGCTTGTCGCGCACGATTGAGCAAGCTGTGAAACCGCCGTTCCTTGTGATGGATGGTCGCCGTATGATCCCGGATTACAAAGAATTGGTTGAACGCGGCTACAGCTATATTGCCGTCGGGTCGCCTTTTATGTCTCCGGTCAAATAATCGGGCGAATATTCGAATGACCTTACGATAGAGGTCATCCACTATGTGAGACTCAGGCTTTCTCAAAAATCACAGATTCACATTGTAGGGGCTTGCCGCCGGCAAGTCCCTGCGCCCCCCACATATCACTTACTTCACAACCACCATCAATAGCACACAGAATCAAAAAGAGTCTACCCATGTAGACTTTTTGAATGGATCTGATTGCCTCGTTTAGCCGACTATTTCGGTGTTCACCGGCGTTTGGCGCATTTGTGGGGTGAGGTTGTGGTGACGCTGACGTACTTCCCACACGCGCATCGCGGCTTCAATCTGGATGCGAATGTCCATCTTGGATTCGCCCAGTTCACGATCTGGGAAGTAAATCGGGATTTCCGCCACACGGAAGCCTAAGCGGCTGGTGACATAAGCCATCTCGACTTGAAACACATACCCATTCGAACGGATACGGTTGAGGTCGAGGCCGATGAGCGTGTTACGCCGCCAGATGCGATAGCCACCTGTCGCATCCCGCACAGGAATACCGAGGATGGTAGGAGTGTAAACACGGTTGGCGAACCATGTCAGCATCTTGCGATAGAAACTCCAATTCTCATCAACGCTGCCACCTTTGGCAAAGCGTGAACCAAGTACCAGATCATTTGTCTCAATCGCCTTGAGTAGTTCGGGAATATACTTCGGTTGGTGAGAGAAATCACAATCCATCTGGATGATGTAATCGGCATCTGTAGCGAGGGCTTTTTTGAAACCGGCGATATACGCTTGTCCCAATCCATTCTTTTCTTGACGATGCAAAACGGTTACTTTGGAATTTTGAGCGGCAATCTCATCGGCAATTTTGCCAGTACCATCCGGTGAGTTATCGTCCACCACCAGAATGTGCAGGTTGTCGAGGTTTAACGCAGATAAAGCCTCGACCATGAGGGGTAAGTTTTCTTTTTCGTTATAGGTTGGCAGAACAACCACGGTCTTCAGCATAACGCTCTCCAGAAAATTTCAAAAGTGTGTACCCGCTTAGGCAGCATACACTTTTAGTATACATCCAGCTTGAAGTAGAATTTGATGGCTTCTTAACGAATAGACATCAAATGAGGATCAGATGTAAGTATGCTAAACTTAGCTTACATGCCTTGCAATTTCCCAAAACCCTTATAAGCAGCCTAAAGGAATAGATCGTGGGCGCAATTTTGACACTTGAAGAAGCCTTATCCGTGCGTCCTTCGATGCGTGAACTTGGTGAAAAACTCGTGTTTACCAATGGGCATTTTGACTTGCTGCATGTTGGGCATTTGGATTATCTCGAAAAGGCGCGTGCCCTCGGCGATACGTTGATTATAGGACTGAATGGCGACGACAGCACTACCCGCCTAAAAGGTGTTGGCCGACCCTTGATTCCAGCACTCGAACGGGCGCGGCTGCTGGCGGCGCTGCAACCCGTAGGCGGTGTTATCATTTTTGAGGCCGATACCGCCGATTCGCTGATACGGGCGCTTCAGCCGGAAATCTATGTAAAGGGTGGGGATTACGCCGATAAAACCCTGCCCGAACGCCCGACCGTCGAGGCTTATGGCGGCAAAGTCGCGCTCATTGATTACCTGCCCGATCACAGTACCTCGGCGTTAATACGGGCGATCAAAGCGCTACCTTAGGCGTTTATATCCCATTCCGAGTCGAACTGCCTCAAAAATTCGACCATAAAAGCGTGTCGCTGTTCAGCCAGTTCACGGGCAGTTGCCGTGTTTAGGCGATCTTTGAGCAAGAGCAGCTTTTCATGGAAATGGTTAATCGTCGTCCCTTTGCTGCTTTTATACTGCTCGAAGCTGGCGTGCAGCACCGGCGTCGCGTCTGGATCGTGCATTTCGCGGCCTTTCGTCCCGCCGTAAGCGAACGCTCTTGCGATCCCAACCGCCCCAATCGCATCCAAACGATCAGCATCTTGCACCAATTGTCCCTCAAGTGACAGCGACGCGGGCGTGACATTCGCTCCCTTGAACGACAGGTTAGCGATGATCGTGCAAACATGAGCGATAGTCGCCTCTTCCACATCAAGCGATTCTAGCCATTCGCGTGCCAGACGCGGCCCCACACTTTCGTCCCCCGCGTGGAACTTCCAATCGCCGATGTCGTGCAGCAGCGCGGCAAGCTGAACCACGCTGCCGTCAACCGTTTCGCGTTCGGCAATATACAGGCTGTTTTGCCATACGCGGTAAATATGCCACCAGTCATGCCCGCTGCTCTCGCCTTGCATGAGGCCGCGCACATGGTCAGCGGTGCGGGTTATGATGTCGATATGATTATTGATGAGCTTATCTCCATTGAATAGCCCGATTGAACAGGCGTAATTGCTTCTTCTCGCATGGAAGCCTCAGAGCGTGTCACTGCATTATTTTGTAGGGACGCAGCACGCTGCGTCCGCCTACCTAACCACAAATATTGTTTCTCGTAGGGAATGGTCTCAGACCATTCCGTATTTATGGATAATATGCGACGGCAATAAATTTTTAAACGATTTTCAACCATTCTAACGGCTTAAGTTTGAAAACTCGAACCGAATTCGCTTGACTCATTTAGACCTTTTGTTCTAAGATTGGTGTAATGAAATATACTTGGTAGCATTGCACTAAACGGTGGATTGGGTTTTGTCGTCCAAAATATTCGTCTGTTCGCCCCTGAATTTTGTATTTTCTCCCCTCCCTGTGTTTTGGCTGAGGAGAGGACATGTTTTAAGTAAAGCGTTTGTCTGGGATGAAGGTTAATC
>JAPUDW010000296.1 GCA_027492915.1 Bacteroidota bacterium | reverse complement strand
CTGTTAAAAAAGCCGGACGAGTGGGTCACAGACTTTCCCCTACGGCGAAAGAATCTGAAAATGGTGATGGCGATTCATTTATGATTCGCTGCGTCTCTGCGGTTCAACGCTTTGTTTTTGTATTTATCTTGAAACTTCCAACTTGTCACTTGCCACTATTAAATCGTCGAATAGCCTATGCGGCTCAACAGGCGGTTCACCTTATCCTCATAGCTGGCAGCGCTTTCGGTATCTACCACCAGCGCGTTCTTGGTCGCCAGTGTGTCGATCATCTCACTGCTCAGGGCGCGTTCACCGAGGTCGGTATTAAACGGCGTGCTAAAGCGGTAGCCGTTGTGGCAAATCGGGATAATTTTGCAAGTCGGCGTGCGCAGCGCGATTTCCAGTTCCTCGGCAATCGGCTTGGAAGTCAGTGTATCCATCGTCAGCAGGCAGACAAAATACTGGCTGGCACTGATTCGTGCTTCCAGTACATCGCGCCATTCATCGCCCAGCGGAATATCCTTGTCGATGAAGGCTCGCAGTTGGCGATCTTCCAGCTTCAGCCGTGCTTCGATCAGCAGAGCCAGAGCGCTGCTGGTGCGGCGGGCGTAGGAGATGAACACCGAAGGCGGCGCGGTCGGCTTTTCGAGTAAGTCGAAGGCTTTGGAAGTCAGCAAGTAACTCCGGCTGCCGGATTCAAAACGCTCGACCAATGATATGTAGCCGTAGGATTCCAACAGGTCGGAGGTGGGGTTATTATTTGCCCACTTCTTTTCGAGGTAGGGGACAAAGTTCGCGTCACTATCCACACCCTGAAAATAGGTCAGCGAATACCAATCTTCACCACGCATCAGGTTGACCTGAAACTTGCTTCCCCACTTGCCCTGCGTCGCACCATAGGCCAGATCACGGGCAAAGGTATGCACCCGTTCAACCGGATCATTCGGGGCGGGTTGTTCTAGCGGGTTGTCCATCGCTCACTCCTCTGATTGATGATCGCGCAGTAGGCTTCCCATTGTACCCATATCCTTCCATTTTTCAGTGGAGGTTGCACATTACCGATGGCAAAAAGGCGGCTGTACTTTTGGCGTAGGCAGCAAGTTACACCTTTTCGATACGCTCGTGGTTCAATTTCGGGCAGATTTCCACCAATTTTGAACAAAACATTTTGCTCCCGCGTTCTAGTTAATAAGGGAGCGAAATTCCACCTTAGACTTTCGTCCATACGACTAAAGAATGAGCAAGAATCGGACAAAAATCGCTTGCCTATTTAGAAATTCTGTGCTAGAATAATAGTGTAATTTGAGACACATCGCAAGCTGAAGTTGGAGGGGTTATGAACAACAAATCATACGGTCACAAAAGCCTATCATCCCACCCTTCTGTTGCCCTTTGTGAAGAAGGCCAAAGCGTCGAGGCTGGTGTCGTCGCTAATACGACAAAAGCCGTCCACTATCAGCAAATCGCGCTGCTGATTAAACAGTCATTGACTACCAACGTCGTTGAGCCGTGTCTCTCACCCCTGCTCTGGTCAGAGTCGTTCGGGCTGCGTTTGGATGGCTAATGTGTATGGCAAAAATATAACCTTTGCCATTGCCGCCTTCGATACGTGCCAATTTTGCCAGCCCACTACGCCGGACGGATGAGCGCCAACACATGCTCCAGCCGCTTGAGATCGTGTGAAAGCTGCCGCGCAATCGCTCGACCGCACGTCACTAAAAATTGGTAGCGCTGCTGTTCATCGTCATACTGCCACGATGCATACCGAACGGCAGCCGCCAGCAAATCGTCCGAAGGCACTTCCGCCGCGTTCAACACCAGCATCAAATAATCATGCCGCCGCGTGAACTCAAGGATGACATCACGGGTACACAAATCCACCTGACTCAAGCTCATGGGTGGACGCGGTGGTAAACTGTGGATGACCGCGCCGTTGTTAAATCGGTATCCGATATTTAACACACTAATTTCCATCGGCACCATCCGGTTTTCGCGCTGGTCACGCAGGATGCTGTTATTGACCGAGTCGGCCATCACCAACTCGTTCACGAGCAAATCATCCTTAATTTCGACCGCGTAAATCAGCCCAATCGCCTGTATCGACTCGTCATTCGCAATCGGTGCGCTGACGAACGCACCAAAGTCGTGTTTGTTATCGACACGGTTGCTCTGCGTCCCACAGGCGAACCCGCGCGTGCTGGCTCGCAGCACTCGCCCAACCATATACTGCTGGTCTTGTACGGTCATCATAGAGCGCCTCTTCTAACCCTCAGCCTTCTTTGTGTCTTCATCGCTCAAGCTGTTTTCCATGCTTGTTGTTTTCAAGTTTGCCTTTGTCGTGCGGGGCGCAAGGTTTTGCGCCCCTACAAAATAACTGCGTTCTCAGCGCCTTTGCATTTATCTATCGACTAATCACAACTCATGTAAGCGTTTTTGGCTGCGGGCAATCTGCTTACCAAAGTTCTTGGCTGAAATCACCAGCGGGTCAACTTCCGGTTTGTTCAGCCGCCACTCAAGCCGGATCATTTCTTCCAGCTTCATCTTATCCTTACTGGAAACCACCGCCAGTTCGTCCGCCCGTGTCAATGCGTAGGGATACGGATTGCGCCCCTGCATCGCGCTTTGGGAAACAACCAACGAGTGCAGTTCGTTGACCTTCTGCTTATCACGCGCCACCCACATCGGAATATCGACACGCGCAATCGCGTCCTGATAACCACTGCTCACTTTGACATAGAAATAGGCGATCTCGTAATTTTCGCCGCGCTTCTTATACAGCAGGTTACGCGGCGAGTTCTGGAGCATCAGCGCCGAGCGGTCGCCGGGGCGCAGGACAAGGTTGAAGATGTCGAGATCTTTCAGCCCTTCCATATCGCCGGAACCCAGCGGATCGCCCTTAATATCCTCTTCCGCCAAACTCAGTAGATGGAGTAAGCGAATGACCATCTTACTCCGCACGGGGTTATCAATATAGCCGCCGAGCAGCGCACCTGCGTCGTGCAGGTGAACAAGACCGCCGAGATAACGCTTCATCAATTCGATATGTCCGGTAACATCACTGTTTACCCAGAACAACAGGTGATTATCATACAACGCCACCAGCGGACGGGCATCATCGCGCATATTCCACGCCACGGCGCCCAACTCGTGCATCTCGCGCACGGTGCGCAGCGCGTCGATGGTGCGACTGCTCACCACGCGGTTAAACTTGTCGCGCACCAGTTCAGGGTGGTAAACCAGCTTGGGCAGATTGATCTGTTCGGGCGTGCGTTCGTCGCCGTGGTGATAAACAAACAACCCGACATTCGTCAGGTAGTAGGGCATTCGCCACTGTTCGTTGGGGTAAATTTGAGAACCGTCCGCCGCGATGATGGTCGCCGAGTCGGGCGGCGCGGGAGCAGGGAAAATATCGCAAATCCGTTCATGGAAGGGCGCGTCGAGGGGGGCAGCACCACGGTAGCCGCTGACATCCGTTCCGCGCACAATATCGATCCGTTCATGGATGAAGTCCAAATCAGTCGCGGCTTCAAAACGGGTAAGGGCGATATCGAGGCGGTCGCTGACATCAAAATCAATCTCATGAATCATGCGTCCCATCTTCTGAAGCTGTTCAACTAATTTGTTGAATACAAGCGCCAACGCCACCCCCTGAATATTACAAACAAAATATAAACCCTTTCCATAGGGTAGCACTAGCGTTCTAGGGTGTCAAGTTTCTCGCTCAACGCACGGTCGGAACACAGATGTAAAACGGGGTAAAACTTACGTTTCGAATGTCATCAAGAACCTAATAATGTAAAAATAGTGACAATTTACTAAAAGTCATGGGTGCATATCGTCAAAAAGGTTGTTATACTAATATTATTCCGCTTCACCAAGCGCACTGCTACAAAATATTAGCGTTGTTACCAGATCGCAAAATCCCTTTTTCGATGAGCTTGGTGGTGGAGTATCAATATATGATTGTCAACCAAATAGACGACCGTGTATCAGTCGCCCATACAGAAGAAGTGGTGTTCGCCGGTGACGGTGTACGACTTTATGGGCAGATCGACTATCCGTATGTTTCGGCACGTCAAAAGACATTCCCCCTGATGTTTATCCTGCATCATGCTGGCTGCGATGACCGCGAGGGGTACAACCACTTCGCGCAGGCCGGTTTGGCTTCGGGCTACGCGGTGTTCCGCTGGGACAAGCGCGGCACGGGTCGCAGTGGTGCCGGTGGCGCGGGTTCGACCACGCAGGATGCCGTCAACGCTTACGAAGTGGCGCTGGAACAAGACAAGATCGACCGCAAGCGGGTGGTGATTCTGGCGCAAGCGGCTGGAACCGGCCTGCTGGGCGACTCGTTCGGTTTATTCGCCCGTGCGCAGATGCCCTACGGCGTGGCGCTGACCACCAACGCGCTCGATGAACAAGCCGTGCTGGCGATTGAAAGCCGCCTGCTGGTCATCATGGGCGAGAACGACTGGCGGTCGTGGCAAACCTTCGGCAAGGCGGTTTGCGATAGTCATAACAAAGCTTACAAGCACGGCGCGTATTATTATGTTGCCCCCTACGCCGACCGCATGTTGAAAGACCCGCGTACCGGCGAGTTCCATTTTGGCGCGAATACCGCCCTACAGGATTGGTTGCAGACGATTTGACCTCGTTTAACGTAGACCTCACCGGAAAAAACGCACTGGTCACCGGCGCGGGCGCTGATGTGGGCCGCGCCACCGCCCTCGCGCTGGCACAGGCGGGCGCGTCAGTGGTGGTGAACGACATCAACCCCGACCGCGCCGAGAAAGTCGCGGGGGAAATCATCGCAGCCGGTGGGAAAGCCTCCCCGTGGCAGGCGGATATTTCCAACCGCTTTCAGGTCGGTTCGCTGATCGAAGCGGCGCGGGATGCTTACGGCGCGATCCACATTTTGATTAACGCAGCCGGTGTTTACAAGCTCGGCCCGATGCCCAAGGTGGACGAGTGGGATTGGCGGCGCATCATCGAAGTGAATATGAACGGCGCGTTTTTTATGAGCCAGATGGTCGGGCGGGTGATGGCCGACGAGGGCGGCGGCGTGATTGTCAACATCGCATCGACGGCAGGCCACCCGAACCCGCTGGCCGAGGGTGTGGCTTACGTGGCGAGCAAGTCCGGCTTGATCGGCATGACCAAGCAGTGCGCCCGCGAGTTCGCGCCGATGGGCATCCGTGTGAACGCGATTTGCCCGGCGAACCTGACCCCCGATGACCCGAAAGCCGCGCCTGCCCAACCGGCGAACGCACAGGGGCGCTACGGGACGGTGGACGAGATCGCGGAGGTGGTGCTGTTCCTGTGTTCGGACGCGGCGCGTTTCGTGACCGGACAGGCGATCAACGTGGACGGCGGCGAGAGTATGGTGTAGTGGGAAGTTAAAAGTCTAACCCCACCCTAGCCCTCCCCGTAGTAACAGGGAGGGAACCAGAAAGTCGTCAGCTACCAGTCTCCAGTCAAAATACAAAGACCATACAAGACTAACCACAGAGACACAGAGAGAAAAGGGAATGGTTGAGGCCGTTCCTTTTTATTTCGCAAAATTCTTCACTTTCACAGTGCATTTTTATGTCGTCCCACGGGAGGCTTTGCACGCGAAGTCGTCCAAGTCGGCGGCGACATAAACCCGTTTTATGGCGGACATCGGGTGACTGACAGTTGGCAAATTTGGCAGCAATTTCGGCAATGGCAAAGATGATTTTATGCCAATTCGGCGGATTGCTCGGCTGGATTCACGGCAATTTTGGCAAAAGGTGTGCTGCCGCCAAGATTGCCAACTTTTTATTTGCAGCGGTGGATGGGTGGGCTGCCGCAGCAACGTTTGCTGCAAAACAGTCGATAGTCTACAGTCGCCAGTCATCAGTCCAAGGCACAGGCTTTTACCACAAAGGCACAAAGAAATCAGAGAAAACGCACAGTTACAAGATAGAACAAGCGGGCTAAAAAGTCAAGTTAGAAGATGGTTTGTTTGAGGGTTGGGTTTGGTTCCCCTCCCTGTGTTTTGGGGAGGGGCTAGGGGTGGGGTCGCATCAATTCCTCGCCAATGCGCTCCACCACCGCATCCGCGTATTGAAGCACTTCGCCGTTTGTAAACCTTAGGACTCGTAAACCAAGACTTTCCAAAAGCTCCGTGCGGAGTTGGTCGGCTTCCTCTTGTGTTTCATGTATACCACCATCCACTTCGATCACCAGTCGGGCTTCGGTGCAGTAAAAATCTACAATAAAGCGGTCGATGGGATATTGGCGACGAAATTTGAAACCGAGGACTTGTTGTTTACGAATGCGCTGCCACAGATGATTTTCGGCAGGCGTAGGATTTGTACGCATTTCCCGCGCGAGAAATTTTGTCTTTTCGTAGATCGCTTTCGGGGCATTGGTGTGCGCCCAACTATGTTCTTTTTCTTCGGGTGAATTGGCGGACATTCGCTTTTATCCTGTTCTATGCTGATGCGGGAACTACCCCACCCCCACCCCCACCCCCAAACAACCGGGGGGGGGGCCCCTGCGGGTGGCGGGTTTTGGGAATTAATAAACAAGCAGCCGGGGCGGCCGTGGTATTAATTTTTTGAAATATAAACCATTTTTCTTTTCATCTAAGCGTAATTCAAAAGCCGAGGAATAATCTTCAAAAAATTTGACCAGATTTTTATACTGCTTCCCTAGCTTTTTAGGATCAATTTTGCCAAAGGTTTCATAAAGGTGATGATTAAGACGGCTGAAGTTTACCCATTCATCATCATGCTCTTCGAGAAAACTATATGCTTCGTCCAGTACATCACCGACAAAACGATCTTGCTCGTCCTCATCATCTTCGATCCACACAAGCCCCTGCATTAAAAGCCCTGCGAACACCGCATCGTCTTCGGTATCGTAGTTGTGAGGATTTACTATATGGGCCATGCTTCATTCCTTTCGACTAACCAACTATTGATCTTCACACCGTCTAAACTTCCCAAGCTCGAGGAGCGAACGACTGCGACAATATTTCGCCACAGTCTTTGGTCGAAAATTGAGAATAATGTTGTCATATACGTACATCGTCTTGATATAGGACACAATCAAGATGACAAAGCGTTTTTCGAAAATCATTTGCCAATGTCTTTAGATCTCGAACTGTATAAAACATTTCATATAGGTTTTGGATAATTGGGAACAGATAAGGTGGCTTAATTTCAACATAAGTTAGGCAGCGAATTGTTTGAAGTAAGTGTGCAACCTCACCGTATTCAATATTTGTTTCAAGAGATTCATTTAACAGCTTTTTATATATACCTTGTTTCTTTTGGGATTTAGGTTGATCATCCAATAATAAAGTTTTTGAATAGTTCTCGCGCTCATTTCCAAGTCTCTGTAGAAGTTTTCTCTTTATTTGGGGAGATGGTACTTTTGTGGATTCAATAATTTTTGCTAGTTCTGTGTGATTTAATTTAGCTAGTTTTCCAAAGTAGTAGAGTGGGAGAAAACTTGACTCTGAAAAACACAGTTGTTCGATGTAGATTTCAGGATCATTAACTTGTTTTTGTTCTAGAAAGCCTCTCACAATATTATGACTACGAAATGGAATGGGTCTATCAACATGTATTTCAATTGGGACTTCAATTGTTTCAGGTTTTATGCCTAATGGCACTTCTTGCATATCACCAACTAGTTTTAGGGTTGGTTCGCCATCACTTTCATGAAGTTGTCCTTCATTTACAAACTGTATTTGTTCAAGTGTCTTTTCATCAAGAAAAGTAGTTCTACTGCTAGAACCAATTACTTCACCATTGCTTGAACTCACAATTGAGATGTTATCTACTCCCATTTTCGTAATATGGCTCATATATTTCAGCCAAAGCTCTGTTTCCCTGCGTCGCTGGTCATCAATAATACTTCTAAGTTCGGGATACTTTATCTTCTCAGTTCTTGCTTCATATCGATAATAAATTTCGCCTTCTTTGACTTCAGGTTGGTAATCATGTTTTGCCATGACAGGTTTTACGATGGATGGAAATGTATAAATAAAACCGATCTTCGTTGTCCCCATAATAGTGACATGTTTGCGAAATGAAATCTTAGGCGAAAAAAGATCATTTAATGATCCTGTTAGCTTTGCAGCATCTAATTTATCAAGAGAATCGCTCTGAAGTCCAACGATAATTTTAGGTTGATTTTTTACTCCGAAGACAATGTAGCCACCTTTTGTATTAGCAAATGCTGCCATTGTCTTGGCGTAAGATTTTAAAGAAGCAAATACAAAGCTTTCTTTAAATTCAACGTGATTTGTTTCTCCCATTGCAATTTGTGTATTTTCGTGAGCATTTAACGCAAGAATACGAGCAATTTTCTCTGGTGCAAATGGATCAATTGACTCGCTAGCTTCTGCTTCAATATGAGTTGCAGGAGCAGAATTCATTTCATCGAAATTCATAGCTCATCATCAATTCTTATATAGTAAAGGATTTATATTATTGTAATCGTATTTACAAACAGGTAAAGTTAGAAAACGGTTTACCTATCCAAACACCCTATTCACAAATGGGGGTCAGTAAGGGTACAGTCACCTGTTATCACCTGTAAAACAGGCAGCTAATCGTTTTTGCCGATGGTAAAACGGGTTTGTCACCGCCAAACCCCTACCGTCCCAATCGAATCCGCTGACCAACGGACGCAGCACATCTCGTCCCTATAGAAAGAAGCCCTTGTGCCACTGTCGTTAAGGCTTGGCTGTTTCGCCCAAACCCCGCTACCCATTACCGAACACCTGTTGTATACTGTTGGGAAATAATTTGGGATAAAGCCGAATCTAACAGGAGCCACCTGTCTAATGAAAACCAGCGTTTTACAAGATAAACTCGCTAAAGGTCTGGGCATTGTTGCCCGTGCTGTTGAAAACCGCCCCACGCTGCCCGTTTTGGGTAACATCCTGCTCGCCACCGAAGATGCCCGTGTTAAACTGGCGGCTACCAACCTCGAAATGAGCATCACCACATGGATTGGTGCCAAAGTCGAACAAGAAGGCTCGATCACCCTGCCCGCCAAAACGCTGGCTGATCTGGTGAATAACCTGTCGCCAGAACGGGTCGATTTGTCGCTCGACCCCGCCACGCTGACGGTTAACGTCCGCTGCGGTGCAACGGTTTCGAACGTCAAGGGTATTGATGCCGCCGAGTTTCCGGTCATTCCGGCTGGTGGTGATGCCGACATCACAATCGCCGGCAAGACGCTCAAAGATATGATTAGCCAAACGGTTTTCGCCGCTGCTAAAGAAGATAACCGCCCG